>JBNKUW010000008.1:0-34497 GCA_050298835.1 Marivivens sp.
GTTTGGCTAGAGAAGCCGGTCAAGGATGTCTGTGTGCAAAGCTGATGAAGCACCAATTACGCCGTTTAACTTAGGATGCTTGTTGTTAAAACAAAGCGCCGCACCGGTTTTGTCGGTAACAACACCACCTGCTTCTTGAATGATAAGCTGACCGGCGGCGATATCCCATTCCCAGCTTGGTCTTAGGGTCATCATGCCATCAAAGCGACCTTGCGCAACAAGGCACATCCGATATGCAAGTGATGATCTGAAATGGCGTTTAACATTCGGTGGTTGGGCGTCTTTCCAGTTGGTGACGTCCAAGGACACGCGAGGCGTTAACAGCGTTGCGGGCTCGGTCGGTTTGGCGACCCCGATTGGGGTAGAGTTCAACATAGCGCCAGTGCCTATACCGGCTGCAAACAACAAGTCCTTGGCTGGGAGGTAAACGACCGCAGCTTTCGTGGTGCCACCCTGAACGACTGCGAGAGAGAGCGCCCAATCCTTCGAACCTTCAATGAACGCTCGTGTGCCGTCAATGGGATCAATGATGAACTGACAGTCTGTGGTAAGTCGATCCGCGTTGTCGACAGTTTCTTCGGACAGCCAACCAAAATCTGGACGAGCAGACAGAAGCGTTTCGCGCAACATGTCATCTACGGCTATGTCGGCCTCGGTTACAGGGCCAAGTCCGGGCTTTTCCCAAACCTTCGGCGAAGCCCTGAAAAAACTGGTAGCAATCGCACCCGCCTTTTGAGCCGCATCCGTCAATAAATCCAGATCACTCTCCGGCAAGCGTCAAACCTTCCACCATGAGCGAGGGAACCACTCTGCTCAGATGCTGGCGCGCATCGTTTGCGGGGGTAATCCGTTTGAGCATGTCGATGAGGTTTCCCGCAATTGTAACTTCGTTCACGGGGTAGATAATCTCACCATTCTCAATCCAGAAACCGGATGCCCCACGGGAATAGTCACCTGTGTTCGGATTAATGGTTGCACCAATAAACGACGTCACCAGTAAACCTGTTCCCATTTCTGCGATCAGGTTCTGCAGTGTTTTCTCGCCTTGAGTAAGAGAGACATTCGAAACGCTAGGAGAGGGCGGTGCGGAGGTGCCTCGCGCGGCGTGCGCGTTGCTTTGCAAGCCCAGTTGCCGTGCAGTAGAAAGGTCCATCGTCCAGTCGACCAATACTCCGTCTTGGACAACGAAACGTTTTTGGGTTGGCAGCCCTTCGGCATCAAAGAGGCGCGAAGAACTCGTGCGCAATCGATGAGGGTCCTCGATCAAAGACAGCTCTTTGGGGAGGACTTGCTCCCCTTTAAGATTGCGGGCCCAGGATGATCCGCGTGCGATCATCGATCCGTTAACAGCTTGCAGCAAATGCCCTATTAGGGATGACGCAACACGTTCTTCGAAAATCACCGGATAAGAGCCGGTTTTGGGGCGACGTGGGTTCAACCTTTCGACGGCGCGTTCGCCTGCAGTGCGACCAATGTCTTCCGGCGTTCTCAAGTCAGACTGGAAAATCCGACTGTCGTAGTCGTGCTCGCGCTCCATGTTGCTTCCGGTGCCTGCCAGCGCACCAATATAAATGCCACGATCAGATCGTTCGTATCCGGCAGAAAATCCGTTGCTGGCAGACAGATGAATACGACGGCGGCCGTATCCTGCGGAGGCTCCGATCACCTGTTCGACGCCTTCTACCGAAAGAGCGGCTGCTTCGGCACGCTGAGCGTCGTCTTGAAGCGCTGCCGGATCGGGTTCTGCGGTGTAATCACATAGTTCTAAACGGCGACTGTCGAGGTCGGTTGCCAGTTGGTCCCTGTCGGCGAGCCCTGCATAGGGGTCTTCGGGAGCAACGCGGGCCATTGCAACGGCACGTTCCGCAATCTGGTCCAATGCTTCGGCTCGGGTGTCCGACGATGAAATGCACGCTTGTCGCTGTCCGACAAAAACGCGCAATCCGACATCGACACCTTCGGACCTTTCCGCATGTTCCAATGCGCCACCACGCACATCAATGCTAAGCGATGTGCCAGCGACGGCGATAGCATCGGCGCTGTCGGCACCCGCTCTGCGGGCTGCATCCAGAACGTATTGTGTCAGATCAGAAAGTGGTTGGGTCATTCAGTGTCCTTTTCGTCCCACTTCACGTAGACCGAGGGGGCCATTCCTGCAAGTGTTCCAAAGGTAAAACGCCCCCCGGCCATGGGGACGGAGGGCGTTCAAAGATTGCAGTGTGTTCGCTTATTGGATGCGCTGGCCGTTCAGCATCACATGGCCGTCACCGTTGACTTCGAGGGTCGTTTCCAGCTGATCATCGCCAGTTGTTTTGGCAAACATACCGAGCATCATACGTGCTCCCATCAGCTGATCACTCATCGGCAAGCCCATCGTTTCAAGCTTGTCGATCAAGCCGTTGATGCCGTTACCAACAAGTGTTGCGCTTCCTTCAGGTCGAGGCATGCCGCCAAAGGTGGCGAGGTCACTGTTATCAAAGGTGAAGCTGCCATCGCCAACAACGCTAGCGCCTGCAAGCGAGACATTGAGGTTGTCCAACTTGAGAGAGTGCAATTCGCCGGGGACCTCTGCCATTTCCATTGCCTGGCTTTGTTCAGGGTCAAGTACGTCAAAGAACAGTTTACCTGTTCCGGACAGTGCGATTTGAAGTGTGATCGGATCATGAGGCAGCGCACCTGTCGGGTCGCCCATCATCCAGATCATATCGTCCAGCCCGAGCTGATCAATGTTGATCAATGCAGAGAACGGAGCCGGCTCATCCGTTTTTTCAAGTGGCATATCCATTCCAAAGCCGATGGTCGACGCGGTGAGTTCGATCGGGAACGGAACCTGACCGCCAGAAGCCTGAATTGTGACGTCATTCACCGTTTCGGAAACGCTCATTCCGGATTTATCTAACGCAAATGCAAATGAAACACCCTGGTTTGCCGAGGCAATGTTCATCGTGCCCGAATAGTCGGTGAGCGCAGCAATTTGTGAACTCGGTCCGTTGGTCAGAGAAACATCAAAAGACGCGCCCTGCTGGAACATCATTTCCGGGTGTTCCTCATCAATGTCCATCGGTGCAGAAATATCTGCTGCGATGGTCATGTCTGCAAATTGGCCCGCAACATCGCCAGCGTCGCTGCCATCTTCAAACGAGAACAGATAGTCAGCCGATGAGACAGCAATGTCATAGACAGTATTCATCATCTCGCCGGGTTGAACGATGTATGAACCTGAGACGCCATTCAGGTTGAAACTTGCTTCGATCGGCATCGGCTCACCGCCGTCCAGGGCGTCTGCGATCGACAGGGTGTAGCGATCCACCGAAAGGTCATAGTTAAAATTGTCTGGAGTACCAGAAACGAGCAGGGACTGGCCGGTTGATGACATCTCGAGCGTAACACGATTCATATCCGTGTTGCCGGAATCACCGATGAAAATCTGGTAAGTGTCGGGTGTGTCTATCGAAACTGTTCCGTCGCCATTCTCTGTAAAAGAAATGGGGCCGAATTCAAAAAAGACAGAGGCGTCCCCATCGTCGAAGTCCGCAGTAATGGACGCGATGGTCAGTGTGTCGCCTGACATGGTTTCGGCGCCGATACTGATTTGGTTTCCATAGCCACCAGCAGTCATCTGGTCTTTCCAGACATCCCAGACTTCCTGCGCGGTAACATCTGCGAATGCTGCAGGTGCTGTCATCAGAGCGGTAATGCACACAAGCGTGCGAGATTTAAATGCATATTTCATGATAGGTCTCCGGCAATCTATTAAATCCACGTTCCTTCGGCTTGGCACCGTGGTCAAGGTGAGGAATTCTGACCAAAGATAATCCTTTGAAACGCTTACGCCTAGATGCTCGAGGAAGAAAACATGACGATGACGGACAAAGTAGTTGCTATTACGGGGGCCAGTCGCGGAATTGGAGAGGCAGCGGCGCGGACGTTTGCCAATGCAGGCGCGAAAGTCGTGCTGTTGGCGCGAAGTGGTGACCGGATTGCAGAGATCGCGGGTGAGATTGGTGAAAACGCGCTGGCAGTGCCATGTGACGTCACCCGTTTCTGGGAAATGCATCAAGCCATTTCTGCGGTGGTCGAGACCTTTGGAAAAGTGGATGTTCTAATTAACAACGCTGGGCTGATTGCCCCAATGGTTCCCCTTGTCGAAGCGGACCCGGACGAATGGGGGCAGGTGATCGACGTGAACCTCAAAGGTGTTTTCAATGGAATCCGTGCTGCCGTTCCCGAGATGCTCGCGCGTGGTGGCGGAACGGTCATCACGATTTCTTCGGGGGCTGCTCATGCACCATACGAGCCGTGGTCGGCCTATTGTGCGTCAAAAGCGGGCGCATATATGCTCACGCGCCAGTTGGATCTGGAATATCGCTCTAAAGGTATTCGTGCACTCGGGCTTTCTCCGGGAACTGTTGCCACTCAAATGCAACGCGACATCAAGGCATCTGGCCTAGGGCCAGTATCCAAGCTTGAATGGTCCGATCACATTCCTCCGGAATGGCCAGCTAAAGCACTTCTATGGATGTGCGGCAAAGACGCTGACGGCTATTTAGGACAGGATGTGGTTCTTCGTGAACAGAACATTCGAAAGGCTGCAGGGATAGAATGATCAAGCTTGATAAAGACGGCGACCTCTGGCTTGCAACCATCGACCGGCAAGACAAAGCCAATTCACTTACCGAAACGATGCTGATCGAACTGGCAGAGATTGCCGAAGCTGCGACAAAAACAAAAGCTTTGGTTATCACCGGTGCGGGCAAAGTGTTTAGCGCTGGTGCCGATCTGGATGAAGCACGAGCAGGCCTCGCGACCTCCGATGTATGGGAGCGTCTTTCCGGTGCAATCGCGGCTTTACCGTGTTTGACGATCGCTGCATTGAATGGAACCTTGGCGGGTGGCGCGTTCGGAATGGCGCTGGCCTGTGATCTGAGGATTGCTGTGCCAACGGCGAAGTTTTTCTATCCTGTAATGAAGCTCGGCTTTCTGCCTCAGCCGTCGGATCCACTGCGGATGGCCAGATTAATTGGCCCTAGCAAGGCAAAATTGATCTTGATGGCTGGCCAGAAAATCAGTTGTGAAGATGCCATGAGCTTTGGTCTGGTTGATCGGGTTGTTGAACCCGAAAACCTGATGGACGTTGCGCGTGAACTAGCTGAGGACGCTTTGAGTGCAAAGCATTCACATATCGCGGGAATTAAATCGCTGATCGGGGGGTAACCACAGGTTCTCCGACACTCTGTGCCCTGTGTTCATATTGGATCATCGATCATTGAGTGATACCCGCAACAAAGTGGAATCTTACGGTGGACTGACTTGGCGAAGGTGATTGTGATCGGCGCGGGCCCGGCTGGGCTGATGGCTGCAGATGTTCTGTCTGGGGCAGGACATTCGGTCGTTGTGGCTGATGCCATGCCATCCCCTGCGCGGAAATTCCTAATGGCGGGTAAATCGGGTTTGAACCTGACCAAGGTCGGCAGTGGTTTCCTTGAGGCCTATGGTGACATTCCTGAGGTCATGCGCAATGCACTTGAAGCATTTGGTCCTGAAGCGGTCATCGAATGGGCAGAAGCTCTGGGACAGGACGTCTTTGTCGGATCGACCGGGCGCGTATTTCCGAAGGCAATGAAGGCGTCTCCCTTGCTGCGGACGTGGCTTCGCAAACTGGGTGATCAGCGTGTTGAGTTGCGAACGCGCTGGCGATGGAATGGTTGGAATGAACAAGATGCACTGTCTTTTTCCACACCGGACGCTGAAGTTTCCGAAATCGCTGACGCTGTCGTTCTCGCGCTAGGCGGAGCAAGTTGGTCTCGGCTTGGTTCTGACGGGCAATGGAGTGAACGGTTTCCGAACGAAGTGTCACCATTTCGACCTGCAAACATGGGTTTTGAGGTCGATTGGTCACGACACATGCAACCATTCTTCGGAGTGCCAGTGAAAGGAGTCGCTCTATTCGCAGGCAATCTTTCGTCACGCGGAGAATTCGTAATTTCCGAACGGGGTGTCGAAGGCGGAGGAATTTACGAGGTTTCTGCCAGTGTACGCGACGGCGCAGGTCTTTATGTTGATTTGATACCTGACATGGATGTGGAATCTCTGCGCCAAAGATTGGACAAAAGAGGCAAAGCCAGTCTTTCAAATCATCTGCGCAAAGCTTTGAAGTTCGATGCGGTGAAAATTGCACTGCTACAAGAGTTCGGTCGTCCCCTGCCGACTGATTTAGCGCCACTTCTTAAGGCTCTACAGATTCAGCATTCCGGTCCGCGTCCGCTTGATGAAGCAATCTCTGTCGCGGGCGGATTGCGGTTCGACGCATTGAATGCTGATCTCATGCTGCATTCCCGTAAGGGCGTTTTCTGTGCAGGCGAAATGCTGGACTGGGAAGCACCAACAGGTGGTTATTTAATCAACGGTTGTTTGGCGACCGGTCGCTGGGCCGCACTTTCCACTCTGCGTTGGCTCGCTGGGTAGGAAATTTTGCGATGCAGCTATGCAACCCTTCGCCGGTCAGCAGCGTTGGAGCTTTTGCTGCTTTGCTTTTGGCGCTGTAGGTCGCTAAACCGATATCAAGAAAAGTGGGGAACCAAATGCGTGTTACGATTAAATCTGTCCTATTGAGCGCAGTTTGCGGTGCTAGCATTGCCACAGCGGGCCCGTTGATGGCCGAAGATTGGGCACCGAATTACTCGTTCTTCGGTACAAGCGGCTTGGTCGAAATGCCGTCGGCTCTGTCGATGCCAGATGCAGAGCTGGGAATGTCACTCAACGCATTTGGTCTGCAACAAAAGATTTCCCAAACCTTCCAGATTTCCCCCCGCTTGTCTGGTACGTTCCGTTATAGCCGTTTAGATCAACATAATGGTCCTGGTACAGACGAGACCTATGATCGAAGCTTCGACCTCCAATACCGAATTTTAGACGAAACCGATTGGCGTCCGACAGTAGCCATTGGTCTTCGTGATTTTATGGGTACAGGGCTTCTGACTTCTGAATACGTCGTTGCCACGAAAACCGTAGCAGAGAATTTCCGGCTTACCGCTGGACTCGGTTGGGGACGTATGGGGAGCTACAACGGCTTCACAAATCCACTGGGCGTTCTTTCCAGTGACTTCGAAACTAGGCCAGGACGTGGTTCAGACAACGGCGGAATTCCGGCTTGGAACCAGTATTTCCGTGGTGATGCCGCAGTCTTTGGCGGTGTAGAATGGCATGTATCTCCGAAGCTGACGTTTGTAGCGGAGTATTCTTCAGACGCATATGTACGCGAAACGACCAACGGAAGTTTTGATCCGCAAAGCCCACTAAACTTTGGTCTGACATACAGGCCAAATGAGCGTTATCAGATTAGCGCATATTCTCTTTACGGGACGGACTTCGGAATTGGCCTTACTGCGGCAATTAACCCCTCGCAGCGCGCGGGTGTAGGTGGTCTTGAGGCCGCGCCGATTCCTGTCGCAGTTCGTCCAGAGGATGCTCGAGCGGCCCTATCCTGGAACCATACTCCGGAAGTGGAAAGCGCAATGCGTCAAGGTCTGGCGCAGGCGCTCGCAGTTGAAGGAATCGAACTACACTCCGCAGCCTTTACGGATCGCAGCATTCGACTTCGCTATACAAACACCCGTTACAGGTCCGAAGTGCAAGCTATTGGGCGGATCAGTCGGATTTTGACTCAGGCCTTACCTCCGTCGATTGAGGATTTCATTCTTGAACCGATGCAGCGTGGGATTCCGCTTTCGTCGACAACTGTCCATCGCAGCGACATGGAGAATCTGGAAAACCGGACTGGCGCTGTAGAAGAGATTTATTTGCGGTCTTTGACAACTGAAGTCCCGCCGGACGATGGTTTGGTCGAAGTTGGGACAGGTGGGGCGCGGTTTGATTGGGGGATCCTGCCGTACGGAGAGCTTACACTGTTTGACAGCGCAAACCCTGCTGGTATCGAACTCGGTCTAGAGGCGAGTATGCGCTATGAAATCCGCCCAAATATCGTTGTCAGTGGTTCGGTGCGGAAAGAGCTCTGGAGCAATCGCGATGGTCTTGGAACGATTAAACCGTCAACGTTGCCGCCCGTTCGAAGAAATGCACCCTACTATGCACTAGAAGGTGATGGTGGCATCAATAACCTGACAGTTGCTTGGTACGGGCGACTGGGGCCGGAACTCTATTCCCGCGTTACTTTCGGCTACATCGAAGCGATGCACGGGGGTATTTCCACCGAAGTCCTCTGGAAACCAGTAGAAGGCAACTTCGCTGTTGGAGGCGAGCTCAATTATACGATGCAGCGTGACTACGACATGAGGCTTGGTTTCCAAGACTACGATGTCATCAGTGGGCATCTATCGGGATATTGGGAAATGGATAGGGGCTATCACATTCAAGTGGATGCAGGGCGCTATCTTGCCGGAGACTGGGGAGCCACCCTTTCTGTCAATCGTGAATTCGATAACGGATGGCGCGTCGGAGCATATGCGACGCTCACGGATGTACCATTTGATGACTTCGGCGAAGGTTCATTTGACAAGGGCATCATGCTGACCATTCCGACAGACTGGGCGGACGGACGACCGAGCCGGAGTGTAGTTTCGACCAAGTTGAGTTCACTGACACGGGATGGTGGTGCACGTTTGAGCGTCGAAGATCGCCTGTATCAAGTTGTACGCGGCGGCCATATTACAGACTACGGTGATTCTTGGGGACGGTTCTGGCGATGAAAAAGCAACTAGCAATTCTGGCGCTGTCGACTCTGACAGCCTGCGGATCTCTTGCGAATGATTCAGGGCTTTCACGCACAATATCAGTCCTGCGTAGCGGACGTCAGGCAGCGCCGGCTGTCGATGTTGAAGCGTGGGTTGGTGGTGCCGCTACGATTCTCATGGCTTTGCCCGCGACCGGATGGGGCGGATTGCTTCGCCAGATGGGTGAAAACGGCAATCGGATTACTTGGACCGGCATTACCGGAAAGACCGTTACGACTCAGGATGGCGTTCTGGTTGCGACCCGTGGGTTCGGAAGTGACCTATATGCCTCTGACGTGGACGGTGTTTACCCCGCTCTGCTGGCGGGAGGCGGGACATTTTCGCGTTCGATGGAGTTTTTGAACGGAAATGACCGGATTGCACGGGTGGATTTGCACTGTTCGATTGAGCGGAAAAACGCTGATACAGTTTCTATACAAGAGAATAGCTTCGCAACGACTCGATTTGAAGAGACCTGTACGAGCGATCAAATCGCCTTTGTGAACGTCTACTGGCTAGGAAATGAAGGGAAAATTCGTCAGTCCCAGCAGTGGATGTCACCATCCGTGACACATTTGCTTATCCAAAACCCGTAATTCTCTTTTTTGAGAAAGTAGTTCTTGAACTGAATGGGGATTTTGACTACCCCAAGGTGCAGACAGGTCTTCTTAATGGAGTTTTTAAAATGCGTAAGATCATCCTCGCTTCGGTTGTAGCCGTCGCAGCCGCTTCGGCAGCAAACGCTGGTGGCGTTGCTCCGGTTGTTCCGCAAGCACCGGTTACCGTTGTACCGGCTGCTCCGGCTGGTTCCTCGGTTGGTGCCAACTGGATCATCCTCGGCGTTGTCGCCGCGCTGATCGCAGCTTCGGGCAGCTAAGCCCTAGCAAAATGATTTACGGAAGGCGGGCCCTCGGGTCCGCCTTTTGTTTTTTCAGCCGTTTTCTGAAGCCTCAGATTACCTGCGGGTTGCCATCATCGCCAATCGGACAAGCGCACGTTCCATGAGCGCATGCTGTGGCGCTTTCGACGTAGACCGCAGTGCCAAGTCGGTTGACAGGAGCTCGGACAGTGCCCGTTCCAAATTTGGACGCCCCCATGAGGACGCCTGACGGACTACCTGATCGCGACGCGGGCCAAAGACCGGTGGACGCAGGCGGGCTACCCCAGCTGACGGGCCACCAGGGTCAGATGCAGCAGCATGAAGTGTTCTGAAGTGACGGTTCGCTCCAATGCAAAGCGTTGTGGGGTTCACGCCTTGTGCATAGAGCCGTCGCAAAAGGGGGGCGATGTGCTGGGCTTGACCCTCAGCAACGACTTTCAGTAAATCATCCAAACCTGCCTCTGCTGATTGGGGCCGGCAGTTCTCAACGTCTTCGACGGTGACTTCACTTTGATCGTTCAGTTTGTAAAGTCCGAGCTTTTCAAGTGTCTGACGAAAGTCTCCTGGGTCGAGTTGTCGCGACAATCCCACAACCGCTTCCATCGCATCAGCAGACAGGTTGCGAAGACCTGCATCTGCGAGCGTAGCTTCG
Organism: Marivivens sp.; assembly: GCA_050298835.1. Classification (GTDB taxonomy): domain Bacteria; phylum Pseudomonadota; class Alphaproteobacteria; order Rhodobacterales; family Rhodobacteraceae; genus Marivivens. The sequence goes on from JBNKUW010000008.1 coordinate 10,262, forward strand.
ATTTCCTCGCGCCCGGGAGGATCGTCGTAGATGCCAACTGCAAAAGCGGTGGAGTGGTTTTCGAATAGCTTGCGGAGTTTCGATTTCGCCGTAAGCTGTCCGGCCGTTACAATGACCTGTGCATCTCCATTGTGCCAATCCGAGATAGCTGACGCGATAACATCCGCCAAAGCATCAGTAGCCCCCTCAACAAAAGCCACCCGAGGACCAGGGAAAAAACCCTGTGCTTTAATAGCATCGTTCAGAAGGGCGCCGTCTTTTCGAAGGTCAGAGGCTGCAATGCGAGTTAGCCTCATCTCCTCCTCACCCTGAGGGCCTACGAGCGCGTCGATTACCTCTTTCCGGCGTATTGCCACCCGCATGGCGTCGGCACCGTAGATCAACAAACCGGTTTTATTCGGATCAGGTTTTCGGAAGTACCTCGTTGCGTCTTTCGGGTTCAGCTTCATAAGCTACAAAGCCATCAGCTGCGCGACAATCAAATCAGCGAGAGCGGTCGCAAGACGTTCATGTGCATCCTGCCGAGCGGATCGGATCGACACGGTACTTCCTGTGTTGGAATAGCCGGTAAAGCTATTCACTTCTCCTTCGGCGACCGTTGTTCCGGTCAAAGTGGAGAAAACATAAACCGCTTTCCCTGACAATGTCGTTCGGAGGGTCGCATCATCAGTGGAAATCGCGACGGAGCTATCGGTCACAGAAAGCCGAACTGTCAGTTGGTATTCGGCGTTTTGTCCAGTTCCAAGCCTTTGTTCGAGCTGATCACGTAGGTGATAACCGTCCAATGAGTCATCGGTGTCAAATGTCACTGCGCCATAATGGGAGGTAGACCTGCCTAGGTCTCCGTAAACCGGTGCAAATCCACAGCCCGCCAAAGCAGAAATGCCGAGTAAGGCAAAGCGGCGTGTAAGGCGGACTGCTGATTTAGACGACGACATTGACGATACGACCCGGAACCACGATCAGTTTCTTGGGCTGGCCACCGTCCAGCGCCTTTTCCACAGCTTCGTGCGCAAGGACGAGCTTTTCAACCTCTTCCTTCGGCATATCTTTCGGCACGCTGATTTCCGCGCGGCGTTTACCGTTAATTTGGATCGGAAGCGTTACACTGTCCTCAACCATCAGGGCTTCATCCGCGACTGGCCAAGCAGCTTTGGTGACCAAGCCGTCTCCGCCCAAGAGCGACCAAAGCTCTTCGGACAAATGTGGTGTCATCGGAGACATAAGCTGCGCAAGCGCCATTGCGGCTTCTTTCTTAGCCTTTCCACCCGCCTGACTTTTCGCCAGTGTGTTGGTAAAAGCGTAGAGCTTGGCGATCGCTGCGTTAAATCCAAACGATTCAACGCCCTGAGTGACCTCAAAGATCGTCTTGTGGGTTGCTTTGAGCAGCTCCTCATCACCGCTTTCGACGGTGTCGTCCATCTCAGCGATCTCGGCGCAAATCCGGTGCACACGAGCGAGGTGTTTGGCGGCTGCCTCCGCGCCCGAAGCGGTCCATTCGACGTCCCGCTCCGGCGGGCTGTCCGACAGGACGAACCAGCGGGCGGTATCGGCGCCAAAGGCAGAAATGATGTTCAGCGGATCAACGACGTTGTTTTTGGACTTCGACATCTTGGCCGAGGGGATAATCTCGACCTCAGCTCCACCATCTTTGAGGAATGCCTTGCCATCGCGCAGATCAACGGCTTCCGGATAGTGGTATACCGGACGACCTGTCTCTGGGTTCTTGGTCTGATAAATAGCGTGCGTCACCATACCTTGCGTGAACAGCGCATTAAACGGTTCGCGGGCGCTGGCGGGCAGGTGGCCGGTTTCGTTCATCGCACGGGCAAAGAAACGCGAATAGAGCAGGTGCAAAATAGCATGCTCGATACCGCCAATGTATTGGTCGACGTTCATCCAGTAGTCGGCGTCTTCTTTCACCGTCGGTGTGTCTGCGCGGGGCGATGTGAAGCGCGCGTAATACCAAGATGAGTCCACAAATGTGTCCATCGTATCGGTTTCACGGCGGGCTGGTTTACCGCAAGACGGGCAGGCGCAATCACGCCAAGTCGGGTGACGGTCAAGGGGGTTGCCCGGAACGTCAAAAGTCACATCGTCGGGCAGGCGAACCGGCAGGTTCTCTTTCTTTTCAGGAACTACGCCGCAGTCATCACAATGGACAACAGGGATCGGGCAACCCCAATAGCGCTGACGGGACAGGCCCCAGTCGCGCAGGCGGAACTTGGTGACGCCAGTGCCCCAGCCTTCAGCCTCAGCCTTATCAATGGCTGTGTTCACGCCATTGTCGCCGGTTTGGAGGTCGTCGCCTGCGAAACCGCGGATGTATTGAACCTTGTCCGACTTGAGCGGAACAAAGGCTTCGGTTAACGGTGAATCCTCTGCGCCTTCTTCGGCAAAAACGGCGTTGATGGGCAAACCGTATTTCGTCGCAAAGTCAAAGTCGCGCTGGTCGTGAGCCGGGCAACCAAAGATCGCGCCGGTGCCGTAGTCCATCAGGATAAAGTTCGCGATATAGACCGGCAGCTCCCATGACGGATCGAGCGGGTGCTTCGCACGGATGCCCGTGTCAAAACCCTTCTTCTCGGCTTTTTCGAGCGCTTCTTCGGTCGTTCCACCCTTGCGGCAATCGGCACAGAAAGCCGCGACCTCTGCGTTCTCGGCCTCGAGAGCCTTGGCAATCGGGTGATCCGGCGAAATGCCGACAAAAGACGCGCCCATCAGCGTATCTGGGCGGGTCGTGTAAACCTCGATCTTTTCACCGCCATCGGTGCGATCGAACGCAAATTGGAGACCGCGCGATTTGCCGATCCAGTTGGCCTGCATCAGTTTCACTTTGGCCGGCCAGTTGTCGAGTGTATCAATGGTTTCGAGCAGATCCTCGGCCATGTCCGAAATCTTGAAGAACCACTGGGTCAACTCGCGTCGCTCCACAGGGGCGCCAGAGCGCCAGCCGCACCCGTCGATCACTTGCTCATTCGCCAGAACCGTCATGTCGACTGGATCCCAGTTCACCGTGGCGTTTTTCCGGTAGACCAGACCCTTGTCGAGCATGTCGATGAACAGCGATTGCTGTTGCCCGTAGTATTCGGGATCGCAGGTCGCAAATTCGCGGCTCCAGTCGATCGACAGGCCGAGCGGTTTCATCTGGCTCCGCATGTCGGCGATGTTCTGGTAGGTCCAGTCTTTGGGATGACCACCAGAGGCCATCGCAGCATTTTCCGCAGGCATCCCAAAAGCGTCCCAGCCCATAGGGTGCAGGACGTTGTGTCCGGTGGACATCTTGTAGCGCGCAACCACGTCGCCCATCGTGTAGTTCCGCACGTGACCCATGTGGATACGGCCTGACGGATAGGGGAACATCTCAAGCACATAGTATTTCGGCTTGGATTCATCGCGGGTGGCGGTGAAAACACCGGCCTCATCCCATGCGGTTTGCCATTTCTGTTCGATTTCAGCAGCGGAATAGCGCGACATAGTGTGGTCCTTTGGGACATGGAAACGCCGGGCGACAGGGCCCGGCGTGGTATTAAATGGTTTTGCGGGCGGTTTCTATAGTCCGCGGTCCTGAATTCTGATCTGACGTGCGCGGGACAGGATAGCATCTTCGATTGCCAGACGTGTCTGTTCGCTCACGCTTCCGCCACGGGTCTGAAGCGACACATGGAGTGAGCGAGCGTCCAATGCCGGATCAGCAATGTGTACCGTTGCGCGATAAGCTCGGCTTCCGCCCGGAGGCGTACCGTACCCGAATACAATGACACCAGTGAACGGGTCGACGTCTTCGACGGGTAGGAACGACAATACATCCAGAGATGCGGTCCAGAGATACCGGTTCACCGCGACGGATTCAGCGCCGTTCGTGCGGGTTGCTTGTCTGACAGCAGCTTCTCCACCCCGGCTACCAAACAGGGCGCCACCTGAGCAGGCGGTCAAAGAAGTCACTACAACGGCAGTTGCCAGAATGCGGATGGTGTTTGTGAAAGCGGTCAACTCGATGCCCTCTTGTCCATGCTTGGTGTCTCCAAGCGTCTGGAATTGTGTAACGAAGGGCAAGCGGCGTCACAAGGGTTTAGGGCAAAACAGCACCTCACAAAAAGAAAGAGCGGTCCCGAAGGACCGCTCTCCTATTCAGATCTGACTAGGTCAGATTAGAATTCGAAGGTCAGCTCAACAGTGGTGCCTTCGTTCAGGTCTTCTGCCGGTTCCATTTCAGCAAGAGTTGCGTAGGAAACCAGAACCGAAGCGCCGCCACCGAGGTCATAGGTAGCACCAGCGTAGTAGTCGTTGTCTTGCTGGAGGCCAGCGAAGAGGTCCAGACCGTTGCCGAGGCCGTAGGTCACGTCGATGTTGAACTCTTCGTCGCTGTTGTAGTCAGCGCCAACGGTTACGTCGCCAGAAGCGTAGTCACCGGAAATTTCCCAGCTTTCGTCGCTGTTGTATTCAGCGCCGAGCGACATGCCGTTGCCCAGATCGTAACCAGCGGTAACGGTCCATGCGTCGTCAGCAACGTCGTTCGAGGTGAACGAAGCGCCGAGCGACAGAGCACCAGCAGTGTAGTCAACGCCAGCACCGATCGAGGTGTCAGCATCGGTGGACAGGTAGCCGAAGTTTACGTCAGCTGCGCCAGCGGTGAAAGCAACGCCCAGAGCGTAAGCTTCGCCAACAATACGAGTGACATCGCCGTCGCCGTCTACACCGTTGTGATCAGCGTCTTGGTAAGCTGCGGTTACAGTTGCAGCACCGAGAGCGGCTTCTGCGTAAACTTGCAGGCCAACCAGTTCGTCAGCTACTACACCGTAGGAAACTTTAGCGTCAACGCCGCCGAAGGAAGCTTCGCCGCGCAGGGTAGCCTCGTTGGTCTCGTCGTCGTTGTCGTCGAAGTCAGTTTCCGGTGCGCCGTCCAGAGCGGAACCAGCCGAGAAGGACGAAGCAGCAGTTGCGGTGTCACCGAAGTACAGGCCAGCGTTGTCACCGGTCAGCGACAGTTCGTAGCCCGAAGAAACTACAGTGTCACCCAGAACGTCGGTGTCCGGAACCAGCGACAGGTCGATGGTTGCGCCAGCGGTCAGGCCGTTGTCCAGAGCTTGGGTAAAGGTAACAGTCGAGTTCAGTTCCCAGTAGAAATCGGGAGCAACCGAGTTGTAGCCCAGGGTAGCGTCGCCACCGAAAGAAACTTCAGCAGATGCGACGCCAGCAAAAGCGACGATCGATGCGGAAGCGAGAAGGATCTTTTTCATGATTTTCCCTCATGTGTTTTGCATTCACTAGAATGCCAGTGAACCTAGCATTGGAAGTGTCTTTGCTCTTAAAGCAGATTTCACTCAAGTCATTTGCCGAGTGGAAAGCCTGAGTGCGGGGAAAATGATGCATGAAGGCCACACCATGATCGGCGGAACTTCGCGGATGACAGTCACTTTCAGGCATCATATGTCTGAACTACAGAACGCTGAGAAACGCAAAACGGAGCAAAAACATGGGACTACCGGACATCACAGATCGTGTCGCCAAGGCTGAGACAGAAAACGGGCGTCCAGCGGGAAGTGTCACCTTGATTGCTGTGTCCAAAGTTCAGCCGTTAGAACGAGTCGAAGCCGTTTTGGAACAGGGCCATCGCGTTTTCGGTGAAAACAAGGTGCAAGAAGCGCAGAGCAAGTGGCCGGCTTTTCGCGAACGGTTTGAAGGAATCGATTTACACCTCATCGGACCTCTTCAGACAAACAAGGCACGCGCTGCTATGGAATTGGCGGATTCGATTCATTCTGTTGACCGACCCAAGTTGGCGGCAACAATTGCGAGGTTGTCACAAGAGATGGGTCGCTGTCCTGACCTCTTTATACAGGTGAACACCGGAGAGGAGCCTCAAAAGGCCGGCGTCCTTCCCGCTGACGTTGATTCCTGTGTGTCAGAGTGCCGAGGGATGGACCTACCTGTTCGCGGGCTGATGTGCATTCCTCCAGCGGACGAGGAGGCGTCAATGCATTTTGCGCTGTTGCGGAAGTTCGCAGAACGAAACGGTCTTGATGGGCTTTCAATGGGAATGAGTGCGGACTTTGAAAAAGCGATCGCCTTCGGTGCGACCCATGTACGGGTAGGGTCCGCAATTTTTGGCGATCGGGATTATGGCTGATTAAAGAATGATGAGTCGAGTTTGTTGCCGAAGGTTAGTCGCCACCCAATAAAGATCTGCCCGACGTAAAGCGACGCAGCCAGCTGTCGGATAACCTGGTCTTCTCCATTGGTGGATAAAGATAGCTGAGCCTTTTCCGGCTACCGCGTCCGGCCAGTTCCAGTCGGTTACGATCACAAGGTCATAGACCGGATCGCTTCGACGAAGTGTTTCATGGCTGTAGCTATAGGGAGCTCTGACGAGGTGGTTATAGTCAGCTTGACCAGACGCGTCAGACCAAAGATCACCCACCCGAATTGGACGCGCATGAAATGAAGGCTGGGCAATGCGGTCTGGCCGGTAGAGAACGTCCACTATATTATGTACGCCCTTCGGGGAGGCTAGGTCGCCTTCTTTCTTATCGTCGGTGATCCCGTTCCTACCAATAGTACATGGGAGGTAGCGGCCCATGAACCTCAGGCCGCGGGGGGAAACAACCAGATCGTATGCTGTTGGCGACCGCACTAGAGCAAATGCCCCGACTTCTTCGCCTTAGTTGCGAGGTAATGGTGATTATGCCGGTTTTCACCGACTTTCAGCGGGACACGCTCTGAAACCGCAATGCCGCTGTCTTCCATCCGTGCAATTTTATTAGGATTGTTGGTCAGTAGGCGGACTGAACTGAATCCCATACGGCGAAGGATTTCTGCACCGATTCGAAAATCTCTTTCGTCGTCTTCGAAACCTAGCCTGTGGTTTGCTTCAACGGTGTCGAAGCCTTGATCTTGCAAAGAGTAAGCCCGCATTTTGTTGGCAAGCCCGATCCCGCGCCCTTCTTGATTAAGGTACAGCAACACGCCAGCACCTTCGCTGCCCATTTGTGCCAACGCTCCTCGCAATTGCGGGCCGCAATCACATTTCAGGCTTCCCAACAGATCACCCGTGAAGCAAGCGGAATGGAGCCGTGCGAGGACCGGCTTATCCCTTGAAGGTTGACCGATTTCGACAGCGTAGTGCTCTTCTGCACCGTCCTCGGGGCGGAAGATGTGAAGTCGGCCTGCTTCTGAAACCTCGAGCGGGAGCCGTGCGGAAACGATCGAATGTAGGTGAGACAGGCTCGAGTCGAGCGTTGCGTCTTCTGGGACGACCGTAAGGTTGTTCTCTGCCGCAAAGCCTTCTGGATCCTCGAGCTCGATAACGAGGGCCGCGGGAAGCAATCTGGCGGCTTTGGTTAGCGCGATGGCAGCGCGCGCAAATATTGCGTTCCCATCACGTGTTGCCCTGAGCGGGCCTTTCATCGGCTGCCTGAGGTCGTCTGCTGGATCGGCGAGTGCTTGAACCCAAGTCAAAGTAGCTTCCGGGGGCAGCGCAATTCGCACCAGATCCCCGTCATAGGCGGCAATTTTCAACGTTTCGGCACGATGGGATGTAACTGCCAAATGGGCGGTTCCCATGGTCCGTGCAGCGGCCAAACGCTCCGCGTCCAGTGTTTCTGCTGCAAGAATTACAGCGCCACCTGTCAAAACGACCGGAACCCCCATACGCAGATCTGCGCGGGCGCGTGCGAGCCGTTCTGTGATATCGGGTGCAAATCCCATGTTCGTCTGCCTGTCTGTTCCACGTTCTAACTAGGGGCTTTTGTCAGGAATTGAAATATTCCCCGCAAATTACACACGTCCCCGTGAGATTTTGACGGAAACCTTGTTTAACCTCGTTTCACAGCACAAATGATCAAGCAGACGTGAAGGAGGCCTAACACTATGGCACAGCTCAGAAGAATTCTGCTCGTTGATGATGATGATGATCTACGCGAAGCGCTCGGTGAACAGCTTGTTATGACCGAAGAGTTTGATGTCTTCGAAGCCGGAAGCGGACACGAGGCGATCAATCGGGTCAAAGAAGGAATCTATGATCTGGTTATTCTGGATGTGGGCTTGCCCGATACCGACGGACGTGAGCTTTGTAAGGTTCTGCGCAAACAGGGCGTAAAATGCCCGATTTTGATGCTTACCGGACATGATACAGACAGCGACACGATCCTTGGGCTTGATGCTGGTGCGAATGATTACGTGACCAAGCCATTTAAATTCCCAGTGTTGCTTGCGCGCATCCGTGCACAGTTGCGCACCCATGAACAATCCGAAGATGCGGTGTTTCAGGTTGGTCCCTATACATTCAAGCCTGCCCAAAAAATGCTGGTTACAGAGGACGACAAGAAAGTCCGATTGACTGAGAAAGAAACCAATATTCTCAAGTTCTTGTACCGCGCCACCGACGGCATTGTGGCACGTGAGGTGCTGCTTCACGAGGTCTGGGGATACAACGCCGGTGTGACCACTCATACGCTTGAAACGCATATCTACCGACTGCGTCAAAAAATCGAACCGGATCCGTCAAATGCGCGCATTTTAGTCACAGAAAGCGGCGGATATCGTTTGGTTGCTTGATGTGGGTCAACAAAAAGTCACTTTTGACGTATAGGATATAAGGAACCCCAGATGGCGGGGATACGCCATCATCCTCCCTGTTGGACTTGCCCCCGCTTTGCGGGGGCATTTTTTTTCGTGGTGGTCGCCAGTGCGTGGACGCGCTACATATCGGATCAAGTCAAACGGAGGCAGACATGGCATTCACGCTGGCAACTTGGAACATCAACTCGGTTCGTTTGCGTGAACCAATCGTGTCCAAACTGATGACCGAAGAGGCACCGGATGTGTTGTGCCTACAGGAATGCAAAAGTCCCGTAGACAAAATCCCCTTCGAAGCCTTTCAGGCACTGGGATACACCTACATGGTCGCCCGCGGTCAGAAGGGCTACAACGGCGTCGCAATCCTTTCAAAGCTCCCGATCGAAGAAACGGCGAGCCATGATTTCGCATCTCTTGGGCATGCACGACATATTGCGGGGCGTCTTGAAAATGGCGTGACGATCCAGAATTTTTACATTCCGGCCGGTGGGGACGAACCCGACCGTGAAAAGAACGAGAAATTTGGACAGAAGCTCGACTATCTGACCGAATTGCGGGACCATTTTCACGCGGAGAAACCGGAAAAAACCGTAATTGTGGGGGATTTCAATATTGCCCCGCGCGAAGACGATGTCTGGGATCATAAGAAACTGCTCAAGATCGTAAGTCATACTCCAGTTGAAATCGAACACCTTGCACAGGTTCAAGATACGCTCGATTGGGTCGATGTTACCCGCAAGGATATTCCGGACGGACGTCTTTATTCTTGGTGGTCGTATCGAGCCAAAGACTGGGATGCCGCTGACAAAGGGCGCCGATTGGACCATATCTGGGCAACACCGGATATTGCGAACGCAGGTCATAGCAGTCGTGTGTTGCGTGACGCGCGCGGCTGGGAAAAACCGAGCGATCATGCACCGGTTTTTGCGACATTCGACCTTTAAAACATTACATATATGGGATGTGTCTTGTCATCCCGCTTCAGGCTGCTCATATAAGGGCAAACAGAACTTTCGGAGGGCGTGATGCTCGAACTTGGTGAACAACAGCAAGCAACTAATCTGGTTGTCGATGCAACCGACGAAACCTTTGTCCAAGAAGTCGTTGAGGGATCAAAGAAGGTCCCGACGATTGTTGATTTTTGGGCGCCGTGGTGCGGCCCCTGTAAAACTCTCGGTCCGGCACTCGAAGAAGCGGTGAAAAAGGCCAATGGCGCTGTGCGCATGGTAAAAGTCAACGTTGATGAAAACCAAGTCTATGCTGGCCAATTGCGTGTTCAGTCGATCCCGACCGTCTATGCATTTTGGGATGGTCAGCCGGTTGACGGCTTCCAAGGGGCAATCCCACCGAGCCAGATCGACGAATTTGTTAAAAAGCTTGCCGCAATGGGCGGGGCCGAAGGGCTCGACGCTGCGTTGGAAGAAGCTGAAACCATGCTCTCTGAAGGTGATGCTGCGGGCGCTGCCGAAGTGTTTGCTGCAGTTGCAAGCGAAGAAGCCGAAAACGCAGCTGCCTACGGTGGTCTTGCGCGCTGTTACATTGCGATGAACGAACTGGATCAAGCCGAAGCTGTTCTTAATGGTGCTCCGGTCGCGATTGCGGACGCAGCTCCGATTGAAGCGGCCCGTGCTCAGATCACCCTTGCCCGTCAGGCGGAAAAAGCAGGTCCGGTTGATGATCTGCGTGCAAAAGTCGACGCCGATCCGGCAGACATGCAAGCCCGGTTGGATCTTGCTCAAGCGCTCCACGCTGCGGGAGATGTCGAGGGGGCTGTCGACGAATTGCTGGATATGTTCCGTCGTGATCGCGAATGGAACGACGGGGCTGCCAAAGCCCAGCTATTCCAGATTTTTGACGCACTCAAACCTAACGATCCGATTGTGCTCAATGGACGACGCAAGCTGTCGTCGATGATATTTGCCTGATCTCTTGGTCGCCCTAGGTAGTGTACTATGAGGACCCCAGCCGATCTCCCGTCGACGATACCGGTCTTTCCGCTACCGGGCGCCCTTTTGCTGCCCCGCGCAAAGCTTCCGTTGCACATCTTCGAACCTCGCTATCTTGCGATGGTCGAAGACATTTTGAAAACACCCGGCCGAATTATCGGAATGGTGCAGCCATGCGGAGCACGTGGGTTGCATCAAATCGGCTGCGCTGGTCGATTGACGGCGTTTTCCGAAACAGACGACGGGCGGTATATGATCACGCTCACCGGTGTTTCCCGTTACAGACTGGTGTCAGAGGTTGAAGGCTTCACCCCCTATCGGCGTTTTCAGGTTAATTGGACTGACTTTGATCGTGACCTCGGCCCTGCCGAAGTGGATGGTCAAATGAACCGCGCCGATTTGATGGAGCTTTTGCAGCGTTATTTCTCCGAAGAAGGTCTTTCAACGGATTGGGACGGAATGCGCGATGCAGAGGACGAACTCTTGATCAATTCGCTGTCGATGCTATGCCCGTTCGAGCCGGAAGACAGACAAGCTTTGTTGGAAGCTCCTGATCTTGCACAGCGACGCGAAACTTTGGTGGCATTGATCCACTATGCGCTCCATGGGGGCGGAGACGAGAGGCTACAATGAGCGAAATGACATTCGACCCGAAAATGCTTGAAGCTCTGGTCTGCCCGCAGACTCAAGAGCGGCTGCGCTATGACGCAGAAAAACAGGAACTCGTTTCGGATGCGGCGAAACTCGCCTTTCCGATCCGCAACGGCATCCCTGTAATGCTCGTGGACGAAGCGCGCGAGATCGACTAGCGCATCAAGCTCGGTAGATCGCCAGTCAATCCTGCAGCTTCGCGGACGAACCCTCTGCGCAATTTGGGTACGGAGTTGATAATTCCCATACCTGCGTCACGCACCGCACGTAGCAGCGGGTTGTCGTTGGAGAAAAGCTTGTTGAACGTGTCTGTCGCCGCGGCGAGCGTCGCCGTGTCAAACCGACGCCACTGTTGGTATTTCTGTAGAACTATCGGATTTCCGATATCCTGACCGGTATGACGGGCATCGCGCAGTACATCTGCCAGTGCAGCAATATCCCGTAAACCTGCATTAAGCCCCTGTCCCGCAATCGGGTGCATCCCATGTGCGGCATCACCCACAAGAGCGACGCGATCGGCGATAAACGAATTCGCGAGGGTCAGGTTCAAAGGATAGTTGAACCGCTTTCCTTCGAGCTTGATCGGGCCGAGGAAGCTACCGAAGGCGGGTTTGAGGACCTCAAGGAAAGTCTCATCATCCATTGCAGCACATTCGGCGGCGCGTTCGTCTGTTTCACTCCAGACGATCGAACTCCGATTTCCTTTCAGTGGAAGAATGGCAAGCGGGCCGTGCGGCATAAAAAACTGATGCGCGACACCGTTGTGCGGCAATTCGTGAGCCACAGCGCAGACTATGCCCGTTTGGCCATAGCTCCATCCTGTTCGTTTGATCCCTGCACGTTCGGCGGTTCCGGACCGGCGTCCGTCACAGCCCACCAGCAGGGCGGCGGTCAGCGTTCTGCCCGAAGCAAGCGTGATGGCAATGCCGTTGGAAATCACCTCTTGGGCAACAACGGTTTCAGGGGCGTAAACTGTAATACGGTCGTTTTCTTCAATCGCGTCCATGAATGCAGGACGCAAATGGCGATCTTCGACCATGTAGCCCATCGGTCCTTCTTCGATCTCTGCATGATCGAAATGGAGCATCCATGGAGCAGCCCCTTGACCGGCAATGCCGTCAGTGACTTTGATTTCCAGCATTGGTTCTGCGTGTTCTGCGACGCTTGGCCAAATTCCGATACCCTTCAGAAGACGCTGTGAGGCCAATGCTAATGCATAGGCACGCCCGTCAAACGCAGGATCTTTGTATGTGTCGAGCGGTACGGTGTCGATTACGCCGACCGAAAACCCGGCCTGAGCGGTAGCAAGCGCAAGGGCAGGGCCATTTAGTGCGCCGCCAACGATGAGGATATCATGGTCCAATGTCATGCCCGCGAATATGGCGTGATTGACGGGATTGTCCATGCGACAACGGCTCGCTAGCGTTGCAAAAAACCACGAAAGGACCGGAAATGCAGGATTGGCGGTGGATGAGCGCGGCAGATTTGGGTCGAGGGATTGCCGCTGGAGCGATTGATCCGGTTGATCTGACTCGGGTCTATCTGGAAGCGATCAGGACTCATGAGCATCGGGATCGCATCTATGCCCGCGTGACACCGGACAGAGCTTTGGCCGAAGCGACCGCTGCATCGGAACGTGCCAAATCGGGACTACGTCGATCCGAGCTTGATGGCGTGCCGATTAGTTGGAAGGACCTGTTTGACTCCGCTGGAGTGGCGACTGAGGCCGGTACACGGTTGTTAGCCGGTCGGACCCCCGACCGCGATGCCGAAGTCCTAGGTAATGCGACGGCGATGGGTTTGGTGTGTCTGGGGAAGACTCACATGACCGAAATCGCCTTTAGCGGATTAGGGGTAAACCCAATGACCGCAACGCCACCTTGTGTAAATGATCCAGAGGGCGCTCCCGGAGGGTCATCGTCTGGAGCGGCGGCTTCGGTTGCATTCGGACTTGCAGCAGCGGCGGTTGGGTCGGATACCGGCGGTTCCGTGCGAGTGCCGAGTGTTTGGAATGACCTTGTCGGTCTGAAAACCACACACGGGTTGCTTTCATTGGAAGGTGTTGTGCCGCTTTGCAAAACCTTCGATACCGTCGGACCGCTTTGCCGCACGGTAGAGGACGCAAGTCTGTTGCTAGGTGCGCTGGGCGGAGGTGAAGCCGCGGATATTTCGGGCGCAAGCCTTGAAGGTACAACTATTGCGATCTTGGACACGATCGCCACCGAAGACTTGAGAGATGCTCCGAAAAACGGTTTCGACCACGCCGTTGAGTGTTTGCGGGTAAGCGGCACTGAAATCCGGCATATCCAGTTCGAACCACTAAGGGCGATTTTTGACCTCGCAGGAATACTCTACACAGTAGATGCATATGCAAATTGGCGGGACCTCATCGAGGAAAACCCGGAGAAGATGTACCATCAGGTCCTCAAGCGTATTCGGGCTGGGAGGAATTTCGGCGGGGTGGATTACTTAGTTGCGTGGGAGAGGTTGAACGAAGTGCGCGCTGAATTTGCCTCGCGAACCGCAGGTTTTGACGCAGTAATCATGCCGACCTGTCCGATACTGCCACCCAACGTGGATCGCCTGTTGGCGGATGAGGATTTTTTCATCACCGAGAACCTTCTAACTCTCAGAAATACTCGCATTGGGAACTTGTTGGGGCAGTGTTCTTTGACACTTCCAACAGGAATTCCTTCCACTGGGATTATGCTTAACGCGCCTGCCGGGGCCGAAGCACGATTGCTGCGTTTGGGTGTAGCAGCAGAGCGGGCGCTGGCTGAAAAGCCACAATAGGAACACGGCTAATTCCGGATTCGTTCCGTTTTTCTGGACAGTTGACGCTGTCACAGGTTATCAATGTGAAAAAGCGGGACACTAATGATCCTGCAACTTTGAGGCAGTAATGATCTATCCGGAGCGGTTCTCGAACCTTGCGGAATACGCATTCCCGCGTTTGCGGGCTCTTCTCGACCACCATGAAGCTGGGGGCGAGCCTCTAGCGTTGACTATTGGCGAACCGCAACACGCTTTCCCGTCGTGGGTTGGTGATGTGCTAGCTGAGAATGTAGCCGGATTTGCGAAATATCCACCGAACGATGGCGAAGCACCGTTGCTGGAATCGATCTCCGGTTGGATTGATCGTCGCTATGACGTGACCATTAACCCCGACCGCATCATGGCCCTGAACGGTACTCGCGAAGGGCTCTATAACGCGGCTATGGCGCTCTGTCCTGAACAGAAGAATGGCAAACGGCCCGTTATTCTGACGCCGAACCCGTTTTATCAGGTCTATATGATTGCCACGATTTCGGTCGGGGCAGAGTCGGTGTTCGTTCCTGCCACGCCCGAGACCGGCTTTTTGCCCGACTATCAATCCATACCCACGGATGTGTTGGACCGGACAGCGATTGCTTACATCTGTTCGCCATCGAACCCGCAAGGGGCAGTAGCGACCCGTGAGTATTGGCGTGACCTGTTTGCGCTGGCTGAAAAGCACGACTTCCGGATTTTCGCGGACGAATGCTATTCCGAGATATATCGCGATACGCCGCCCGTAGGTGCGCTTGAAGTTGCTGCGGAAATGGGCATCGATCCGGAACGCGTGACAGTGTTCCATTCGCTTTCCAAACGGTCGAACCTGCCTGGCCTTCGGTCCGGTTTTGTGGCTGGCGGTCCCGAAAGCATCCGTCGGATCCGCCAGTTGCGCGCCTACGCGGGCTCTCCGATTCCGCTTCCCATACAGAGGGTATCGGCTCGTGTCTGGGCAGATGAAGCGCACGTTGTCGAAAACCGTGCACTGTATAACGCGAAATACGATATGGCAGAGGAGGTTCTAGGGAACCTCCCCGGCTATCACACCCCTGAAGGTGGGTTCTTTTTGTGGTTGCCCGTTGAAGACGGCGAGGCTGCTGCTTTGAAGCTTTGGCTCGAAACCGGCGTGCGAATACTGCCCGGCGGGTATCTGAGCCGTGATGTTAACAACAAAAACCCCGGTAAGGGGTTCATTAGGGTCGCCATGGTGGCTCCGATGGAACAGATGCGACGCGGGCTCACGCTGATCCGCGAATGCCTCTACGACTAAAAGGACACGGGTAATGGCCTCTTATTCGACACGACAACGCGATCCGCTCTTTGACAGCAACACACAGGCTGTCCTTGAAAAACGCGGGAAAGAGCTTTTGGGCATCGGCCTGATTGCGCTGGGTGTATTGGCGGCATTGCTCGTCGGTTCCTATTCGCCTGATGATCCGAGTTGGATGTTGGCCACGGATGCGCCGGTTCAAAATTGGCTTGGCCGTTTGGGCGCATCCATTGCTGCACCGCTTATGCTCGTCGTTGGTAAAGCGTCTTGGTGGTTTGCTATCCTGCCGATCGTTTGGGGTTTACGGCTTACTCTGCACTACGGTGCAGAACGCGCTATTGGTCGTCTGATATTCTTCCCTATCCCGATCGTTGTCTCTTCGATCTACTTTGCGACGTTCTCTGCCAGTGCAGAATGGGCGCATTCCTTCGGATACGGTGGAATGTTGGGCGATACGCTTTTGTCGATCATTTTATCGCCGTTTTTGGGGCAGTCCCTCGTCTGGGTGAAGGTTGTCGCATTGATCGCAGGCGTCCTGACGCTGTCTTTGGGTGCTGCTGTTTTGGGCTTTACCCGTAGCGAACTGAGGACCGGTTGGCGGTTCTTCTTGTATGGTTTGGTGGTCGTTTATGCGTTTGTGCTGAGACTTTTGGGTCGAGGTGCAGATATGTCGGTCAAAGCAGCGCAGGTTGGCTATGCGAATGTGCAAGCCCGTCGTGAGCAGAGCCGAATTGCACAGGATGTCTTTGCTCAGACACCTACATTTGATCAGAACTATCCTGACCTCGACGAACGTCAGCGGGTTGCAAATGTGGTTCGTTCACATCCGGTTACTGTTGGGTCGATTGCGGGTAAACCTGTTGAGCAAGCTCCAGTTCCGCAACCTGAAACCGGTGGTTTGCGAGGGTTGATGCCCAAGATGTTCGCTCGGGCGGCTGAACCTGATTTGTCTCCTGAGTTGGTAGAAAACGAACCGCCGCTGAGCGCAGCAGAGGCAGAGCATCCTGATGCAGACCGCATTCGTTCGAGAATTGCGGATGTCATCCGGAATCGTTCGGCCAAGCCTGAGGTTGAACCCCAACTTCCCCCAATCACGCGCACACCTGAAGGTGTGCGGATCGAGCCGACCCTGACGGCAGGCCGTGGACCGAAACCTTTGATGGTCGAACCGGTTCTGCAGGCGCATTCCGTCACAATGGATGATGCAGAGCTGTTGATCGATGACGATGACACCAACAATATTTTTGCCGATATTGCACAGCCGGAAATCGAAAGTGGTGGAATGACACTTCCGCCGATTCCGACAGCAGAAACGCGCCGAGTTGTTCAGCACAGTCCGAAGCGCAGTGTGACACCGTCCAAAAAGGCGCAAGCCGAAGCACAGCCGTCGCTCCGTTTTGAAGACAAACAGCCGGAGTATGAACTGCCACCGCTAAACCTGCTGATGGATCCGAAGGATGTCGAGCGGCATCATTTGTCTGACGAAGCACTCGAAGAAAATGCACGGATGCTGGAAACCGTTCTGGACGACTATGGCATCAAAGGCGAGATCGTCAGCGTACGTCCGGGGCCCGTCGTCACGATGTACGAACTCGAACCAGCGCCGGGCCTAAAGGCGAGCCGCGTCATTGGCCTTGCGGATGATATCGCACGGTCAATGTCTGCACTGTCAGCCCGTGTTTCTACTGTGCCAGGCCGATCTGTCATCGGTATCGAATTGCCGAACGAAAACCGCGAGATGGTGAGCTTCCGCGAAATCCTGTCGAGCCGCGACTATGGCGATGGGAACCATCGCCTTCCGCTCGCGCTGGGCAAGGACATTGGCGGTGATCCCATCGTGGCGAACCTCGCTAAGATGCCCCACCTTTTGATCGCGGGGACCACTGGTTCGGGTAAATCCGTTGCGATCAACACGATGATCATGTCGCTGCTTTACAAGCTGTCGCCTGAAGAATGCCGCCTGATCATGATCGACCCGAAGATGCTCGAACTGTCTGTCTATGACGGTATTCCGCACCTCTTGTCGCCTGTTGTGACCGACCCGAAAAAGGCGGTCGTCGCCCTGAAATGGGTCGTGGGCGAAATGGAAGAGCGCTATCGCAAGATGTCCAAAATGGGCGTCCGTAATATCGAGGGCTACAACGGTCGTGTCCGCGACGCGCTGGCTCGTAACGAGATGTTCGAACGCACCGTTCAGACCGGCTTTGACGAAGACAGCGGTGATCCGATTTTCGAGACCGAGGAATTCGCCCCCGAAGCGATGCCATATATCGTGGTCATCGTGGATGAGATGGCCGACCTCATGATGGTTGCCGGTAAAGAAATCGAAGCGTGTATCCAGCGCCTTGCGCAGATGGCTCGTGCCTCTGGCATTCACCTGATTATGGCAACGCAGCGCCCGTCGGTTGACGTGATCACCGGTACGATCAAAGCAAACTTCCCCACGCGGATTTCGTTCCAAGTAACATCGAAGATCGACAGCCGCACGATCCTTGGCGAGCAAGGTGCCGAGCAGCTCTTGGGCATGGGTGATATGCTCTATATGGCTGGCGGTGGTCGGATTACTCGTATCCACGGCCCGTTCGTGTCGGACGAAGAAGTCGAGGAAATCGTGAACTTCCTCAAAGCCTACGGTCCGCCCGACTATGTCGGCGGTGTTGTTGAAGGACCGGATGAAGACAAAGAAGCGGGTATCGATGCCGTTCTTGGCCTTGGCGGGAATACCACGGGTGAGGATGCTCTGTACGATCAGGCAGTGGCGATTGTCATCAAAGACCGCAAATGCTCGACTTCGTATATCCAGCGCAAATTGGCGATCGGCTACAACAAAGCCGCACGTTTGGTCGAGCAAATGGAAGATAACAGCATCGTTTCGTCGGCGAACCACGTCGGGAAACGGGAAATCCTTGTTCCAGAACAACACTGACTTACTGGCGCGGCGGACTCTGCCGCGCCTTTGTTTATGGAATATCGACGGCATGTTATCGCTTATCAGCTGGAAAACCTGCCATGAATGCCCAAGTCTACAGGGGCAACTGGTCCCGCAACGAACAGGCAGGCAAATGAATAAACTACGGCGTTTTCTAATTGCAGCCCCTTTCGCGCTGATGGCGCTGGGCGGGCAGGCGGTGATGGCTCAGCAGCTATCTTTGCCAGAAGTGTCAAATTACTTGAATGGATTGCAGACCGCTCAGGGAGCATTCACCCAGATTGCGTCGGATGGTACGATTTCGACCGGCACGATTTATATTAAGCGCCCCGGGCGAATCCGGTTCGAGTATGATCCCCCTGAAGAGGCGTTGGTGATTGCGGGTGGTGGATCGCTTGCGATCTTTGATCCGCGTTCCAACACCGGTCCAGAGAGATACCCGTTAAGTGAAACACCGCTAAATATCATTTTGGGGCGGAATGTGGACCTGACCAGAGAGCGAATGGTCGTTGGACACACCTCGGATGGAACGACCACAAATGTGACGCTCCAAGACCCTGATCACCCCGACTATGGAACTATCGAACTTGTTCTCACCTCGCCGGCAGAGCTTCGACAGTGGATTATTACCGACGGTACTGGCAGCAAGACGACAGTTATTCTTGGTGATATGACGGTCGGAGGCCGCGTTCCTGAACGGTTATTCAACATTATTGCGGCCGAGCGTACTTGGCAGAATTGAATAGAAAAGGCGGCCGATGAGGCCGCCTTTTGGTTTAGAGCCGTGCCCGACGACAACTTGCGATCTGGCGTTCGTACATCACAGAACGATCCTGAATTTCTCCGGCAATGCGCATCAGCCAGGATTTGCCGCGGTAGGTACCGCGAAGGTAACCAGTTCTGCCTTCGTGATAGGCAAGGTACTGGTTGCGGACATCATTCAGACCAATGCCGGTTTCTTCGACTGTTTGGGTCATATACCAACCCATGAAATCGGCAGAGTCGTTAATGTCGTCACGCCGTGCTCCGAAACCGCCCTCGGCGCGCTGGTATTCGGCCCAAGTCCCGTCAAGAGCTTGAGAATAACCGTATGCAGACGATTGCCGTCCGATCGGAATAACACCCAGCGCGAATTGGTGCGGGGTGCGGTTGTTCGCGATGAATTTGCTTTCCTGATAGATCATCGCCATCAGGACATGTGGCTCAACACCCCATTTGCGTTCGGCGGACCGGAACGCACGAATATACTGCGGCCGCTCTGTTAGGATCGCACAGGCATTATCAAGGTTCCGCGGCGCGGAGCCTTCACGCTCGCCACAACTGCCAAGCACCAGCACAATTAACAGGGCGCGAAAGAATCTGCTCATCTGCCTCTCGCTTTCTTTATTTTATTGACAGTTTAGCGGATCGCGCGCTGCAAGGAAATGACTATCAATCACTCGGCAAAAATCTGAGCACCTTGTAGATGGATTGGACTGTTGGGATGTTGTCCACAAACTGTTTCCAAGCAAAAACGGCTGATTCATGGACAAATCCCCGACAAGGCGTTTACTAAGTGTTGGGGGAAGTTTGTGAATGCTTAAAACGCGTGCCAGATATCAACTTGGTCAGGTCGTATGCCACCGGACGCATCCCTTTAGAGGGGTAGTCTTTGACGTGGATGCCGAATTTTCCAATACCGAAGCGTGGTATGAGGCAATTCCCGAAGAAAGCCGCCCGCGCAAGGATCAGCCGTTCTACCATCTGCTCGCCGAAAAAGACGAAAGCTATTACGTCGCTTATGTGTCCGAGCAAAACCTTCGTGCTGACTATTCAGGCCAACCGATTGAACATCCGGACGTGGCTGAATTTTTTGGCCCATTCATTGACGGCCAATACGAACTCTACGTACAGATGAACTGAGGGGAAGGTGCAGCTGAACCTCGGTGTCACGCAACTGGGTGGGGGCATTCGTACGCAACACCGAGGGAAGCTTTTTGCAGCTACGCCCCAATTATTGCGCGAGTTGCCGACAAGAGCATGGACGTAAAAGGCCAGTTTGTTGGTTCGAACGGATATAGACTAATACGTTTACACCCAAAGGTTTAATGCGGTTTTGCCAATTTGGCCAAAATGCGCGTTTGTAGCGATCAAAACAGGACGAAACCCATGCCCGTATATGAAGAACTTCATCAGGTGATTCACGCTCTGACTGAGGGCGAAACGGATGTTGTGTCGTTGATGGCGACTGTAGCATGTGAGCTTCATCACTCTGACGATCGTTTTGATTGGACAGGGTTTTATCGGGTGGTTGCACCCGGCCTGCTCAAAATCGGACCGTATCAGGGTGGACACGGGTGTCTGACAATACCGTTTGAGCGCGGAGTTTGCGGCGCTGCTGCCCGAAGTGGAGAAATTCAACTGGTTCCTGATGTAGATGCCTTTCCAGGACATATTGCTTGCGCTTCCACGACTAGGTCCGAACTGGTGTTGCCGGTATTCAATGCGGCCAAAAAAGTGATTGGCGTGCTTGATATTGACAGCAATCAGCCGGATGCGTTCACGCAAGAGGATGCTGATGAGCTCTCAAAACTGCTAAGAACCGTTTTCGGGCACCTTTAGAAAGCTTGCAGTCCTGAGGTCCTCCTGCGAGATAGGCTTCCATGAGTACCGATTACGATCCACCACAGGACCCGCTGGTTATCCTGCACGAAGACCACGAAGTGATTGTCGTGGACAAGCCGTCAGGCCTGCTATCCGTCCCCGGAAAGGGCGAACACCTCGCTGATTGCTTGGTTGCACGAATTCAAGCTGCCTTTCCGACGGCGTTACTTGTGCATCGTTTGGATCGCGACACGTCCGGCGTTATGGTTTTCGGTCTTACACCTCATGCTCAGAGGCACCTTGGGAAGCAGTTCGAAAACCGTCAGACCAAAAAGACCTACGTTGCGCGAGTCTGGGGGGAGATGACGGATAAGACCGGTACCGTTGATCTGCCGTTAATTGTTGATTGGCCCAATCGACCGCGGCAGATGGTGGATCATGAGAATGGGAAACCGGCACTCACCGACTACCGTGTGATGCGTAAGGGAAACGGGGAAACCCGTGTCAGGCTGTTTCCCAAAACCGGTCGTTCGCATCAGCTCCGTATTCATATGAAGGAAATTGGTCATCCGATTTTGGGAGATCCGTTTTACGCAGAAGGACCCGCCCGCGACTTTTCACGGTTAATGCTCCACTCTGAAACCCTTCAGTTCCGGCATCCAGATGGCGGACAAGGTATGCGGTTTACCGCAAAAGCACCGTTCTGAGAGAGATAGTTTTCTAAGCTAGAAAACTTTGGATCGACGTGGATTCAAAAGCCCCGTCATTTTGTTGGCCATCGTTGACGAAATGGAATGAGCGTGCACCCATACTTTTGACATGACGTGAAAAAATCTCGGCTGCTGAGATTTCAATCGCATTGGTGGATGCGCTTTGAGCAACAAGTACTCTGCACCCCAAAAGCTGAGTGTGTTCCAAGTCTATGTCTTCGAGTAACGGATTTAGAAGAATGACTTCTTTGAACAGGCAAGGGAAATACAGAAGAAGGCTTGCCAAAATCCGTCCACCAGCGCCGCGACCAATTGCGATCAAGCGGTAGCTTTCCAGCCTTTCCATCTGTGTTTGAAGCCAATTACCAATTTCGTCGGGCCAGCTAGGATTACTACTAAGATCATCCGGATCAAAATGGGCCGACAAAACTGAAAAGCTGGGCAGATGATTTCGGGCAACGGAATGTAGTTCTGAGATCGTATCGAGATTACTTGGCAAAGTGAGGACGACCGGCATTGTCGGTTCGCTTTTATGTTCAAGAAGTTCAACCCGCACAGTGCCCATGTGAAAACCTGCGATGAAGTGTCTGCGAGATTTCAAACAGACGATGTTTGAATAATCCCATCAATGTTAATAAACCTTAAGGGGAGTAAAATCAATAAATACTCGTTTTAAGATAGAAGTGCCTTGGTTCATCGAGACGACTCTTCAAGGAGGTTGAACTGGATGCTTTGATGCTTTTGGCTAAGGGGAGAAGATATTCTCTGGAGGGGGCCTGATCCCCACGTTAGTGAAATTATCGACAGAGGTAGGTTTCCGAGATTTCCAACCTATATCCTAATCCAGACTATCAAATTAAGGAGGGTCAGATGGGCCTGCGCATTAATGATATTGTTCCAAACCTGACAGTAGAAACCGATCAGGGAAGCTTTGCTCTTCATGATTGGATCGGTGATAGTTGGGCGATCCTGTTTTCACACCCCAAGGATTTCACGCCGGTATGCACCACGGAGTTCGGCGCAGTTTCCCAGCTTTCTGACGAATGGGCCAAACGCGGAACAAAGGTGATCGGTCTTTCAGTTGACGCTGTTGAAGAACATAAAAAGTGGAAAGCGGACATTGAAACCTATGCGGGCGCGGCTGCTTCGTTCCCGATCATCGCGGACACTTCTTTGGAAGTTTCCAAAGCTTTCGACATGCTGCCCGCAGACGCCTATCTTCCTGATGGTCGAACTGCGGCTGACTCTGCCTCTGTCCGGTCGGTGTTTATCATTGCGCCAAACAAAAAGGTGCAGCTGATCATGACCTACCCAATGTCTGTGGGGCGGAACTTTGCAGAGGTACTTCGGGCGCTGGACGGGCTTCAGGCAACCTATGAAACGCCAATTGCCACACCCGCAAACTGGACAGTCGGTCAGGATGTGATCGTTGCTTTGTCGCTCAATGACGATCAGGCACGAGAGAAATTCGGAGAGATCGACGTGAAGCTTCCGTATCTTCGGACGACGAAATACGAAGGCTAAGCACCAAATGTAGAAGACCCCGCTTTGGGCGGGGTCTTGTTTTGGTCAATTTGAAAATATTTGGGCCTAGTAAGCATGTACTGGCGTTCCCATGGGAACACGATTGTACAGATCAATGACGTGGCTGTTGTACATCCGGAAACAACCATTTGATGAGGCGCTGCCGATGCTGCGTGGGCTCGTTGTTCCGTGGATGCGGATGGCCGTGTCGCGCCCGTTTTCATAGACATACATTGCGCGTGCACCAAGGGGGTTGGTGGGGCCACCGGGCATACCTTCGGCATAACGTTCGTATGCCGCAGGATTGCGCTTGATCATTTCTGGTGTCGGTGTCCAGCTTGGCCATTCCACTTTGCGACCGACCACTCCGGTCCCGAAATATGCCAGCCCTTCTTGGCCGATCGCACAGCCATAGCGGATGGCATATCCCTCTGCGACGGTGAAATAGAGGTGCTTGGTCTGCGGAAGAATGTGGATTTCATGGATTGGTAAAGTTGGTGCAACTTGAACAACTTTGGCCCAGTAACGCTCAGGAATTGAATAGTTTCCTTCGGTTGTGCCAGGAAGGGAGGCTTCCAATTCTTGCAGCCAGGTGTCCATTGTGATGATCGAAGTTGCCTGAGCGATTGCAGGACTTGCCAACAAAGCTGCTGTCGTGGTCAGGAAATGGCGACGGTTGAACATGAAAAACCTCTTAGTGACCCAAGACACAAGTTTAGGGCAAAATCCCTTTCAGAGATAGAAACCATACGAATATGTGATGTTTCAAGGTCAGGAATGGCAGAGGTTTCCCCGTACCCCAAAAGAAAACCCCGGTGTTTCCACCGGGGTTCACATTCGTTTGAAAGGAGGAAAGATTACTCTTCTTCTTTCTTCTCTTCTTTAGCCATTTCTTCGCCGGTTTCCTGATCGACGATTTTCATCGACAGGCGAACCTTGCCACGATCATCAAAGCCGAGCAGCTTGACCCAAACCTCTTGGCCCTCTTTGAGGACGTCCGACGGATGGTTCAGGCGACGGTTTTCGATCTGGCTCACGTGGACCAGACCGTCACGCTTGCCAAAGAAGTTCACAAAGGCACCGAAATCGACGAGCTTGACGACCTTACCTTTGTAGATTTTGCCTTCTTCCGGCTCTGCGACGATCGAATAGATCATATCGTAGGCTTTCTTGATCGCCTCACCGTTGGCGGAAGCGATCTTGATGATACCGTCGTCGTTGATGTCGACTTTGGC
>JBNKUW010000009.1:0-34353 GCA_050298835.1 Marivivens sp.
CAAATCCGCCCTCTACAATACGGAGGCAAAGGCTCATGCCGCTGAATGAACCCGTCTCACTCAGGGTCAATGCACTGAATGCCCGTTACAAACACCACAGTGCAACTGCGGTGCTTGAACATGCGCTAATGGACGCTCAGGTCGGTCATACGGCACTGGTGTCGTCCTTTGGTGCGGAATCCGTGGTGTTGCTGCATCTGGTATCGGTGATCGATAACACGACCCCTGTAGTCTTTATCGATACCGAAATGCTTTTTGCGGAAACGCTGGCCTATCAGCAGGAGTTGACCGAACGCCTGAACCTCAAGGACGTGCGGATTATCCGCGCGGCGGATGAACACAAACGGATCGAAGATCCCGACGGGACGTTGCACCAGTTCAACACCGACGCTTGCTGTGCCCTGCGCAAAACGGTTCCGTTGCAGAACGCTCTGGACGGGTTTGATGCATGGATTACCGGCCGGAAACGGTATCAAGGCACAACCCGCGCCACGATCGACTTTTTTGAAAACGAAGATGATCGCCGGATCAAGATCAACCCGCTGGCCCATTGGGACCGGAACGATCTGCAGGACTATATGAACGAAAACCGTCTGCCGCGGCACCCGCTGGTCGCCAAGGGCTATCCCTCAATCGGATGCGCCCCCTGCACCAGCCCCGTCGCCGAAGGCGAAGATCCCCGCGCCGGACGCTGGCGCAACTCGGACAAAACCGAATGCGGCATCCATTTTGTGAACGGCAAGGCTGTTCGCGTTGGTGCGGCTTAAGGAGACCAGAAGATGACAGTTATCGTCACCGACAGCGGCTTTGCCGCCGAAGACCACAACGCCCCCTTTGTCCCTCTGGCCGAAGCGTCCGAGGGCAACGCTATCCTGATCGCGTCGGACACTGCGCCGACTGATCTGGAAAAAGCACTGGGAGCCTCTGCCATCGCAGTAGATTTCCCCAGCTTTTCTGACGGTCGGGGTTTTACACTTGCCGCGCGCTTGCGCCGGTTGGGATATGCCGGACGCCTTCGTGCTCAGGGCCATGTGATCTGCGAACAATACGCCATGGCCCGCCGGTCGGGCTTTGACGAAGTGGCCATTCCCGATGACCTCGCAGAGCGCCAACCAGAAAACCTGTGGCTTACACGCGCAAATTGGCAAGAGAACGATTATCAAAAGCGTATGCGCGGTTGATAAAGCCTTTTCCTGACACAGATCAAAGTTTACTTATGGATTAGGGTTTACCCGCCCTAGAGAGAAAAAAATGACCGAACAGCAGGCCCTCGTGAAAGAAGCACCCGCAGTAATCAAACCGCATCTCCCCGATGCGCAAACCGTCACAGAGGTCGAACACTACACCGACCGTCTGTTTTCGTTCCGTTGCACGCGCCCCGCGTCCTTTAGGTTCCGGTCGGGCGAATTTGTGATGATCGGCCTGATGGGCGATCCGGACCCGAAAACCGGCAAGCAAAAACCGCTCCTGCGGGCCTATTCGATTGCCTCGCCGTCTTGGGATGAAGAACTGGAGTTCTACTCGATCAAGGTGCCGGACGGTCCGCTGACCTCCAAGCTCCAGCACATCAAGGTCGGTGATGAGGTTATCCTGCGTCCCAAACCCGTCGGCACGCTGGTTCACGATGCGCTGCTTCCGGGCAAACGCATCTGGTTCTTTGCCACCGGCACCGGCTTTGCGCCCTTTGCGTCGCTTTTGCGCGAACCGCAGACCTACGAGGATTATGACGAGGTCATCATCACCCACACCTGCCGTCAGGTCGAAGAACTGACCTACGGTGCCCGCTTGATCGAAAGCCTGAAGACCGACGAATTGCTGAACGAACTGATCGGCGAAGGCTTCTGGAAAAAGATCAAATACTACCCGACCACCACCCGTGAAGAGAGCCCGAAGGTTGGCCGGATCACGGATCTGATGCGGTCTGGTGAAGCATTTGAGGATCTGGGCGTTCCGCAAATCAACCCTGAAATGGACCGCGCAATGGTCTGCGGCAACCTCGCCTTCAATCTCGAAATCAAAGAGATGCTCGAAGAATACGGGCTCGAAGAAGGGGCAAACTCCAACCCCAAACAATACGTCGTCGAAAAGGCGTTCCTCGACTAAGAGGTTTCACCGTTTCAACACCAAAGCCCGCCTCTTCTGGCGGGCTTTTTACTTTCGGGAAAGGATGAAACTCCAAATACGATTTCATCTTTCTCCAAATACTCAAAAGGCGGGCAACGACCGCCTGATCCGACCGGATCAGCCCTTCATCACCTGATCAAGAGCGCGAAGTTGTTGGAGAAGCGGCTGCAGGTCTTCGATGCGAACCATGTTAGGTCCGTCACTCGGCGCGTTGTCGGGGTCTTCGTGGGTTTCGATAAAGAGTGCCGCACAACCGACAGCAACCGCTGCGCGGGCTAGCGGTGGGACCATACGACGATCGCCACCCGAAGAATTCCCCATGCCGCCGGGCTGTTGAACAGAGTGGGTCGCATCGAAAACAACCGGATAGCCGGTTTCGGCCATTGTCGGCAGGCCGCGGAAATCGCTGACCAGCGTATTATAGCCAAAGGATGTACCGCGTTCGCAAAGCATAATGTTGGTGTTGCCAGTGCTTTCGATTTTGGCCGCGACGTTCTTCATGTCCCATGGCGCAAGGAACTGACCTTTTTTGACGTTGATCGCTTTGCCCGTTTCGCCCGCCGCGAGAAGAAGATCGGTTTGACGGCACAGGAACGCCGGAATTTGCAGGATATCAACGACCTCGGCCGCCATCGCGCAGTGGTGGGTTTCATGAACGTCGGTAATGACGGGGCAGCCGAATTCCTCGCGGATGCGTCCCAGAATTTCGAGCCCCTTTTCAGCCCCCAACCCACGCTGGCCACCTAATGAGGAGCGGTTTGCTTTGTCATAGGACCCTTTGAAAATAAAACCGGTTCCAGTCGCTTCACATGCAGCGGCGATCCGTTCGGCCAGCATCCGCGCATGATCCAGACTTTCGAGCTGGCACGGCCCCACGATCAGGGCAAAGGGTAAATCATTGGCGATTTCCACGTTTCCAACGGTGACACGGTTCATGAGGATGCTCCTTTGCTCGACCTTCCCCTGCCTATAGCGAGGTGGAGCCTCAGGGTCCATTCTGATTGGACGAACACTGCTCTTACGACCGGATTTTTAGAGTGGCTTCAGATGTCGCCTTGTCGACGCACAATCATCTTGAATTGCATGACAAAGTTTCTTTCTACTTTCGAATGAATCTTTTGTGACGTAACATTCTGTGAAAGGGAGAAAATCTCGTTTGACTAGGTCGATATACTCTATTGCGACATTTCTACCGCCTGTCGGATCGCTTAGTTTCGTCAGGCCGAACACTTAACGACACGAGGACTAGCGCGCAAAGCTGATGGCACCAGCGATTTCAAATCTCGCCTTACCGGGACAAGATACTAAAGACCTCCGTCGAGATTCCTTCTTGTTCCGGGATCAAAGCGGCTCGCAAATTTTGCAGCTCCGCGACCGGATCACAAAGTTTCCGTTTCAGCACACAGCCGTCTATTTCATCTTTCTAGTGGTCTGGGTTTTTGCGCTGACTTTCGGGTCGTCCGACATGGACATAACCGATTTGGCGCTGTCGCTGATGCCGCATGTCGGGCTGTTCGCCATTTCTTCGGGCGCGATCGTTTACCCCTTGCGGTACATCTATGTGCCGTTCGTCAGTTTTACGCTGATTTACGTTATCCAGGGCTTCATCATTTCCTTCGGATATACCTCGGTCGAAATCACGCCCGATATCAAAACTCTGTACTGGATCAGTCTGGCACTGAACCTCTTTGCGGGAACGGTGATCGCGCTCGCTGGCAGATGGTCTTTGTCGATCATGAAGCGATACACGAGACCCCACACCGTCGATCTGGTGGTTTCCATCATTGCAGGTGCCGCGCTGACCACATTGTTGGTGGTCGTCGTAAACCTCATCGATCAAATCGCAATCACCTATTATCCCGAAGCATCCGAAGTCCTTGGCCTCAAAGGGACGTTCCTCCATGACGGCGTGATCCGTTCGGCCTATGGCGGAATTGTCACTAGTGCCCTTCTGATCGGGATGCTTCAGTTCCCGCGACCGTCCGACATGGTCTGGTCTTTTCCGTTTCTTATTGTCTACCCTGCTCTCGCCGTGGCAGGGTCTTATGGTTTCCAGCTTCACCGAACGCTCGACCCGGTTGCCTTATCCGCCATTTTTGCTGTGACGCTGCCCATCCGGTTGGTCGTGCCCACCATGTCTGCCGGAATGATCATGTATATGCTCATGACCGGCTCGATCCTGCATTCACCCCCCATAACAACACGCAATGAAGCGATCATTGAAGCGTATTCGCTTATCGGGATGGCCATTGTTATCTTTATTCTGGCGATGCGCAGCCACGCATTGCACCTGCATGAACAACAAAACGACTCCATTCACAGACTGAACACTGTGCGGAACTATGCAGGTGTTGGGGTATTTTCTGTCGATGTCTCGACCCGTCTTGTGAATGTAGACAATGTGACCCAACGCATGCTCGGCGTTCCGTCGAACTTTGATATTGCGACAATGATGCGCAAATTCGGTGAGCGCGAACAGAAAGAGCTTCGGCGTTTGATGTTCCAGCGCCCCGGAGAAACCACGACGCTGCTTGCCCGTCTTCGGGAAATGCCCGGGGTCAACCATAGTCGTGTGATCCGTCTGTTCCTTTGGTATGAACGTTCTTCCAGCAACACGCCTCTGGTCTACGGACTTGTGGTGGACGTAACCGGAGAACACCTCCAGGAACGCGCGCTCAAGGAAACACTCGCCGAACTGTCGATGCGGCAGGACCAGCAAAAACAGATGTTCTCGATTATCAGCCACGAACTACGGACGCCTGCGTCGGTTATTTCCATGCTGGTCGACGATCTGAACGAACCCGAGGTGGACATGAACCGGCTGTCGGTTCGCCTGCGCGAAGCGACGGATCAGCTTTTGGGCGTGCTGACCGACATGCGACAAGCCGTGAACCCCGAAAAGAACCTGCCCGTTAATCCGGTTCCGTTCGTACCTGCCGATCTTGCGGAATCAATTCGTAACACGTTTGAAATGCAGGCTGCGGCCAGCAGTGTTCAAATCCGCCTGCGGCTCGGCGATGGCTCGGATCAGACGGTTATCGGTGACAATGTCCGTATCAAACAGATTCTCGGGAACCTGATCCGGAATGCTATCATCCACTCGCGGTGTTCGACCATTACCCTGACCTATCGCGCAACCATCGGCGACGACATCCATGATCGCGTTGGTGTCTGGTCGATTACAGACGACGGCATCGGCATTCCCAAAGCCGAGGTAGAGCGCCTGTTCCAACCGTTCCAACGGGGTGGTGAGGATGCACGTAACCGTGCAGACGGCTCCGGTCTTGGCCTCTATATCGTTCGGACATCTGCCCAGCTTCTTGGTGGGGCAGTGACGTATTTCCCCGCCCCCGAAGGTGGTGCGGGCTATCACGTCCGCCTCCCCGAACCGCTGGCGACAAAATCGCAGCTTGAAACAACGCAGATCGAAAACGACTTCCAGATCGACTTCGGTGAACTCTACGTGCTGCTCGCCGAAGACAACGCGCTCGTTGCCGAGGTCACGAGTGCCCGTTTGCGCAAATTCATGGGTCGGGTGGAAGTTGTGGGATCGGGCCGTGAAGCGCTCGACAAAATCGCGGTTGATCCACCCGATCTGGTCATCACGGACCTTTTCATGCCCGAAATGTCCGGCGATGAACTGACCCGTGCCCTCCGGAAAGACGGCTTTGACAAGCCGATTGTTGGCCTGACCGCCGCCGTTGTGGGGGATGACATGCGCCGCTTTGAAAGCGCCGGTGCGTCGACCATCATGACCAAGCCACTGGATGATGCGGCTCTCATGCGTTTCCTGCGCAACCATGCCGCCCATCCGCCCGAATCCCCGCCCATGCCGGTGGATGACGAGGAATCCGAAGAGTAGCCTCTGTGACCGATCTGACCACTTTATCCGGCATCGGCCCTGCAACCGCGGCAGAGCTTGAACGTGCTGGCATTCCAGACCTCAAAACACTGCGCAAACTCGGCGCACACACAGCCTATGCGCAGCTCATCGCTTCGGGTACACGACCCCACTTT
Source organism: Marivivens sp. (assembly GCA_050298835.1). Taxonomy (GTDB): domain Bacteria; phylum Pseudomonadota; class Alphaproteobacteria; order Rhodobacterales; family Rhodobacteraceae; genus Marivivens. Next base: position 6,142 of record JBNKUW010000009.1, read on the forward strand.
ATAGGCTATTATGCGCTGCATATGACCCTGCAGGGGCGCCCGTGGAACGATTGCAAAGGGGCGGAAAAAGCGGCCTTCCGGAAAAAATTCGACGCGCTGCTGGCTGGATCTGACCGTCCCGGCCCGGATCTTGATCGTTTTCTGCGCGACATAGGGCTGCAATAGCCGGCCCTCTTTCATCTTTCCCTAATTACTCAATCTTTCGGGGCGCAGCCCCCGAAAACAACAAAGCCCGCGCATCAGCGCGGGCTTTGCCGTCAGAAATTCTGAACTGTCGGATCAGCCGACCAGTTCCAGACCCGAGAAGAAGAATGCGATTTCTTCTGCAGCGGTTTCCGGTGCGTCCGATCCGTGAACCGAGTTTTCGCCAACAGACTGTGCGAATTCAGCGCGGATGGTGCCGGCTGCTGCGTCTGCGGGGTTGGTTGCGCCCATGACTTCACGGTTTTTCAGGATGGCGCCTTCGCCTTCGAGAACCTGAACAACAACCGGTGCGGATGCCATGAAGTCACACAGTTCGCCGTAGAACGGACGCTCTGCGTGAACAGCGTAGAACTGGCCAGCTTGTGCCGGTGTCAGGTGAATACGCTTTTGTGCGACGATGCGCAGACCTGCGTCTTCGAATTTGGCGTTGATTTTGCCGGTCAGGTTGCGAGCGGTCGCATCGGGTTTGATGATCGAGAGAGTGCGTTCTACAGCCATTGTAGCCTCTATTTAATGCGGCCCCCTGAGGGGCGGTTAGGAATTGGCGCTGCCCTAGCATGTGTTAGCGCACAAGAAAAGCCGTGATTGACGGCAACGCGCCTCTCAGGCAATGACTGCACTATGCTACGCTTGGACGACATCAGTTATTCTATCGAAGGCCGTGTTCTGATTGATCACGCCTCTGCGGTTATTCCCACCGGCCACAAGGTTGGCCTTGTCGGGCGAAACGGTACCGGAAAGACAACTCTTTTCAAACTGATACGGGGCGACCTGCATCTGGACACCGGTTCCATTTCCTTGCCCAAGGGCTGGAAAATCGGCGGTGTAAGCCAGGAGGTTCCCGGAAACGAAGTGTCCCTGATAGACACGGTTCTGGCAGCCGATATCGAACGCGCATCTCTGATGGCCGAAGCGGAAACCGCAACAGACGCCCACCGGATCGCTGATATTCAGACCCGTCTGGCTGATATTGATGCATGGAGCGCCGAAGCGCGCGCCTCCTCCATCCTCAAAGGTCTGGGATTTACGGATGACGAACAGCGGATGCCCTGCTCTGCCTTTTCCGGCGGCTGGCGGATGCGTGTCGCGCTGGCGGCAGTTCTGTTTTCAGAACCCGATCTGCTGCTTCTTGACGAACCGACCAACTATCTGGACCTCGAAGGGGCGCTCTGGCTTGAAAACTATCTGACGAAATATCCGCATACGGTGCTGATCGTCAGCCACGACCGCGAGCTTTTGAACCGGTCCGTGACAGGCATCCTGCACCTCGAGAACCAGAACCTGACCTATTACACCGGCGTCTACGACAGCTTTGCCCGTCAGCGGGCGGAACAACGGGCGGTGCAGATGCAGGCTGCCAAGAAACAGGACGCCCGTCGCGCGCATTTGCAGAGCTTTGTCGATCGCTTCAAAGCCAAGGCGAGCAAGGCAAAACAGGCGCAGTCCCGCGTGAAAATGCTGGAAAAGATGGAGACGATTCGTGTGCCCGAGGATGCGGCGCGGACGGTCTTTACCTTTCCCTCGCCCGAATCCCTCTCGCCGCCGATCATCCGTGTTGAGAGCGGCAGCGTCGGCTATGACGGCAAACCCGTTCTGTCTCGGCTAAACCTGCGGATCGACCAAGACGACCGGATCGCGCTTTTGGGCCGCAACGGTGAAGGCAAATCGACCCTGTCGAAATTGCTCTCTGACCGGTTGGAGCTGATGGACGGCACCAAACACGCCAGTTCCAAATTGCGGATCGGATTTTTTGCCCAGCATCAGGTGGACGAGCTGCGGGTTGATGAAACGCCACTCCAACACTTGCAGCGTGAACGTCCTGAAGAACAGCAAAGCAAACTGCGCGCGCGGCTTGCAGGCTTTGGACTGATGGCGGCACAGGCAGAGACCGAGGTCGGGCGGCTGTCCGGCGGGCAAAAGGCGCGCCTGTCGCTGCTGCTTGCCACGCTGGATGCACCGCATCTGCTGATCCTTGATGAGCCGACAAACCACCTTGATATTGAAAGCCGCGAGGCACTGGTTGAGGCGCTGACCGCCTATTCTGGTGCCGTAATCCTTGTCAGTCACGACATGCATCTGCTCAGCCTGGCGGCGGACCGGCTATGGCTGGTCAAGGACGGTCGGGTCGAGCCCTATGAGGACGATCTGCAAGCCTACCGGAACCTGCTTCTTACGTCGGACAAACCAACGTCAAAACCGGAAAAGCCCGAAGCGCCCAAGAAACAAAAGGCCGACCGCAACACCATCCTCGCCCTGCGGGCCGAGGTGCGTAAATGCGAGGACCGGATCGAAAAGATCAACGAAATCCGCGACAGAGTCTCATCTGAACTGGCGGACCCCGCGCTTTATGAAGATGCAAATGCGGGCAAGCTCGAGAAACTGAACCGGAAATACGCCGAAGCCGTTGATGCAACCGACCGCGCCGAAGAACTCTGGCTTGAGGCGTTGGAAAAACTGGAAACGGCGGAAAGCGGCGCCTGACGGCGCTTTGGGGGCGCTGCCCCCGCCCCTTTGGGGCTCCCCCGAGATATTTTTGGCACAAAGACAGGGTGACGCGCGCGTCCGATTTGATATGGGTGGTGTATGACCGAATTGATTGCAGCCTTTACGACCTTGTTCGTTATCATCGACCCCATCGGCCTGACCCCGATGTTTGTGGCGCTCACACAGGGGGCGACATCAGCGCAGCGGCGGTCGATCGCCATGCGGGCCTGTTTGACGGCTGCAGTGATCCTGTTCTGTTTTTCGATTTTCGGTGAGGCGCTTTTGGGGTTTGTCGGTATTTCGATGCCGGCGTTCCGCATTGCGGGCGGGGTTCTTTTGTTCCTGACCGCGTTGGAGATGCTGTTTCAGAAACGACAGGCACGACGTCAGAGCCAGACAGATGATGCTGCCGAAGACCATATCGACGATCCGTCCGTCTTTCCTATTGCGATTCCGTTGATCGCCGGACCGGGTGCGATTGCGACGATGATCCTTTTGTCCGAACAGGCGCAGGGCATCGCAGGATTTGCATCGGTGATTGCAGTGATGGGCTTTGTCCTGTTGCTTGTGTTCCTGATGTTCCTGATCGCTGGCCCGCTTGAACACCTTTTGGGCAAAGTCGGCGTCAATGTGGTCACGCGGATTTTGGGCATGTTACTGGCCGCGTTGGCAATTCAGTTCATTCTTGACGGTTTGCGGGCTTTCGGTCTCGCTCCTTGATGCCTATCTAATAGCTCATGGATAGCTACGACCGCATGCGTTTGATCTATTTGGGGCTTTTGGTGTTCGCCATTGCTGGTGGATTGTTTTTGCGCAACCGGCACCGTTTGGGTGCGATGTCCAAACAGGCCGGTTTGTGGGTTCTGATTTTCGCAGGCACCACGGTGGCGGTGGCAAGTTATCAAGGTGCGGGCTTTATGCCATTTCGCACCCAGACGACCCTGTCAGATGGCCGGATCGAGCTCGTCCGGCAACCGGACGGTCACTACTACCTGACGGCCTTGGTCAATGATGTACCGATAGATTTCGTTGTGGACACCGGCGCGAGTCATGTCGTGCTCACCCAACGGGACGCCAAACGGGTGGGTATCGATCTGCGCGACCTGAGCTATGTCGGATCAGCGTCGACCGCGAACGGTGTTGTGCAAACGGCGCCTGTGCGTCTGACCAGTTTGCAGGTCGATGATATCAAGGACAACAACGTGCGTGCCGTGGTGAATGGCGGCACGATGGAAGAATCGCTTTTGGGGATGAGCTACCTCAACCGGTTCGAAAAGATCGAGATTACCGGCGGACGTCTAATCCTGACCCGTTAGGTGCCTGACTCGGCTTTTTTGGTCCAGCCGCCTTCTTGCGCCCAATATTGCGCTGCAATGCCTTCGCTGGTCAGACGTTTCCACGCCTCGCGGGCGGTTTGCACGGCATTGGCGTCAAGACCGTCAAAAACAATCATCGTCCGTTCGCTCGCCGCGACCTCTTTGGCCGAGATTTGCGCACCGTCTACAGAGACAAGGCAAGTGGCACCATTGGTCGCCGGTTGTCCGCACGTAAGAAGGATCGGTTGATCCGCATCATGATCCCCACCAGCAATTCCATGCGGTAGAAAGCTGTCTTCGGTCGCGGTCCAGATCGCAGTGTCGAGGGCTTCAAGACGAGAAGGATCGGTGCCGCGCACTTCAACCCGCCAGCCCTGTTCCAGCGCCCGCCCCAAGAGCTGGGGCAAGGCCGTGGTGATCGGGCTTTCGGTCAGGTGATAGAAGAACGCGGCACCCACGGGTTATTCCCCTTCGAAGTTGTCGGCGATCAAACGGTTCAGCGTCATGACGCCCCAACCGGTTGCACCTTTGGGGGCCAGCTTGGAGTCCGCTTTGGTCTGGGCAGCACCTGCGATGTCGATATGACACCACGGCATGTCATCCTGAATGAACCGCTTGAGGAATTGTGCGGCGGTGATCGACCCTGCACCGCGACCGGCAGAGTTTTTCATGTCCGCTTTGTCGCTGTCGATCATTTTGTCATAGGCTTTGCCCATCGGCAGACGCCATGCGCCCTCACCTTCGGCCTCTGCTGCTTTCAGCAGTTTGCCGGACAGCGCGTCGTCGTTCGAAAAGACGCCCGCGTTTTCGTGACCCAAGGCAACGATAATCGCACCGGTCAGCGTGGCGAGGTTGATAACACCCGTCGGTTTGAAGCGGTCTTGCGCGTACCAGAGCACATCGGCGAGGACGAGGCGACCTTCGGCGTCGGTGTTGATGACTTCAATCGTGTCACCCTTCATAGAGGTCACGATATCCCCCGGACGGGTCGCATTGCCGGACGGCATGTTTTCCACAAGCCCGACAAGGCCCACGACGTTGGCCTTGGCTTTGCGCATGGCGAGCGTTTTCATAACGCCGGAAACGACACCGGCACCGCCCATGTCCATGGTCATATCTTCCATGCCAGCGGCCGGTTTCAGGCTGATCCCGCCGGTATCGAACACAACACCTTTGCCGACCAAGGCAAACGGGGCTTCTTCGCCGCCACCGTTCCACTGCATGACCACAACTTTGGACGGGCTGACAGAGCCTTGGCCCACGGACAACAAAGATCCCATGCCAAGTTTTTCAAGATCGGCCTCTTCAAGGACTTCAACCTCGACACCCAATTCTTTGAGGTCACTCAGTTTTTCAGCAAATGAGGTCGTGGTCAGGTAGTTTGCAGGCGCGCTGACCAGATCGCGGGTAAAGAAGGTACCTTCGACAATCGCAGCCATCGGAGCGTAGGCCGCTGTCGTTTCGTCCGCGTCTTTGACGGCGATTGTGACCTTGCCTAGTTTGGTTTTGTCACCGGTTTTGTGGTCTTCGAATTTATAGGCGCGCATAGCGAGTCCAAGGGCCAGTTCTTCGACCTTGTTCATCTGCGGGGCAAGAATGGTCAGATCACCCTTTCCCATTGCTTTCGCCAGATTGGCGCCAGCTTTGCGGGTGTCATCGACACTGGCGCGACGCGGAATTTTGATGACCACGATTGCTTCGGCAGAAAGCCCGACCGGCCAAGCGATCACGGACACATCTCCGTTTGCCATCTTTTCAAAGGACTTTGACGCAACAAGACGTTCGATTGCTTTTTTCGAAAGCGAATTCACCTTGCGAGCGGCCAGATCAAGCTTTCCGTCTTCGGTCACGACGACAGCAATGCGCCCCTCGGTTTCGGCAACAACGTCAAGAGTCAGCGGGGTAAAGTCTATCTGAACGGGTGTGGTCATCAAAAGCTCCTGAAATTTCCATTTCGGCAATTGGTAGCCTGCCTCGGAAAGAATGACCAGAATGCGGTTCAATCCTCACGACAAATCGGCTAGCGTCCCCGCGATCAACGACCAATTCTCAACCGGGGGACGCATTGCCAAGATTCGACAGATACCTCCTGTCGCAATTGCTGACCCTTTTCGGGTTTTTCGCGCTGGTTCTGGTCATGGTGTACTGGATTCGCGCCGCAGTGGCGTTGTTCGACAAACTCATCTCTGACGGTCAATCCGCGCGCGTTGTGCTGGAACTCACTGCGATGTCCCTTCCCGGGGTTATCCAGATTGTTCTGCCATTGGCCGCGTTTGCTGCCGCCGTCTATGCGACCAACCGTCTGACATCAGATAGTGAACTTGTCGTCATGCAGGCCACGGGGTTTTCCCCTTACCGTCTGGTGCGGCCCGCACTCTACTTTGGACTGATCTCGACTTTCCTAACAATGATCGTCGCACATTTTCTGGTCCCCGAAGCGGCCTATGCGTCGCTTTTGCGGCGGGATGAGATCAACCAGAATGTGACCGCACGAATCCTTGTCGAAGGAAAATTCCAATCGCCGTCAGACGATCTGACGGTCTATATACGCGACATCACCCGCAGCGGAGAGCTGTTGGACCTGTTCTTGTCAGACACCCGCGCCAAAGACAGCGAAGCCATCTACACTGCCTCCCGTTCGTATCTGGTCCGTGGCGAATACGGCCCGCAGTTGGTGATGATCGATGGTCAGGCGCAAACGCTTGACACTACGACCGGCAACCTTGTGGTGACAAGTTTCGACGATTTTGTTTACGACTTGGGCGGACTAATCACGCCGTCCACTTTGGGCAACCGGTCTCCTCGTCAGATTGATTCTCTGTCCTTGCTCCGTGCCAGCCCGGAGCTACAGGCCGAAACCGGCAAAACCGCGGGGGAGCTCGCGGTTGAGGCCCATAGCCGGAACGCAAATGCCCTGCTCGCTCTTGTCGGGGCAGTGATGGGAACGGCCGCCTTGCTTGTCGGCGGGTTCAGCCGTTTTGGCGTCTGGAGACAGGTCATGCTGGCCGTTGCGCTGGTGATTGTGGTGAAACTTGTGGAATCTGTTGCCGCAAATGCCCTGCGAACCTCACCCGAAGCGTGGTACATCCCCTATGCGCCAATCGTCACGGGCCTGCTCTTTACCTACGTGTTGTTGTTCATCGCGGATCATCCAATGCTGTTCAAACGCCGTCGCCAAGAGGTCTCAGCATGATCCTTCACCGCTATTTCGCAAAGCGTTATGCGATGACACTTTTGTCGGTTTTCGGGATTTTCGGACTGATCCTGTCCTTTGTCGAACTGGTTGACCGACTGCGGGAATTCAGAGCGATCGACACAAATTTTTCCAGCATCCTACAGCTGGCGCTACTGAACCTTCCTCAGGGAATGTACCGGATTGTGCCGCTGTTGGTTATCATCGCAACGATCTGGCTGTTTCTGGGGCTTGCGCGCACGTCCGAACTCGTCGTGACACGGGCTGCTGGTCGGTCCGCAATTCGCGCGTTGATCGCCCCGACCGTCGTTGCTTTTACGCTCGGTGTGGCGGTGGTCGCCATCCTGAACCCGATTGTTGCCGCAACATCCAAAGAATACGAAACCCGTTCGAATGCCCTGAAAGGGGCCGAAAGCATCTTTTCGTTCGCGGGCAACGGGCTGTGGCTCCGTCAGGGGTCTTCGGCGGGGCAAACCGTGATCCGCGCTGCGTCCACAAATCTGGACGGTACACAGCTATCGGGCGTGACCTTTATTACCTTTGCTCCCGAAGGCGGCGCGACCCGCCGCATCGACGCTGCCACCGCCGATCTGTCTGACGGTGCATGGCACATTAGCGCAGCCAAAATCTGGCCCTTGACCGCAGACAATCCCGAAGCCGCAGCAGAGTTTCACCAAACCTACGAAGTCCCCTCGACCCTGACAGCCGATCAGATCCGAGACAGTTTCGGAAGCCCGTCGTCCATCCCGATTTGGGAACTACCCGGATTTATCCAAAGGCTGCAAACCGCAGGTTTTAGCGCCCGACGCCATCAGGTTTGGTTCCAATCGGAGCTTGCCCAACCGCTGTTTCTGGTAGCGATGGTTCTGATCGGAGCAGCCTTTACCATGCGCCCACAACGCGGCGGTCGAACCGGCCTCATGGTTCTTGTAGCTATCGTGCTGAGCTTCGGGCTCTATTTCATACGAAATTTTGCCTCTATCTTGGGTGAAAACGGGCAAATACCGGTCATCCTCTCTGCATGGGCCCCGCCCTTGGGTGCAATCGGGATTGCAATGGGCGTACTTCTCCACCTTGAGGACGGTTGATGCGGCGAATTTTGGCACTTCTCCTTTTGCTTCTTTGGCCCGCTGCAACTGTTGCCCAACAGGCTGCAACACTTTTGGCCGACCATGTGTCCGTTGACCCGAACGGGACACTGACGGCATCGGGTAATGTTGAGGTCTTTTTCGACGGCACACGTCTTTCGGCCGCACAAATCACCTATTCCAAAGCGACGGATAGTCTGGATATTAGCGGGCCGATCTACCTGTCGTCGCCTGACGGGACAGTTATTACTGCCAACCGTGCAGAGCTTAGCGCAACGCTTGAAACGGGTCTTTTGTTGAGCGCGCGGATGGTTCTGGACCAGCAGCTTCAACTGGCTGCCCAACGAATTGATCGCGTCGAAGGCGGCTACACCCAGCTTAGCCGCGTCGCTGCGACCTCTTGTTCCGTCTGTGACGGACGTCCGCCGCTTTGGGATATCCGCGCCTCCCGCATTGTCCACGATACCAACGAACATCAGCTCTATATCGACAACGCTGTGCTGCGCGTTCGCGGCCTGCCAATTTTCTGGCTTCCCACGATGCGGATGCCAGACCCGACTCTGTCGCGTGCGACAGGTTTTCTGATACCGCGCTACCGGTCGAATGACCTGCTCGGCATTGGGATCAAGCTACCGTATTTCATCAAAATCGGCGATCACCGCGACCTGACGTTGACCCCGTACATCAGTTCCAAGACCAACACACTCGAAGCCCGCTATCGTCAGGCCTTTCTTAACGGGGACTTGGCGATTTCCGCAGCAGTCAGTGATGACGCGCTCACGAATACCGACCTCAGGGGCTATCTCTCGATTGACGGATCATTCTCGATAGAGCGTGGGTATACGCTCGGTTTCAGCGGAAACGTCGTGTCTGATGCAGGATATCTGCAGCAATATGGTTACGCTGACACGGACCGTCTGGAATCAACGCTGTGGATCCAGCGGATTAATGACGACGGCTTCACCTCGGCCGACCTCACCGTCTACCAGTCGCTTCTTGACGGGGTGAGCACGGATGGCCTCCCTCCTTTTGTTGCAAGTTTCGCGACAGAACAGAAATCCGCGCTTTGGGGCGGCATGCTCCGACTGGGGGCTGATGCAGACCTCCACCTGCGTTTTGGTCCTGACAACAATGGCGTTGAAAGAGACATGGCACGCGTCGGGGCATCAGTTGATTGGCGGCGGAGATGGATCACCGGCGGAGGTCTTGTGTTTGGCGCAGATACCGCGCTTCAGGGGGATATCTGGCAAATCGCTGATGATCCTCTGATCTCCTCGGGATATCGCATCAGCCCATCTGCCGCATTGACTGTCCGGTATCCGCTCCGGCGTGTGGCGCCCAATGGTGCTGTCGATGTTCTTGAACCTGTTGCGATGATCGGATGGGCGGGCGATTTCGGAAAAACCGTTCCCAATGAGGACAGCGTGTCGGCAGAATTTGACGCTGGCAACCTGTTTTCCCTGTCCCGCTTTCCCGGTGATGACCGGATCGAAACAGGTTTTCAGGCTGCTTATGGCGTCTCCTGGCAGCACGTTGCTCCGGATGGGTGGAGCGGCAGGCTCCTTTTCGGGCAAGTTGTCCGCGAAACCGCTGGTGACTTCACTCAAAGCTCTGGTTTGACGGGAACTGTCTCTGACATTCTGGTTTCCGGTCAGGTCACGCTAAACAACGGATTGAACGTCTACGGACGAACCCTGCTGGATAACACGCTTTCCGCTGGCAAAACTGAAATCGGAGCTGGCTGGGAAACCGCCAAGGTTGGTCTGGATGCCTCCTATATCTGGCTCCCCGCTGATCCGGCCGAAGACCGCATTTCCGAAGTGTCAGAATGGACGATTTCCGGCGACTACCAGATCAATGACGTCTGGTCCGTCGGCTTGTCTGGTCGATATGACATCGCCAACGACAGCCCTGTCACATCCGGCCTGTCGCTTGGCTGGCAAAACGAATGTGTCACGGTAGAGCTTTCTGCCTCGCGCAGATATACTTCTTCCACTACAGTTGCCCCAACAACCGACTACAACCTGTCGGTAGGGCTCGCGGGTTTCGGGTCCGGTGCAACCGGCCTATCACCCCGACGGGCTTGTTCGAACTAAAGAGGCTTAAATGCGTTTTCTGACCCCTCTGATTTGCGCCGCGTTCCTTTCCGTACCGGCAGTTGCTCCGGCCCACGGATTGTTTTCCCCTGCTGTCACAGTGAATGATGAGGTCATCACCAATTACGAGGTCGACCAGCGCGTTTTGCTTTTGGACTCCTTTGGGACCATGGGCGATCTTGATAAAATTGCCCGTGAACAGCTCATCGATGACAGGCTGCGGCTGGCGTATATGTCCCAGCGTGGAATTCAGTTGACCGAAGCCGGTCTCACTGCCGCGCTCGAAGATTTCGCCGCGCGTTCCGACCTGAGCTTTGACGAACTCGCCGCCCAATTCGCAGAAGAAGGCATTTCGCCCGAAACCCTGCGCGACTACGTCAAAGTGAACACCACATGGCGCGATTTTATCCGCAATGCGTTCCGTGACCGCGTCAACATCACCGATGCCGACATTGACGCTGAAATTGCCAATGGCACCGGATATCAAAGCGAACTGCAACTGCTTCTGTCTGAAATCATCATGCCCTACGCGCCTGAAAAGGCAGAACTGGCAGCACAGGTCGCAGATGAAATCAGCCAAATGACATCGTTTGACGCTTTCTCCGAAGCGGCGACGCGCTACTCTGCCCTCCCCACCAAAGAGGACGGCGGCCGTCTGCCGTGGCGCAGTACGGATGAATATCCCGCTGGGCTTGTCACCGCGCTTCTCGGGCTCGAACCCGGTCAGGTGACGAAACCGATCGAACTTGAAAACGCCTTTGCGCTTTTACAGCTCCGTGGCATTCGCGAGGTTTCAACCGGCTACCTGTCGCCCACGACCATCGACTACGCATTGCTGACAATTCCCGGTGGCCTCAGCCCCGAAGCTTTGGCCGAAGCTGCCCGCATTGATGCCGCCACGGACAACTGTGATGATCTGTATACCATCGCGCGTGATTATCCGTCTGACAGACTACAGCGTCTGACACTGTCTCCGTCGCAGATCGAAACCGACATCGCGCTAGAGCTTGCCCGTCTGGACACAGACGAAAGCTCTGCCACGTTGACGCGCGATAGCGGCCAAACGCTTTTGTATCTGATGATGTGCGAACGCCAACCGGGAGAGCCGCTGGATCGTGACGCGGTCAAAAACCTGCTCACCAGTCGGGCACTGTCGCAATACGCGGACCAGTTGCTGGCTGATCTTCACGACAATGCTGTCATCATAGAACAATGACGATCGCCATAAGCTGCGGGGAACCGGCTGGGATCGGTCCGGAGATTGCCGCCAAAGCATGGGAGGTCCTCAGGGACGAGGTTCCGTTGCTTTGGATCGGCGACCCGCGACATTTGCCTGAAGGCACCCAGTGGAAAGCAGTCAATGACCCGTCCGAAGCGTCGGCGCTTTCCTCAACGGCACTTCCTGTTCTAGCGATGGACTTTGGCCCTGCCCTCGTCCCCGGCACAGCCAATCCGGCCCATGCCCAAGGGGTAATTGATGCAATCGCAACCTGCGTTGAACTGGTCCAGTCACACCAATGCAGCGCCCTGACCACAGCACCGATCCACAAAAAGGCACTGGCAGACGGGGCCGGTTTTTCCTATCCGGGACATACAGAGTATTTGGCCGCTCTGGCGAATGTGGAACAGGTCGTGATGATGCTCGCCTGTCCGGAACTTCGGGTTGTACCCGCCACGATCCACATTGCGCTGAGCGAAGTACCACAGGCGTTCACCGCGCGCCTTTTGACCGACACCGTTTTGATTACCCACGCGGCGCTTCGTCGAGATTTCGGAATAGACCGACCAAGGATCGCGGTCGCGGGCCTCAACCCTCATGCCGGCGAAGGCGGTAAGATGGGACGTGAAGAGCTTGACTGGATGAACGACACGCTAGACGCCTTGCGTTCCGAAGGGCTCGATATTGCGGGGCCGCTTCCACCCGATACTATGTTCCATGCCCGCGCCCGACAGGGATATGACGCGGCGATCTGCGCCTATCACGGTCAGGCACTGATCCCGATTAAAACCATAGACTTTGATCGCGGCGTGAATGTCACCTTGGGATTGCCCTTTGTCCGGACATCGCCGGACCACGGCACGGCCTTTGATATCGCTGGCAAAAACATCGCCTCGGCAGAGTCGATGATCGCCGCCATTCGCATGGCCGCCGACATGAGCCGCAGCCGCGCTTAAGCGAATAAAAAAATCCGGAAAGACAAAAGCACCGCAGTTCTTTCATCTTTCCGGAAAATACTTCGGGGTGAATGGCCCAAAGGCCAGAGGGGCAGCGCCCCTCCCCCTTATCCGTCGAAGTTCACTTCTTCCATCAAACGGAGCGCTTCGCCGCGGTGTCCGGCAAGCTCTGTCAGATCGACGGTGTCACGATCAAAGGTACCCCAGCTCGCGACAAGATCAGACAGCGGAGCCCCATCAAGAACGGGGTATTCGTTGTTGGCTTCGGCATAGATCGCCTGTGCTTCCGGCGACACAAGGAACTCCATCAACTGGATGGCTTCGTCTTTGTTCGGAGCCGACTGGGTCAGGGCAACACCGGAAATATTGACGTGGGTGCCACCGTCCTCGAAGGTCGGGAAAATGATGCGAACAGAGTTCGCCCATTCCGTCTGCTCCGGATCGGCCAGCATTTTACCCATGTAATAGGTGTTCCCGAGCGAAATATCGCATTCCCCTGCCCAGATCGCCCGAACTTGCGCACGGTCATTCCCTTCGGGGCGACGTGCAAGGTTGGCCCGAACGCCCTCGGCCCAGTCTTTTGCATAATCCAGCCCATGGTGCGCAATAACCGCAGCGGTCAGAGCAAGGTTGTAGTTGTGCACGCCTGAACGGGTACAGATGCGGCCTTCCCATTTGGGATCGGTGAGGTCTTCGTAGGTGGTCACTTCACCATCTGCGACACGATCCTTGCTGGCGTAGACGATCCGTGCGCGCGTGGTCAGGCCGAACCACAGGTTATCAGGGCTGCGCAGGTTTTCGGGAACTGCGGCGTCCAGAACAGCGCTTTCCACCGGTTGGATCACACCCGCATCAACGATCTGCTGCAAGTTTGCGATATCAACAGTCATCACCAGATCCGCAGGCGATCTTTGACCTTCGGCCTTGAGCCGTTCCGGCAGACCGTTTGAAACGAAAGCAAGGTTCACGTCGATACCGGTGGCATCGGTGAACGCATCCATCACCGGCTGGATCAGCTCGGGCTGACGGGTTGTATAGATGTTCACGTCGGCAAGTGCCGGAATTGCAGTAACCGATGCAGCGGTCGCAAGCAAAAGAGTCCGTAGGTCCATGATTAGCTCCTGTTTGAATTGCCGCCCATAAACCCGACTCTTTTGGTCAGGTCAATACCTGATTTTTTTATTCGGGTTTATCGAACCTGTCGTTCGGCCAGCTTTGCTGCGTCCCATAGCGCATCCATTTCTTCCAGATCACTCTCTTCCGGCGACGATCCTTTCGCTGCAAGAGCATCCTCTATCGCATTGAACCGGCGCACAAATTTTGCATTCGTCCGGCGCAATGCCGCTTCGGGATCCACCTCCAGATGCCGCGCTAGGTTGGCAACCACGAACAGCAGGTCGCCCATTTCCTCTTCGATCTCGTCTTGGGACAACTCGTCGCGGGCTTCGACCAGCTCGTGTGATTCCTCGATGATTTTATCCAGAACCTGATCGGTCGACGGCCAATCGAATCCGACCCGCGCCGCGCGTTTCTGTAGTTTCACCGCCCGCAACAGCGCTGGCAGCCCTACCGCAACCCCGTCCAACACGCGATGTTCCGCTTTGGCGGCGCGTTCCTTGGCTTTGACCTCTTCCCAGCGGTCAACCTGAGCGTCGGCGGTGAAATCGTTTCCTTCTTCACCAAATACATGCGGGTGACGGAACACCATCTTGTCACTGATGGCTTTGACCACATCGTTGAAACTGAAATGCCCCGCTTCCTCGGCCATTTGCGCGTGGAACACCGATTGAAACAGCAAATCACCCAACTCGCTGCGCAACTCCTCCCAAGCTTCCCGCTCGATCGCGTCAGCCACCTCGTAGGCTTCTTCGATCGTGTAGGGTGCGATGGTGGCAAAGTCCTGCTCCACATCCCACGGGCACCCCTTTTCAGGGTGCCGCAAACGCCGCATAATCTCCAGCAAACGCTCCATTCCGGCGGTTTCGTCATGCACGATTGCGTCAGATGCGGTTTGGTCCATTGCAGCGGCCTCTGGTTTGGGGTTCTCTTGTGGCGACCCTAACTTTTCACTGAAAAGAGTCCAGCCATGCCCGTCCTGAACCGCATCGCAGCTTTTGCCGACGACATGGCGAAATGGCGCCAACATATCCACCAGAACCCTGAAATCGGGTTCGACTGCCATAACACGGCGGCCTATGTGGTCGACCATCTGAAATCTTTTGGCGTTGATGAAATCCACACCGGTATCGCCACCTCGGGCGTTGTGGCGATCATCAACGGTCAGGGGGACGGGCCGACCATCGGGTTGCGCGCCGACATGGACGCCCTGCCAATGCAAGAACACACCGGTGCGGACTATGCCTCTAAAAACGACGGCAAAATGCACGCCTGCGGGCATGACGGGCATACGACGATGCTGCTTGGCGCCGCCCGCTATCTGGCTGAGACCCGCAATTTCGCAGGCCGCGTCGCGCTGGTTTTCCAACCCGCCGAAGAGGCCGGCGGCGGAGCGGGTGTCATGGTGAAAGAAGGCGTCCTCGACCGGTTCGACATCGGCCAGATATTCGCCCTCCATACGCTACCCGGCCTGCCGTTGGGCGAATTCTACACCACACCCGGCCCGATCATGGCCGCTGTAGACGCCTTTGACATTCATATCGACGGTGTCGGCGGCCATGTCGCCTACCATCACAACGCCCGCGATCCGATTGTCGCCGCCTGTGCGATCACCCAATCCATCCAGACCATCACCAGCCGGTCGCGCAATCCGTTCGACGATCTCGTCGTCTCGGTCAGCCAGATCCACACCGGCAGCGCCGATAACATCATTCCGGACAAGGCCTATATCAACGGCACCGTGCGCAGTTTCTCCAAATCCGTGCAGGCGATGGTGCGCAGACGTTTGGCCGAAATCACCCAAGGACAGGCCATCGCCCACGGCGTAAAGGCCAAGCTCACCTATATGGACGACTACCCGCCGACCATCAACAACGACGCGGCCACAGCCTTTGCCGTCGAAACCGCCAAGGAAATCGCCGGAGAGGACAAGGTCGCAAGTTCGGGCGGCAAGGAAATGGGCGCCGAAGACTTTGCCTTCTTCCTCGAAAAACGCCCCGGCGCCTATGTCTTTATCGGTAACGGTGACACCGCAGGCGTCCACCATCCCGCCTTCAACTTTGACGACCGCGCCGCCCCGATTGGTGCTAGCTACCTCGCCCGTCTTGTCGAACGCGCCCAGCCAAGGGGCTGACCCAAACGTCTTTGTGCTCCAAATATCCCGGGGGTGAATGGCCGCAGGCCAGAGGGGGCAGCGCCCCCTTACCCCGCCACAGCCCTCAGAGCCTTCGCTCTTGCTGGTGGGATCGCTTTGATCTCTAACCCTGTGAACACATGCAATGTGTTCATATCGGTATCTACGACCGCATGATCACTGACCCAACCGCCCATGAGCAGATAGGTCTTGAGCAGTGGCGGCATTCGTAGCATCGCCATCTTCCGGTCTAACGGGCGCCGGAGCCGCTCTGCCGCAAAGCGGACCACTTTGGGAGCCTTCACTTTGGGCAGCCAGCGTTTCGGGGCCAGATGGCGTTCGGCAAGCACATCAAAGGCATCCAGATAGGTTTCCGCCTCGGTTCCCCAGAAAGACGAACACCCGAACAGCATCTCTACATTGTGATCGTCGACGAATTTCGTCATCGCGCCCCAAGCAACGCGCAGGACGTCGGCGTCCTTCACATCGGGGTGGATGCAGAACCGACCCATTTCGACCATCGGTCCGTCAAAGTCGCGCAGCGCGTCCAGTTCATAGTATTGAGCAGAGTAGCAATTGCCGATCTCGGCTCCGCCCGCCAAAGGCATGAGCCGGAAGCAGCACACCAGTTCTCCGCTGCGGGTATCCTCGACCAACATGTGCTGGCAGCGGCTGTCAAAGGCATCGGAATCGCGCCGGTCTTCCCGCTCTTTCCCGCCGTTTGCGATGAAACAAAGGTACCGAAGCGCCTGTGCCGTCGCCAGATCGGCGTCTGTTTCGGCCAGACGGGCAGCATATCGGCCCTTACGCAACATCAGACGCATAACGTCCACCTCGATATCTTTGCACCTGCACTTTAGCGGCGCAGTGTAACAAAGATATAGCCACGAAATTATTCAGACCCAAATACGCTCGCGGCGTTGAAACGACCGATCGACGACAGAATCTGACGAAGCAGCGTGGTATCACGGAGGTTTTCGTCCGTCACCCGACGGGACAATGACACGACATTCCCGCGCTCGAGCCCGAAGGTTTCGATATTGCGGGCGATACCGCGACCATCAAAGGTCACAGCAACCACGGTACGGTCAATCTCTTTCGGGGCAAGGGCGGCGTAGTGGCGGATGCTGTACGAGATATAATACATACCATCACCTTCCAGCACGCCCCCCATCGTCGGCGGACCCAGCTTTTCGATGACAGCCGCGCGATTATCGCGCCCTAATTCAACGGCCGAGATTTCTTCGGCACGGGGTGTATACCCGTGATGCGCGATGCGTTCTGTGCAACCTGCCAGAAGGAGAAATGCGGTAGCTGCAGCAGCGACCAATCCCCGCGCCTTGATGGTGCGTCCTGCCTTGATCATGAGCTACCCCTTGTATCGCCTGCCTGAGCCTTTTATCCGCATTACATCACCAAAGTACCCGAGTTCAAGAATCGAAAGCACAATGGCAAGCGATAGCAAGACCGTCCTGAGGCTCTCCGACCTGCAAAACCGGAACGATACCGGCTTTCTGTTGACCCCAGATGCCGACGACCGCGCCGAACTGGCAAAGGAATTGGACATCCGTGGCCTGCGTAAGCTGCGTTTTGAAGGCAAACTGGTTCCGCAGGGCAAAACCGATTGGCAACTTACCGCCCATTTGGGAGCCACTGTCATTCAGGAATGCGTTGTGACCCTCGAACCTGTCACCACCCGCATCGACCAGCAGATCAACCGGACCTACGTACAAGCGTTCGAGTCCCCCCTGATCGGCGAAGCGGAAATGCCGGATGACGATACGGTCGAACCGCTCCCCACTCTTCTTGATCTGCGTGAGGTCATGGAAGAGGCGCTTTCGCTCGCCCTGCCCGATTTCCCCCGCGCTCCCGGTGTCGAACTGGGCGAAGCCGTCTATACCGAACCTGGCGTAAAGCCGATGACCGACGAAGACGCACGCCCGTTTGCCGGTCTGGCGTCGCTCAAGGACGCTCTGGACAAAGGCAATAAAACAGAGGAATAGATCTGTTCAGAAAAAGGGTTGCACAAATGCGGAATCGCAGTATGTTCGCGGCTCTTTCGAACGAGGCTCGACAGGCCGCGTCTTTTGTCATAGAGACGCCCGCGAACTTCACCGAGACAACGAAACACCGGGCCAATTTAGTGCCCCCGAATTGATAGGTTGAGACATGGCCGTTCAGCAGAACAAAGTCTCCAAATCGCGCCGCAACATGCGCCGTGCACACGACGCTCTGGTTGCTGGCAACCCGAACGAATGCCCCTCCTGCGGCGAACTCAAGCGCCCGCACCACGTATGCCCGTCCTGCGGCCACTACGCGGATCGCGAAGTGATCGCTCAGGCAGAAGAAATCGATCTGGACGACGACGCGGCATAAGCGTTTGACACTACGGGTGGGGAGCTGACGGGATGGCTACGTCCGAAACGGCCAGCGAAAGATCCGTAGTACTGTCTGTCGATGCCATGGGTGGCGACAAAGGGCCTGCGACCGTAGTCGCGGGCCTTGCGCTTTTCTTGCAAAAAGAACCCGGTGCCAAAGCAATTTTGCACGGCGACGAAGCCGAATTGCGCGCGCTCGTCGATAAACGTCGACTTGGCGACCGGGTCGAGATTCGCCACACTGAAAAAGTAGTGGAGATGACGGACAAGCCTTCGCAGGTTTTGCGCCGGTCCAAGGGCACCTCTATGCTCTCTGCGATCAACAGCGTGCAATCCAAAGAAGCCGACGTCTGTATTTCCTGCGGCAACACCGGTGCGCTTATGGCGTTATCGATGCTGCGCTTGCGCAAAGCCGATGGTGTGAACCGTCCGGCTATTGCTTGTTTGTGGCCGTCACGCAATCCCGAAGGCTTCAACGTCATGCTGGATGCGGGTGCTGATATTCGTGCCGATCAGGACGATCTGTTGACCTATGCGCTGATGGGCGTTTCCTATGCTCGCAATGGCATGGGTATCACCCGTCCGCGTGTGGGCCTGTTGAACGTCGGTGTCGAAGAGCACAAAGGGCGCGCCGAGCTCAAGGTCGCACATGAATTCATTGGCAAAGCTGCCAATGTCGCGGATTTCGAATACATCGGCTTTGTTGAAGGTGGCGACCTGCCCTCTGATCGCGTGGACGTTATTGTCACCGACGGATTTACCGGCAACGTCGCCCTGAAAACCGGCGAAGGAACGGCAACGCTGATTTCCGAAGCCCTTCGGGACGCTTTCAAACATTCGGTGTGGTCAAAGCTAGCCGCGCTTTTTGCTCTTAGTTCTCTCAAGCGGTTGCAGAAACGTATCGACCCGCGTCGTGTGAACGGTGGTGTTTTTCTGGGCCTGAACGGAACAGTCGTCAAAAGCCACGGCGGCGCAGATGCGCTCGGGATCGAGTCGGCACTGAAGCTCGCTTACCGCCTTGCTCAACAAGGCTTTGCAGACAAACTCGCAGCACGGGTTGCATCTGCCGCCTCCCTCGCTCAAGATTACCATCACGAAGGCGAAGCGGAGGCATCATCCGCAACTAAGGACGAGCAGAATTCATGACAAAACGCGCTGTAGTTAAAGGGTTTGGTCACTATCTACCCGAGCGCGTCGTCCCCAATAGCTGGTTTGTCGACAAGGTAGACACGTCTGACGAATGGATTCGCACCCGCTCTGGCATCGAACGCCGGCATTTCGCTGCCGACGGAGAAACCACATCGATGCTCGCCATCGAAGCGGCCAAGAAAGCGATCGAAAACAGCGGACTGACGGCGCAGGACATCGACGCAATTATTGTTGCGACATCAACACCTGACCTGACGTTCCCTTCAACCGCCACCATGGTTCAGGCCGGTTTGGACATGAACGCGGGCTTTGCCTTTGACGTGCAAGCTGTCTGTGCGGGTTTCATCTACGCACTTGCCAACGCAAATGCTCTTATCGTTGCCGGTCAAGCTGACCGCATTCTGGTGATCGGTGCAGAAACATTTTCACGAATCCTCGACATGGAAGACCGCTCCACTTGCGTTCTTTTCGGCGACGGCGCTGGCGCGCTGATCCTCGAGGCGACCGAATCCGAAGGCACCCCGCAAGATCGCGGCATCCTTGCCTCTGACCTGAACTCCGACGGCTCCATGCGCGATATGCTCTATGTGGATGGCGGTCCTTCGACCTCTGGCACCACCGGCTTCATCCGTATGCAGGGCAACCCGCTCTTCCGTCAGGCCGTTGGCAAGCTCGCTGAAACGGCTGACGCAGCACTGGCCAAGGCCGGTCTGGGTCACGATGATGTAGACTGGATTGTTCCCCATCAGGCGAACATCCGCATCATTCAAGGCACTGCCAAGAAGCTGGGCGTTGATATGAACAAGGTGATCGTGACCGTTCAGGATCACGGCAACACCTCTGCGGCCTCTATCCCGTTGGCCCTTTCTGTGGGTGCTGCGGAAGGCAAGATCAAAGAGGGCGACCTCCTTGTGACCGAAGCCATCGGTGGCGGTCTTGCTTGGGGATCGGTCGTCGTGCGGTGGTAAACACCCAAACACTCGACCAGATCATTGCTATCGACCTTCTGACATTGAAGGACCTGCGAACAGGTGCCCCGCTGGACCCTGACCGCCACCGCATTGCGCTGGCCGCAGGCCTATCTGACACCACCTATCTGACCGTCAAACGCGATGGCGATGTGTCGGCCTACGCATCCCTTCGGGAGCAAGCGGATGGCGCGTGGTTTATACTCGGGCTCGGTATTCATCCCGATCACCACAACGCGGGAACGACACGTAAGCTGTTAAAGGAACTCACCGGTTTTCTTGTCCGCAATAACGTCAAAACAGTGCATAGCAACGTGCGTCACGACAACACGCGATCAATGCGATTGCACAAACGACTCGGCTTTGACGTGTTGCGCGAAAATGAAATCGGAGTGGCCTTTTCCGCGCCTACAGACCGGATTCTACGCGAATTACGACAGATCACTCTCGATTAACGGGCTGATTGTCGCTTTGATAGTGCCCGCCAAGCCCTTGTTATTGACTCTGAAATTCTGTTCCCCCTAATCTCTTTCAAAAGCTCAGGGGGGACAAATGTCCGAAAAAACACTCACCCGCATGGATCTGGCCGAAGCCGTTCACGCCGAAGTCGGTCTGTCCCGTAATGACAGCGCTGATCTGGTCGAAAGCGTTCTGGGGCATATCTCGGATGCGTTGGTCGAAGGCGAAACCGTTAAGATCAGCTCTTTCGGCACCTTCTCGGTCCGGCAAAAAGCCGCCCGCGTCGGTCGTAATCCGAAAACCGGAGAAGAGGTTCCGATCTCTCCGCGTCGTGTTCTGACTTTCCGCCCCAGCCACTTGATGAAAGATCGCGTCGCGGCTGGCAACAAAGGGTAAGTCCCGATGAAGAAATCCCGTGACGCCTTTCGCACCATCAGCGAGGTGTCAGAGTGGCTCGATACGCCTGCGCATGTTCTACGGTTCTGGGAAAGCAAGTTCACCCAGATCAAACCGGTAAAACGCGCTGGCGGTCGTCGCTACTATCGTCCTCAGGATATGGAACTGCTCGGCGGTATTAAAAAGCTGCTGCACGAAGACGGCATGACCATCAAAGGTGCGCAAAAACTGTTGCGGGATAAGGGTGTGAAATACGTATCGGGCCTTGGCGCGTCACTTGATGAAAACGCCCCTGCCCCGAACCCTGCTCCTGAGGCGGCACAGCAAACGGTTGAAGACCCGCAGGGAACGACCGTCGAAGATGCGACCACCGAACAGACCGACACCACCACTCAAGACACGACAGACGCACCAGACGTGAAGAAAACGGCCAAAGACCAAGAACAGTCCAAACGCGATGACGACGCAGCGATTGGCGACCTTTTCGGCGGCGCAGAGCCTTCGGCCAACGTCGTGCCGCTTCATCGGATTGAAGAGCCTGTTCCGGCGAATTCCGAACCGAAGGATGATAGCGACAAACGCCCGCTCCTCCTTGCCCGTCTGATCCGCGCAGACCGCAGCAAACTGGCGGCGCAAAAACGTCAGATCACCCCGTTGGTCGGTCTGCTGACCGAACTGCACGGGCGCATGCAGCAGGACTGAACCTTGCCAAAATCAACCGCAGTCGTTTTCGACTTGGACGGCACATTGATCGACAGCGCTCCGGCTATTGCCAAGGCGACCAACCAGATGCTCTCTGATCTTGGTGCCGATCCCCTGCCGCCCAGTCAGATACGGACCTTCGTCGGCAAAGGTGCCCCCCATCTGGTTCACCTCGCGATTGCAGAGGCTGGATTACCCAATGACCTGCATGCCAAAGCCGTTGAGATCATGCTCGGTTACTACGAATCCGCAAATGCAGAGAACACCATCTATCCGAATGTGATTGACGCCCTGAGCGCGTTACAGAATGCCGGATACGCGCTTGGCATTTGCACCAACAAACCTGGCGGCCCCACCAAAGCGGTCCTCGATCATCTTGATCTGTCACGGTTTTTCGATGTTGTGATGTCGGGTGATAGCTTGCCGACTCGCAAACCCGACCCTGCGCCCCTTAATGCTGCTTTCGACGCCCTAGATCGTCAAAACCGCCTCTATGTCGGGGATAGTGAAATCGATGCGGCAACCGCAGAAGCCGCAAATGTACCGTTCCTTCTGTATTCCGAAGGCTACCGCAAATCCCCTCTGGCAGAGCTTCGGCACGACATTGCGTTTGAAGATTTCGCAGCACTTCAGGAAATCGTCACTCGCCTTACATAAATCCTCACGTACCCTCTTGCTCTCATCGGCAAATCCGGTATTTAGGCCTCCACGTCGGGCTATAGCGCAGCCTGGTAGCGCGTCCGTCTGGGGGACGGAAGGTCGCAGGTTCGAGTCCTGCTAGCCCGACCAACAAAATCGCCCGCCCGTATTGGGCGGGCGTTTTGCTATGGGAGGCAAAGATGACCGGAGTTCTACCGAGCCAGCGGATCAAAGAAATGATCGCCGACGAAGCGATCACCGCCACCACCGATTTCGTCGAAGGCCAGATCCAACCGGCGAGCCTTGATCTCCGCCTTGGTAATGTCGCCTATCGTGTTCGTGCGTCTTTCCTTGCTGGCGAAACCCGAAGCGTCGCCGACCGCCTGTCCGAATTCGAAATGCATCAGGTCGATCTGACCAACGGTGCTGTGCTGGAAAAAGGTGCGGTATACGTGGTTCCCCTGATGGAGAGCCTCGACCTCCCCGAAGGTATTCAGGCTGTTGCGAATGCCAAATCTTCGACCGGTCGTCTTGACCTGCTGACCCGAACCATCACCGATGGCGGTACCGAATTTGACCGTATCGCGCCCGGATACTCCGGCCCGCTTTATGCGGAAATCTGTCCCCGTTCCTTCTCTGTGCTTGTCCGCCCCGGAATGCGCCTGAACCAGATCCGTTTCCGCAACGGTCAGGCAGTCCTGTCCGATGATGACCTTAGCGCGCTCCATGCAAAGACCCCGCTGGTGGATGGCACCCCTGTTATTGATGACGGTCTGGGTTTCTCGGTCGATCTCTCTCCTGCCCAAGGTACGCTGGTCGGCTACCGCGCCAAACCGCATACGGGTGTGATCGACCTTGATCTGATCGGCCACTACGATCCGTCTGAATACTGGGAAGAGGTCCACACCAAGGATCGCAAGATCATCCTCGATCCGGGCGCGTTCTACATCCTCGTCAGCCGCGAGGCCGTGACGATCCCGCCGATGCAAGCTGCGGAGATGGCGCCTTTCCTTGCCATGGTCGGTGAATTCCGCGTCCACTACGCCGGTTTCTTTGATCCCGGTTTCGGATATGCCGACGCAGGTGGCGCAGGCTCTCGCGGCGTTCTCGAAGTGCGCTGCCATGAGGCACCCTTTGTCCTTGAACACGGGCAAGTCGTCGGACGCCTTGTTTACGAACAGATGGATGCACTGCCTGAACAGCTTTATGGCCGTGAAATCAAATCGAATTATCAAGGCCAAGGTCTAAAACTGTCCAAACACTTCCGGACCTGATCCTGCACATGGGTCGGGTCAAACCGGCCCTGCACGACTTACATATTGTATTTCATATATCTAGAACGGGCCGCACGAAGAGGCTTGATGTCTTTGTGCCTGAAATATCCCGGGGTGCGGGGCAGCGCCCCGCTCCGCACTCTGGTATCAGAGGAACCGTGAAAACCTACGGAACATGCGGATGGCTTTGCTGGCCCTCTGGCTGACATCGTTGACCTGACGCGCGCGCGCAAGCCCATCGGGCGTGCTGGTATCATTACCGGTCAGTTTGCTCTGGATCGCTTGTCTGACGCCTCTTCGGGTGAGAGTTCTCATCAGTAATCTGATCAGACGTTGGGTTTCCATGCTTCACGCTCCTGTGGCCGTTGCCGGACCCTAGCACGGGAACCAGACGCAGGCAAAATCACTCTTCCATAAAGAGTTCGGCCTGATCGTCGTCGTCCTCGCCATCCTCTTCGCCCGAAAGCTGCCCCATACCCGGAGGCGGACGATTGTCGAGAAGTCCGGCAGACCGCAACTCTTTGAGCCCCGGCAGATCGCGGGCGCTCTCAAGACCGAAGTGGTCCAAAAATTCCTGCGTCACCACAAAGGTCACAGGCCGTCCCGGTGTCATCTTGCGGCGGCCAAAGCGGATCCACTCCATTTCGATCAACTGATCGATGGTGCCACGCGACACGGACACACCACGGATTTCTTCGATCTCTGCCCGTGTCACCGGCTGGTGATAGGCGATGATCGCCAGCGTTTCGATCGCCGCGCGGGACAGCTTACGGGTTTCGACCGTTTCCTTTTGCATCAGGTAGCCAAGGTCGGGCGCTGTACGCATTGCCCATGCATCGCCGACTTTAACCAAACGGACGCCGCGCCCTTCGTAACGTTTACGCAGATGCGTGACCGCTTCGGCCGGATCGCATCCATGCGGCAAACGGCCTTCGAGTTCGCGGATTGTCACGGGTTCAGCGCTGGCAAAAAGGATCGCTTCGACCATGCGTTCCTGTTCCCCCATGGGCGGTGCTTCGAACAGTGTGGTTTCCTGATCCTGCTCTTCGATATCGCGGTGGGTGGCTTCGTTGTCATCAACCATCTTTTTGCGCTTTCCTGCGAATCTGGATCGGGGCAAAGTTTTCTCCCTGCCGCAATTCGATCCGTCCTTCTTTGGCCAGTTCCAGAGAGGCTGCAAAGGTCGCCGCCGTAGCGGAGCGTGTCTTCATGCCATCCCCCTGCCAGCCATCGGGCATATACATCACCAGATCGGTCCATTCTTTGGCAAAACCGATCAGTGGCCGCATCCGTTCCAAAGCCCGCTCCAGCGTATCAAGGTGGTCGCGATCCATCACAAACGGGCGGAATTCGTCCTTGGTCCTGATCCGCGCGTAGCCTTGCATCAGATCAAGCAGCGTCGCGGTGTACCGCACGGTGCGCACACGTTCGACGTCTTCGGGAATCCCGCGAACAAAGAAATCGCGCCCCTTCTGGTCCCGCGCCATAAGGTTCGCCGCTGACCTTCGCATCGCTTCAAGCCGTTCGAGCTGGAACGCGAGGTGGGCGGCGAGTTCTTCGCCCGACGGTCCGTCTTCTTCGGGGTCGGGAGGAAGCAGCAGGCGGGATTTCAGGAACGTCAGCCACGCCGCCATCACCAGATAGTCGGCCGCCAGTTCCAACCGGAGTTGTTTGGCCTTTTCGACAAAGACCAAATACTGCTCTGCCAGAGCCACCATGGAAATTTGCAGAAGATCGACCTTTTGGGTCCGTGCAAGCGTAAGCAAGAGGTCAAGCGGGCCCTCGAAAGCCCCGACATCAACGACCAGCGCTTCGGCGGCCATTCGCTCCGAAACACTCATCTTGTCGTCTCTAAACTGTAGTTCCTCTTCGGCCATTGCCGCCTCTACGCCATGAGCGCTTCAAGTTCGGATGCGAGCGCCACAATGTCAACGGGTTCAGGCGTTTGGCGGCGGGCAAGTGCCGCATTGGCGCGTGTTTGGGCATGATCTGTCATGTTACCGCAGGTCTTGGCGATCGCCTGCATTTCTGCAGCGTCCCCGTTGCAGTGCAGAACCACGTCACAGCCCGCCTTTAGTGATGCCAAGCCGCGAGCCTCAACCGGACCGTCTAACGCCTCCATAGAGATGTCATCGGTCATCAATAGCCCGTCAAACCCAATCCCGCGACGGATCACGTCGATCAGATCGGGATTCTGCGTTGCGGGTTGGTCGCCAAAGGCCGGATAAACGATGTGAGCGCTCATCCCCAAGGGGAGATCGTTCAGGGCGCGAAACGGGGCAAAGTCCCAAGCGGCAGCAGTATCTGCATCCACATCCGCGACAGGAAGGTTCAGATGGCTATCCACCTGCCCCCGACCATGACCCGGCATGTGCTTCATCACAGGCAGAACGCCCCCTGCCAATAGACCGTCGGCAGCAGCGCGGGCGTTGCGGATGACTTCCTCGGGCGAGGTGCCAAAACAGCGGTTGCGCAGGAACGGATGGGTTTCGGGCATCGCCACGTCGCAGGTCGGCGCACAGTTCACGTCGATGCCCACATCCCGAAGCTCTGCGGCAATGATCCGGTGCCGCAACCACATCGCGCGTTGGGGATCACTGGCGCGGCCTACCTGTTCCAGCGGAGGCAGCCATTCCCGCCAGTGCGGCGGGCGGAGCCGTTGAACCCGTCCGCCCTCCTGGTCGATCAGGATCGGAGCGTCACGCCCGACAGCCTCGCGCAGATCAGAGGTCAATTTGCGCAACTGTTCGGGCGCATCGACATTCCGGGCGAAAAGAATGAATCCCCAAGGGTTCACATCACGGAAAAACCCGCGTTCCCAATCTGTTAGAGACTGCCCTTCAGGTGCGAAGATAAACGCCCCGTTGGTCATTTACTGGACAACCACCGGCACACAATCGACGCCCTCGGCTGTCAGGGCAGCACAGAAACGGCGTGCATCCGACAGGTCAGCAAAGTTCACCGCCCGAAGCCGGAAGAACACCCGACCGCCACGTTCCGCTTGCTGAATGATGTGGGTTTTGCCGGTCATGTAGTCAGGGAAACGACTGACAAAACGTTGCCATTCGGATTGCGCAACCTCGGCGCTTTCGAACGCTCCGAGTTGAACAAGGTTCGAACCTGCGGCGATACCGGATGCCGCAGCCAAAGCTTGGGATGCTGACCGTCCGTCTTCGTTCGTCGGGACCGCAGCGGTCGGCGCCACAGTGGCCGCCACATTCAGGTCGGTCGGGCGCAGTATCGGGCGCGGTGACCGCGACACACCAGGAACGGTAGACGGAATAATATCGGCAATAACATCCGTCGATACACCGTTGATCGTGGTGATAACGTCTGGGCTGTCGGCCTCTTCCGTCGGGGTCAGCGGTTCGATACCGGCAGCAATCGCATCCGCCATGGCAAGGATTTCTTCTGCGGTCATCGGGGCAGATAGGCTTGCGGCCTCATCATCGGCTGAAGCGTCGGCCAAAGCCTGCGCAACCGCTGTTTCTGGTGTCTCTGGTTCAACCGCTACCGTTTCGGCGGGGGCGACTTCTGGTGCAACGTCGACCGTTTCGGTCACACCCATCGGTAAAACCTCTCCGGCTTCGGCGGTCGGGGCAACAGCAAGGTCTTCGGCAGTGAGTTCAGACACCTGCGGTGCCAAAACGAAACTTTCGGCCTCTTCCGGCGCCGCAGCACCACCCAAGGCGGCCACATCGTTCACCGACAAACCGTCGTTTACGGAAATCTCTCCACCCGGATCACTGGGCGCATGGCGCATCGCGCCTTCCATGGCGCGCACAACAGGGACGCCCGTAACGTCCCTCATCACCAGTTTATAACCCCAGACGCCTACGCCCACGATCAACCCGAGGGACACCATTGCCCCTGCGACGTTTACGAGTTTACCCGTATCGACGCTCCGCCCCTCGCGGGGGGAGTGCATATCAGAATACGCTGCCATCGTTGCCTCATCGCCGTCAGGGCTCCGTTCCCCGACGTTTGTTATCTTGGTTGCCTGCTCTTCCGGCGATGTGCGGTTTACCGCATCTCTTCTGCCGGTTTCACACCCAAGATACCCAAACCGTGCGATATGACAACCGCTACGGCCTTAATAAGGGCGATTTTCGCCTGACTTGTGGCCTCATCACCCTCTTGCAGGAACCGCAAAGAGGTGTCGTCGTTGCCTTTGTTCCACAATCCGTGGAATTCGGAGGCCAGTTCATAAAGGTAGAACGCGATCCGGTGCGGTTCGTGTCCCTTGGCAGCAATTTCCACCAGACGCGGCCATTCGGTGATCTTTTTGATCACCGTGACCTCTGCATCAGAGGCGATTTTGCTCAGGTCAGCGGACTGCAACGCAGCATCAGAAACGTCAACGCCAGCCTCGGCTGCTTTGCACATGACCGAGTTGATGCGGGCCGAAGCGTACTGCACATAGTAGACCGGATTGTCCTTG
>JBNKUW010000010.1:0-31889 GCA_050298835.1 Marivivens sp.
GTCAGGATTTGCGTCTGGCGTAATCCCGTGTCCAAGGTTGAAGATGTGGGGTCCGTTTTTGAACGCATCCACAACGCGACGGGTTTCACAGGCAAGATCATCGCCACCGGTTACCATGTGGTGCGACGCGAGATTGCCCTGAACGCACCCTGCCGGTTGAACGTGTTCGGCGGCCCATTCCGGAGACACACCATTGTCGAGCGCGATACAGTCCGCACCAATCCGTTCGTGCAGCCCGACAAAGCGTTCGTCAGCACCACGCGGAAATGCGATGACCGGAAGGCCGGGGTGACGGGCCTTGAGCGCTTGGGTGATGCGGCGCGCGGGTTCGACAGCGAAATCTTCGAAGTCTTGTCCCTGCAGGCTACCCGCCCAGCTGTCAAAGATTTTGACGACTTCAGCGCCTGCGACAACCTGCTTGGACAGGTATTCTATGGTTGCTTCGGTCAGGAGGTCGATGATGGCAGAGAAGGTCGCACGATCTGCGGTTTTGAGCGCATGCGCTGGACCCTGATCCGGCGTGCCACGACCTGCAATCATGTAGGTGGCGACTGTCCACGGGGCACCGGCGAAACCGATTAAAGTTGTTTCCTTCGGAAGTTCGCGCGACAGGATACGGACTGTTTCGTAGACAGGGGCCAGAACCTCATCAATCTGGTCGATCGGTTTGAGCGCCTTTAATTCGTCAGGCGTGGTGACCGTGGTCATTCGCGGGCCTTCACCGGTTTCGAACCAGAGATCAACGCCGAGAGCCTGGGGCAACAGCAGGATGTCTGCAAAGAGGATTGCCGCATCAAAGCCAAAGCGCCGGATCGGTTGGAGCGTCACTTCGGCGGCGAGTTCGGAGTTGTAGCAGAGCGACAGGAAATCTCCGGCCTGTGCGCGGGTAGCACGGTATTCGGGCAGATATCGGCCCGCTTGCCGCATCATCCAGATCGGCGGGGTGGGCAGAGTTTCGCCAGCAAGGGCGCGAAGGATCGTTTTGGTCATATGCTTTCCTTTTCCTTCCTTGGTAGGTCGCTAATGCCGCAGGGCAAGTCAAGCCATTGCTGGCAATCAAAGGCGCGGCTAGAAAGCGCATATGACCTTGAATCTGCCAAACCCCGCTGAACCGCTGAAAATCGGCACCCGTGGATCCCCGCTGGCGCTGGCGCAAGCCTACGAAACCCGCAGCCGTTTGTCGGCGGCCTTTGACCTTCCAGAGGAGGCATTCGAAATTGTGGTTATTAAAACCACAGGTGATGACCGTGCGCTGATCGATGCGGACCGTCCGTTGAAAGAGATCGGCGGTAAGGGGCTCTTTACCAAAGAAATCGAAGAACAGCTTTTGTCCGGTGGGATCGATATTGCGGTTCATTCGATGAAGGATATGCCGGTTCTTCAGCCTGAAGGGTTGATTCTGGATTGCTACCTTCCAAGAGAAGATGTGCGCGACGCTTTCGTGTCCTTGAAGTACAAAGGGATCAACGATCTGCCCGAAGGAGCTGTCGTCGGAACGTCATCGCTCCGTCGTAAGGCGCAGCTTCTGCACCGTCGGCCTGATCTGAACGTCGTGGAATTCCGCGGCAATGTTCAGACACGTCTGAAAAAACTGGGCGAGGGTGTGGCAGAGGCGACTTTCCTCGCGATGGCAGGGCTGCGTAGGTTGGGGATGGACGATGTCCCCCGTGTGGCCATTGAACCCGAAGAGATGTTGCCAGCAGTGGCGCAAGGGGCCATCGGGATCGAACGGCGCAATGACGATGGCCGTACAGCTGAAATGCTGTCTGCTATTCACGACGCACCGACGGGTCTGCGTCTGGGTGTCGAACGGGCGTTTCTGGCCGCCCTCGACGGGTCATGCGAAACACCGATTGGTGGTTTGTCGGAACTGGACGGCGGGAACGTCCGGCTGCGCGGTGAGATCCTGAAAACTGACGGATCCGAGGCGCTTGCAGATGATGCCACCGCACCGGTTGAGGACGGCGTCGCGCTCGGTCAGGAAATGGCGGCAAAACTGCTCGAACGGGCAGGGCCGAATTTCCTCTGAGGTATCCAACAGCGGCCACCCCCGATGCGGGGTGGCTTCTTTTTTT
Organism: Marivivens sp.; assembly: GCA_050298835.1. Classification (GTDB taxonomy): domain Bacteria; phylum Pseudomonadota; class Alphaproteobacteria; order Rhodobacterales; family Rhodobacteraceae; genus Marivivens. The sequence goes on from JBNKUW010000010.1 coordinate 2,076, forward strand.
AGCGTCACGAAAAAATCTGGGTTTTGCCTCTTGACGCTGACGGTCGCTCAGAATATTTCGCCCCCACTCAGGCGGTGTAGCTCAGTTGGTTAGAGCAGAGGAATCATAATCCTTGTGTCCGGGGTTCAAGTCCCTGCACCGCCACCACACTTCCCCAGTTCCAAAACAGTGTGCGAAACGTGGTTTCCTTTACAGGAATCCCAAGCGTTTCAGAGCGCTCTCAGCTCGTGAACGGCGAATGCCGTCATTCGACTGGATGTCTTTGTTCAGCGCACCCACAATTTTGGACAGGTGTTTTTCTGAGGTTTGAACCCGAATGAAGTTGCTGATTTCTGTCTGGTTCATTCGGGATACTAGCGTAGAAATCTGACCGGTTGTTTCTTCTATGAACATTGTCGAATCCTCGCTGTCTGTTAAACAGGTGCGAAGGTTTCAGAAACCATGCGCAATGTCTTTGTTCGGTATCAATTCCAGAGCTGAAACATTCAAAAAAATATGGGCTGATCTACCCAGAGAGTCTGTAGCGCTGAATGACTTCAAATCGCCCGTCTTGGCGTTCTCCGACAAGTGCGATCTGGTCAATGACGAAAGGCGTGGGGAGAAGCGGAACGATCGTTGATTGGAGCGCTTTTTGTACTGCAGTACCTGTTTCGTCGTCCAGTTTCCCTGATAACGTGATGTGGAACCTGAATTCCTCCATTACGTAGGGATATCCCCAGTCCCGAAGCAGTTCATCCTGACGGTCGCTTAGCCCGGACTTTCTTCTGTGGGAAAGTTCTGTCTGCGTTGGGGGAGACCGGAAGAAATCGATCTCTCGGACACACGCGGCGGCAAGAGAATTGATTCCGGTTTGGTTTCCGTCCGGTGTCAGCGCAATAAACCGACCGATGCGTGATAGCCGCAGCTTTTCAAGAGTGACAGGAGGCAAAGTATCAGCAAGGTCGGCGATGGCAGCCTGCAACTCTTCTTCACCGTGGTTTTCAACGATGCGAAAAGGCGGCTTTAGCGTTGCATGAAATCCGTATTTCCGTGGCTTAGCGGTGATAGAGGCAATGTCCAGCTTTTCAAACGAAGGATGTGCGACGGTTGTTGCCCGATTAATATCCCATCCCAGCCACTCAGAGCCGAAACGTGAGAGCGGTCCTTCTGGCGGAACAAAGTAAACCGCATAACGTGTGTAGTCGGACATACCTGTCTCCCTTGGTGCAGCGGCAATACAGTCGAGAGATTGCGATTTGATGACACCAAACACAACCTTTACCATACAAAGGAAACAGCAGGCCGTAGCCAGACGGCCTGCGTTTTTTGCCTGAGCTTTTACGCCAACTAGATAGTGGTGGCGTCGAAGCCGATCGCGTCCAGTGCGTCGATAACGTCGTTGGCCGGCTTTTCAGTGGCTACATCGACTTCGCGTTTGTCCATGTCGAATTCGAGTTGGGCATTTGAATCAAGCTTACCGATTGCTTCAGTAATTGATGATTTGCAGTGACCGCAGCTCATCTCGGGGACGGAAAGTTTCATGGGAATCTCCTGTTTCTTAGCCAAGAGATAGGGCTTCCCGTCACTGGAAGGTCAAGACCCCCTTGACCTTCCAGCTACTGGAACGCCTACTTGTGGTCGAAAGATTGCAAAAGGCGGGAATCCTATGGACCGTGAACTTTCTATCGGCGTGAACGGAATGACCTGCGCATCGTGTGTGGCACGGGTTGAAAAAGTCATCTCGAAAATCGATGGCGTAAAGTCTGCGTCAGTGAACCTCGCCAATGAAATGGCGACTGTCACATTCAACGGGAAAGACGTCCCGGATCAGGTCATAGAGGTTCTAGAGCGTGCGGGATATCCGGCCAGATCGGAACACGTTTCACTTGCCATTCAGAACATGACCTGCGCGTCCTGTGTTGGACGAGTTGAGAAAATTCTGACCAAACAACCTGGAGTGACGAGCGCCAGTGTGAACCTCGCGACCGAACAGGCCGAAGTGATGACGGTCAGCTCTGATGTGACTCCTCTGCTCAATGCGCTTGATGCCGCTGGCTACCCTGCGAAACTGGCAATTGACGAACGCACCCTGAACTCCGAACGGCGCGCTGCCGAAACTAAAGAAATCAAGGGGCAGCTTCAGACCGCGGCCCTGCTGACCCTGCCGGTATTCATTGTGGAAATGGGGGGGCATCTTGTTCCGCCTCTCCGTGAAATTTTTGTCAGCTTTTTCGGACAGCTGATGCTTTGGAGAATTGAGTTTCTGCTCGCTACTCTTGTTCTCGTTGGGCCCGGGCGGATGTTTTACCGGCGCGGTATTCCGTCATTGCTCAAGGGCGCGCCTGACATGAACAGTCTGGTCGCGATGGGTGCAGGTGCGTCGTGGTTCTATTCCAGCATTGTGACCTTTGCCCCAGCCGTCGTCCCAGACGAGGCCAGAGCTGTCTATTTCGAAGCATCGATGGTCATCATCACTCTTATCCTTTTGGGTCGTTTTTTCGAAGCCAGAGCCAAAGGGCGTACCAGTGCGGCGATCGAATCCTTGATCAGTTTGACGCCGACGACCGCGCAGCTTGTTGTCGAAGATCGTGAACAACTTGTTCCGCTTGAGAGCTTGAAGGTCGACGACGTGGTACGCATCCATCCAGGAGAGCGCGTGCCGGTCGATGGCATTGTCGTCGATGGTGGCACACATGTGGATGAATCCATGCTGACCGGAGAACCTGTTCCGGTTCAAAAAGAAATCGGGGACGAAGTCGTCGGCGGGTCGATTAACAAAGACGGTACAATCTGTATCGAGATCACCGCAACGGGTGAAAAAACCGTCCTCGCACGGATCGTTCAAATGGTTGAACGTGCCCAGAGTGCGAAGCTACCCATTCAGGCAATGGTCGATCGGGTGACCAATGTCTTTGTTCCCATTGTCATTTTGCTGGCATTGTTGACTGCGATAGGATGGATGCTCTGGGGGCCAGGTTTGTCCTACGCCGTGGTTGCATCGGTATCTGTTTTGATCATTGCGTGCCCGTGTGCAATGGGCCTCGCTACTCCGACGTCTATCATGGTTGGTTCGGGAAGAGCGGCAGAGCTTGGTGTTCTGTTCCGCAAAGGGGATGCTCTTCAGCGCCTGCACGAGGTCAAGGTTGTCGCCTTTGATAAGACAGGGACACTCACCGAAGGCCGCCCCGAAGTGGTGACTGTTTATGCACAGAACCGGCGCGAAGCTTTGCATCTTGCCGCTGTTGTAGAAGCACCGTCAGAACACCCCATGGCGCATGCGATATTACGTGAAGCTGCCGCGCTGGGTGTTCCTATGACTGGTGTCGTTGATTTCAAAAACAACCCGGGTCTTGGTGTTGAGGGAATTGTCGAAGGTAGTCGTGTCCTTGTTGGTTCCGACCGTTTCATGATCAAACGCGGGGTCTCTATCGCCAACTACGAAGCACGGGCCGCATCTATTGCTCAAGAAGGCCAAACCCCGTTTTTCGTTGCTGTTGACGGCCTGATGACCGCGTTGATCGGTGTAGAGGACCCCATCAAATCTGGGGCACGAACCGCAATTTCCCAATTGCATGAACGGGGACTGCGTGTGGCGATGATTACCGGTGACAATTCGGCAACGGCTGACAGCATTGCCCGTCGGCTCGGTATCGACTCTGTCGTTGCAGAAGTGTTGCCCGAAGGCAAAGTCGAAGCCGTTCAGCGCCTACAGGAATTCGGACCTGTCGCCTTTTTCGGAGACGGTATCAATGACGCTCCTGCACTGGTTCAGGCGGATGTTGGCATCGCGATGGGAACAGGAACAGACGTTGCAATCGAAAGCGCGGATGTCGTGCTTATGCGTGGGGACCTCAAGGGCGCGCTCGCGGCCGTTCGGATGAGCCGCGCGGTCATGCAGAACATCCGCCAAAACCTCTTTTGGGCATTTGCGTATAACGTCGCGCTCATTCCGGTTGCTGCGGGGATCCTCTATCCGACCTTCGGAATCCTTTTGTCGCCGATGCTGGGTGCGGGGGCGATGGCATTCTCATCCGTCTTTGTGGTGAGTAACGCGTTGCGGCTCCGCAGCTATTCGGCGGGGAGAAAGCAATGAATATCAAAGATGCTGCCGTTCGTACCGGCCTGACCTCAAAAACCATCCGCTATTACGAAGACATCGGCCTTTTGCATCCGGCGCGGAATGACAACGGATATAGAGATTTTTCAGAAGAAGACTTGCACCGGCTGGCGTTCATAGGTCGCGGGCGACAGCTTGGTTTTTCGGTCGAAGAATGCAGGTCATTGCTGGACCTATACGGGGATACAGAGCGGACGAGCGCTGAGGTTAAGGCGATTGCATCGGAACACCTGAAAAAGGTCGACCAAAAACTGGCCGAGATGCAGGACATGCGGGATACGCTGGCCCATCTGGTATCCTGCTGCAAAGGGAATGACCGGCCCGATTGCCCGATACTGAGCGACCTTGCAGGCAGCTAAGGGACCTCTACGACAAAGGCGGGAACGTCCACCTCTTCAAGGTTTGCGGTTGTCCCGATCCGGTCCACAACTGCAAAAAGCCCCGGCTCCGCCAACGGCGTCAAAACGCCATGCCATGTTCCGCGATGGAAATTGATTGCTTGGCCAGAGGCGGAGATAAACGCCTGCGGCTCACCGGGGGTGCCGTTGTTGTCCGGTGCGACGACAATCAAGAACGGGTCCATGCTCATTGGAATGAACGCTTGCGATCCTTCGGGATGGCGTTCCAATAGATCACAGGTGTACGGCAGTGCTCTGGGGACTGCCTTGAACAAACTGATCCCTGCGCGACCGTCGGTTCCAAAATCCAGCTTTGCCCGATCATGGTACCGTCCGCACAGGCCGCGGTTGATGATCTTGTCTGGAGAACCTTCGGTGCTCAACACGTCCCCAAAAGGTGCAAAGTCCTTTTCGGTAAGCGGCTGTGCGACGATCCGTCGGGTCATAGGCAAAGCTCTGGGTGACGGTTCACATCTTTGTAAAGCAGATACCGGAAAGGTCCGCCATCACCGGCAATACACGCCTGAGGGCAAAACGCGCGAAGCCACATAAAATCCCCTGGCCCCACATCAACCCACCGTTCGTTCAGAAGGTATTTTGCATGGCCTTCCAGCACATACAGGCCGTGTTCCATTACGTGGGTTTCGGCAAAGGGAATGCGGCCCCCCGGTTTGAAGGTCACAATGTTCACATGCATATCGTGACGCATATCTGAAGGGTCCACGAAACGGGTGGTGCCCCAAGTGTCCGTTTCCGGCATCCAACTGATACCGGTTTCTTTGTCTGAGGTGACAAACGGTGGAGCGGCGTCAAATCCGGCAGCATGGCAGTAGTGTTTGCGGATCCAATGGAATTTGAGCAGCTCATCGCTCGCATTTCGCATTGTCCAGCGGGTGCGCGGCGGTATGTATGCATATCCCCCCTGAGGGATGATGTGCGTCTCACCGGCTACGATAAGCTCCATAAACCCTTCGGCGATAAACAGGATGGCTTGGGCATCTCTGTCGGGTTCGGGGTGATCGCTCCCACCGTTCGGTTCGACCTCAACCGCATATTGCGCAAAAGTTTCCGCAAAACCGGTCATCGGGCGCGCCAAAACCCAGGCGCGGGTTTTAAACCAGTTTGGCAGCAAGCTCGCCGTGATGTCACGCATCGTGCAGGCTGGAATATAGGCGTAGCTTTCCGTGAAATGGGCTCTGTTCGCCGCCGGATCATCAGTCAGCGACGGCATTCCCCCTGGTGGAAAGGCGTAGTTCATGGGAGCAAACCCTTGAGTCTGTGCAACGCGATACGCTCTACCTGAGCGCAGGCAGTTTCGAATTCGGTTTCGGTTTCGTTATTCAGTCTTACCTGAAAAGCGGCAAGAATTTCAGATTTGTTATGGTCACGTACGGCAATAATGAACGGAAACCCGTGTTTTTCCACATATTTTGCGTTCAGTGTTTCGAATTGCGCGCGTTCGTCGTCCGTCAACGCGTCCAGTCCCGCGCTTGCCTGTTCTGTCGTGCTTTCTGCGGTAAGCCGTTTGGCCTGTGCCAGTTTCCCAGCCAGATCTGGGTGGGCTTTGAGCACGTTGAGGCGGTCATATGAGCTCGCAGACCGGAACACGCGGCAGAGTGCGTTGTGCAGTCCGACCGCAGTGTCATGAGCAGGGCCGAGTTCCAGATCGAACGCACGCCGCGCGACCCATGCACTGTGTTCGAAAATGCTTCCGTAAGTTTCTACAAACCGGTCGAGCGACATTTGCGACGGACGTTCATATCGCGTGTTGGGGTGGTTTTTCGCCCAATGTCGGGCAATATCGATGCGACGGGGAAACCAGACGCCTTCGAAACCTTTGGCGTAGTCGAGGAACTTTTGCAGCCCCGCCAGTTTCCCCGGACGTCCGATCAGACGGCAGTGGAGCCCTATCGACATCATCTTGGCCTGACCGGCTTTGCCTTCGGCATAAAGGACGTCAAAAGCGTCCTTAAGGTAGGTATAGAACTGCTCTCCGGTGATATATCCCGGTGCGGTGGCAAACCTCATGTCGTTGGCTTCTAACGTGTAGGGAATTACCAACTGGTCGCGGTCGCCGACCTCTATCCAGTAAGGTAGATCGTCGTCATATGTATCGCTGATCCAGTCGAAACCCTCTTCGGCCGTTAATCGCACGGTGTTCACGCTACAACGGCCTGTGTACCAGCCGGACGGGCGCGAACCGACAACTTCGGTGTGTAGCCGGATCGCCTCTTTGATCTGGGCGCGTTCCTCGCTTTCGGGCATGTCTTTATGCTCGATCCACTTCAGCCCGTGACTGGCAATCTCCCAATCTGCCTCTTTCATCGCGGCGACCTGTTCTGGGCTGCGGGCAAGAGCTGTTGCCACCCCATAGACCGTCACAGGAATATTACGGGAAGTGAACAAACGATGAAGACGCCAGAATCCGGCGCGCGCGCCGTATTCATAGATCGCCTCCATATTCCAATGACGTTGGTTCGGCCAAGGAGCTGCGCCGGCGATATCTGACAGGAAAGCTTCGGACTGGCCATCGCCATGCAGTACGCAGTTTTCCCCGCCCTCTTCATAGTTGAGAACGATAGAAACTGCGATTTTCGCCCCATTCGGCCAAGCGGCATCGGGGGCGTTCTGCCCATGGCCCGACATATTCCGAGGATATCTTGTCATGCTTGCCTCTTGAGCATTTGGTCAAATTTATGGTGTTGTGAAAGTCTGAGAATGGCAAGAGGTCGAAACCGGTCAGCGAGGACTATCGACATTTTGCAAATGAATGCGGCAACTTGGATGCAAATAACTGCGGGGAAAGAACGATGGGCGGGTTTCTGACGACACATGTGCTCGATACGGGTCGGGGTTGCCCCGCTGAAGGTATCGAAATCCGGCTGTTCCGGATCGAAGGCGACGAACGTATTCCGGTTGCGATCAAGCACACGAACGACGATGGCAGAACCGAATATCCGATCTTGCCCGAAGCCGAATTTCGCAAGGGAGTCTATGAACTTGTGTATCACGCGGGCGAATACCTGAGATCGCACTACAATGACTTGCCCGAACCGCTGTTTCTGGACGAGGTGCCAATCCGTTTCGGCATGGCAGAGGAAACGCACTACCATGTGCCGCTTCTCCTTTCTCCCTTCGGCTATTCAACATATCGCGGGAGCTGACGAATGACAGCTATCCTCCTCGACTGGGTGGAATTCGCGGTCCGATGGTTGCATGTGATTACAGGGGTCGCATGGATCGGATCGTCTTTCTATTTCATTGCGCTCGACCTTGGCTTGCACCGGGATCGTAACCTTTCTTCAGGGGCTGATGGCGAAGAATGGCAGGTTCATGGCGGCGGGTTCTATCATGTCCAGAAATATTTGGTTGCACCGTCATCGATGCCATCCGATCTCATCTGGTACAAATGGGAGAGCTATTCGACGTGGCTTACGGGGTTTGCCCTGATGTTTGTGGTCTACTACCTCGGTGGTGATCTGTTTCTTGTCGACCCCTCAAAACTGGATGTGCCAGTTTGGCAAGCTGCGCTGATTTCTGCGGCCTCTTTGGCATTCGGCTGGCTTCTTTATGACCGTATCTGCAAATCGAAATTCGGGGACGACAACACGCGGTTGATGATCCTGCTATATGTGATCCTCGTGGCTATGGCGTGGGGGTACAATCAGATATTCACCGGACGGGCGGCGTTGCTACATTTGGGTGCGTTTACAGCGACCATCATGACCGCAAATGTGTTTTTTATCATCATCCCGAACCAGAAGATCGTGGTTGCTGATCTGATTGCGGGCCGGACGCCGGATGCGAAATACGGAAAGATTGCGAAACAGCGCAGTACGCATAACAACTATCTCACCCTGCCAGTGATCTTCCTGATGTTGTCGAACCACTATCCACTCGCATTCGGCAGCGACTGGAACTGGGTGATCGCCTCGCTCGTGTTTCTGATGGGGGTCACGATCCGGCACTTTTTCAACACCATGCATGCGCGCAAAGGGACGCCATGGTGGACATGGGCGATAACCGCAGTTCTGTTTCTGGTCATCGTTTGGTTATCAACCCTGACAAAATACCAGTACCAAGAAGACACAGCCTTGAATGGTCCCGCTCATGCCTATGCGATGGCCGAGAATTTCGATGTGGTGACGGATATTGTAATGGCGAATTGTTCCATGTGTCATTCGGCTGAACCGGGATGGCCCGGCATGGCCACCCCGCCCAAGGGAGTGATGCTGGAAACGCCAGAGCAGATCGCTAACCTTGCAAAGCAGATTTACCTGCAAGCGGGAGCGAGCCATGCGATGCCGCCGCCTGCTGTGAGCTACATCTATCCCGAAGACCGCGCCGAGATTGTCCGCTGGTTCGAAAGCGTCAGCGGCTAAACCGCCATTCGACCTCTTGGGTCCAAACCTCGCCCGCCTTTACCGTGATTTTGGGAAACGAGGGTTCGTGCGGGGCGTTCGGCCAATACTGCGGCTCGAACGCGATACCGGCATAGGCGGCCAAACCGGCGCCCGAGGTCGTTCTGCCGTCATAGACCTGTAGCCCGGGCATGTCGGTTGAGATCGTCATTGTCAGATCACCGCCAACCAGCTTTGCGACTTCGCGCGGTTCCAGACGGATGCGAGATAGGCAGAAGTTATGGTCGATCGGCGGGTTGGAAGGCAGGGTTTCGCGCAACTCGCGGAAATCAAATAGGGTGCCTTCTACGTCTTCAACGCCGGTAGGAATGTTTTCGTCGTCTGTGGGCAGATAGCCCTGCGCGTTAATCTGCATCCGGTGACCGGCAAAGGTCGGTTGCCCCGTCAGGTTCCAATAGCTGTGATTGCAGATATTGATGAGGCTGTCTTCGTCCGTGGTGGCCGTGACCTCCATCCGCAGGGTGTTGTCGGGCTTTATTGCATAGTGGACCATGACCCGCTGGGTACCGGGGAAGCCGGCTTCTCCGTCAGGGAGGTCAACAGAAAGTGTCACGCTGTCCGGCGTTTGGTCTTCAACCGTCCACAGCTTCGTATGTGATCCGGCTTCTGCCGAATGGAGCGTATTGCGCCCTTCATTCGGGGTGAGCATGTGTTCGATACCGCCAACGCGAGCGCGAGCGCCTTTGATCCGGTTCGCCACGGGCCCGATGATAGGGCCGAAGTATTCCATAGCACCCAGATAGTCTTCCAGCTTGTCTGAACCGAGCGTCAGGCTATGATCCACTCCTTCCAGCCGGACCTCTTGCAGGATGGCGCCATAGCTGAGGACGCTGGCACTCAGATCTCCGTTTGAGATGGTGATGCGGTCGACAGTACGTCCGTCGGGCAGAGAGCCAAAAGTCATTAAGACAATCCTTTGAATGCAGCGATCAACCCGTCGAGGGTGGTGTCACTGTGCTAGGTCACGGGTACCGATTGTTCACGAAGCGCGTGGGCGTATGCATCGGCGATGGGACTTTCCCCGATTACCGCGACCTGTTGCCCGAGCCAATACATCCGCGCACCTTTTAAATCCGTCCCGACAAGCGCACCAAGGATACGGCCAATCGCTTCGTTTCCTGACACGCGGGCAGAGGCGATATGGGACAGCAAGCGCTCGGGGCGATCCAATCCAGCCTGCAGCCCCGCTTCGAACGCATTCGGATCGACTACTCCAGCCGCAAAAGCTGCAAAGGTTTCAGGAACGACAGAAGATTGGAAACTGACGATTTCATTTGCACTGACATGGACCCAATGGACCATTGCACCGACAAGACAAATGATGCCGTCCCAGTTTTCATGCGACGCTAGAAATCCTGCGATGGCGGCCGCATGTGGCAAAAGCTGTGGCGGAGAATCTTGAAAAACCGATGGGAATGCGCCGCCGCTCGGTAAAACAGGACAGGGCACTTTGACGACAGGAGCGTCGGGTAAGCCCGCGATGATCTGCGGTCCGTCCCAATCTCCAATCAAATCATGTGGTGTGGAGCCCCTGCGTTGTTCCACAGGGGTCTCTCCTTGCATGAGCCAAGCGCGCCGCGTGGTCAGGTCAATTGCGATCCATTGCATGATATCACCTCTCACCCCTTTTCAAGCACAAGCGGGGGCAAGAGGCAAAGGGGATCAGCCCATAACGCGGGTCAGCGCCTGATCAACAGCATTGGTGATTTCGTCGATGTCGTCGGCAGTTGCGATCAAGGCAGGTGCGAACAGCAGTGTGTTGTTGTAACCGGGCATAGAACGGTTTGACGCTCCGATGATGACTCCGTTCTGGAAACAGTCGGCAACGACGGCCATGACGCGCTTTTCGTCCAAAGGTTCGCGGGTTTCACGGTCTTTGACCAGTTCGACGCCTTGGAACAGACCTTTGCCGCGGACTTCACCAATGCAATCATGCTTTTCCATCAAATTGAGGAAGCTCTGGTGCATTCGGTCCCCCATAGCGGCGGAGTTTTCACAGAGGTTTTCGTCTTCGATGATCCGCAGGTTTTCAAGCGCCGCAACAGGTCCGGAGGTGCAGCCACCAAAGGTCGAGATGTCGCGGAAATATCCCAACGGATCGGTATCATCCTTGAACTTCTCGAAGACCTCGTTCGTGGTCACGCAGCAAGAAATCGCAGCATAACCAGAGGCGACGCCTTTGGCCATTGTAACGATGTCCGGTTTGATGCCGAACTGCTGGTATCCGAACCAAGTGCCGGTTCGGCCAAGGCCACAAACGACTTCATCAATGTGAAGCAGGATATCGTATTTCTTGCAGAGCGCCTGAACACCTTCCCAATAACCTTCGGGAGGCATGATGATCCCGCCGCCTGCGGTGATCGGTTCAAGACAGAGTGCGCCGATGGTGTCCGGCCCTTCCCGCAGGATTACATCCTCGATCGCTTTCACCGAGCGTTCGGCGAAGCCTTCGCCACGGTCGTCAGACTGGTATTCGAGGCAATGCGGAATTTCGACAAAGCCCGGAGCAAAGGGGCCGTACTGGGCGTTGCGCTCTTTCTGGCCCCCAGCGGACAGGCAAGCGATGGTCGTACCGTGGTAGTCGCGGTCCCGATATAGAATTTTCGACTTTTTGCCGCCGTGATGTTTGTGGGAGATTTGGCGAACCATCTTGAACGCCTTTTCGTTCGCCTCGGAACCGGAGTTCGCATAGTAAACGCGGTCCAGCCCCGGCATCTTTTCTATCAGACGTTCGGCAAATTGCGCGCCGGGAATAGTGCCCTTTGCTCCGGCGAAATAGCACATCTTCACAAGCTGATCGCGAACGGCGTCGGCAATTTCCGTCCGGCCGAACCCCACGTTCACGGTCCAAACCCCTCCGGACACGGCATCGAGGTACTCTTTGCCCGTGATGTCCCAAACACGCATGCCTTTGCCTTCGACGATGATCTGCGGGTCGATCGTTTCAAAGGGTTTATGTTGCACCAGATGGTGCCAGACGTGAGCACGGTCCGCCTCGATTAGTGCGGCGGGATCATTGATAGCAATGGACATGGAAACCTCCTGCTTGGATGCAGGGCATCCGTAATTTGATCATATTGCGGAGGAGTTGACCGAGAATCGACCATCTGGTCAAGAGACAGCGCCGTTATTCTTCGGCAAACATGTCCTGTTTCAGTTCGTCTAGTTCCAAACGTGTAGACTCCCAGCGTTCACGCAATTCAGGGAGGCGATCACGCATCTTGGCAGGATCGTCTGTTTTTCCGATAGTCTCCAACTCGCGAAGGAGACCGCTGAACGCCTTTGTTCCAAACAATGCAGATGAACCTGCGAGTTTGTGAATCTCACCGATCAACTGAGTGTCATCCGGATTCGGCTCTGACATGAACTGTTCCACGGCCACATCGGTTTCCGAAATGAAATTATCAAGCAATCGAGGCGCCATTTCAGGTCCAAGGTCCTCAATCAAATTCGCCAGAAGTTCTTCGTCAAGCCACTCAACTTCGGCGGTGGGAATTGCGTCAACAACCGTCGGTAGGTCAATTGGTGGCGGAGTCGTTTTCACCGTTTTTTGAGGAGTAGCAGCGTTGTTGTGGCGGAGCGCCAGAACCTTGGCGAGTTTGGTACGAGAAACCGGTTTGATCAGAACATCGTTCATGCCAGCCTGTTTGAAGCGTTCGATGTCTTCGGGCAGGGCGTTTGCGGTTAGCGCGATAATCCTCGTATCGCGGCTCCTTCCATCCCCATCCCTGATTGCATGACAGGCTGCAACACCGTCCATACGCGGCATGGAAATATCCATGAGAATGACATCGAAACGGCGGAGTGCAGCGGCGCTGACTCCTTCCTGCCCGTCATTAGCTAGAGAGACCGTGTGACCTTCTTTTACCAACATTTCTTGGACGACGAGTTGGTTGATCTGGTTGTCTTCGACGACAAGAACTTCAAGCCCGCTTTCAGCGTCAAGCGGGTGTGCGTGGCTAGGAGATGCAGAGGTTTCTGTTTTAGGTTCCGCCTTGTTCGAAAGAATGGGGAGCGGGATTCGGAACCAGAACAGGCTGCCGTCCCCGACTTCGCTTTCGACCCCGATTGCGCCGTCCATTGATTCAACAAGCCGCTTTGCAATACCGAGCCCCAATCCAGTGCCGCCGAACCGGCGCGAATAGGATGTGTCGAGCGTAACAAAGTCTTCGAAAATCCGGTCAATGTCATCTTCATCGATGCCGATGCCGGTGTCGATCACCCGGAATTCCATCAGGTCGCTATCTGCAAGCTGCTCTGCCTCGATCCGTACAACGCCGCCTTCGGTAAACTTGATCGCGTTTGAAACAAGGTTGAACAAAACCTGACGAAGGCGCTGTTCATCCCCGAGAACGGTCGGATGACCCAATGACGTAATGTCGACTTCGAGCTCTGACTGGTTGGCGTGAGCAATGCTGCGCTGACTATCGACGATCTGCTGGATAAGTTCATCAAGCACAAACGGACGCTTTTCAGCATCCGTACGGCCTGCATCCAGTCTCGCAATATCCAGAACATCATTCACATGGTGGAGCAGAAGCCGTCCTGAAGTCTCCATGATTTGCAGGAAGGAAGATTGTCGTTCGTCCAGCGTGGTATCGCGGAGAAGCTCCATTGTTCCCAACATGCCGTTTAACGGCGTCCGCATTTCGTGACTCATGACGGCCATGAATTCTGCCTTTGTCCGTTCACCGGCCAAAGCTTCGTCACGGGCGCGAAGCAGGTCTTTCTCAGCAGCAACTTGTGCGGAGTTGTCCCGAAGGAACGCAACAAGCAGGATACCTTGTTTTGTTTCGGCACGAGCAATCGAGAATTCGCACGGGAAAAGTTCGCCGTTTTTGCGAAGCGCGTCCATTTGTACGCGCCCCTGATCGACAATATTCGTTGTGCCGTCCTTGAGGTGGCGCCTCATCCCTTCGAGGTGGCGCTTGCGGTATTTCAGCGGAATGATCAAATCGACAAGAGGGGCGCCAATCGCCTCTTTTCGTGTGTAGCCAAAGATTTCCTCAGCGGATCCGTTGAATTCAACAATCCGACCTGCCTCATTGACCACGATCACCGCGTCTAGCGTCGAAGACACCATTGCGTTCAGGCGAGCAGACGCCGCGCTGGTTTCTTCGGCATTCGTTTGCGCCATCCTATAGAGCTGGAACATAACGACGACGAGGATGATGAGCGTCATGACCAAGGCCATGGTGAGAGCTGCAACCCTCATCAATGTCAGCCAGATTTCTGCGCGGGACCGGTCGGATGCTTTTACAAAAAAGTCGATCCCGATCAGCCCCATCTGACGAAGAGGAGCGGACAAACGCGCTAACCGCGTACTGAGTTCGGGAAGTGCTGCATAAAGATCGGTTTCTGAGCTGTCGATGGTCGGAATCAAAGCGTCCAGCTCGCTCCCCACACCTGCAAGCCGTTGTGCGAAGCCGAGATCTGAGCGCAAAGGTGAATAGAGGCTGCTGGTTTCAAAGATATCAACGCGACTATATAGAATGTCGAATTTGCGTTTGACGTCTTTGACGTCTTCGGGCGCCTCTACATCGTTAATGGCAATCTGAAGATTGAGAAAATCAATCTCCAGCTGAGAGAGTACCCACTGCACGTTGTCGGAACTTGCAGTGGTTTGTTCGCTAATCTTTTGATTGACCTGATAGCCGAGAACGGCAATCGCAGCAAAACAGACGAAAAGAACGGCACCAAGGATGCCGACTTTAACCCACCCAAAGGGCTGTGTCTGATCAGTTGTCACTGTCACTATCTGTCTTTATCAACTGCCGCTTTTTTTACAAAGCTGCTTTATTCCACTAGTTCAAGTCTATCGAGTTGCCAGATGCTCCGCGAATAGACAACTTCGGACTGGTATTCCGTTGCACTGTCATACGGGAAAACGATCCAGAGAGGACCTTTTTCGCGAACAGACATCGGTTCGCCGTGATTTTCGTATGCAACAAGTGCGCCGGTAACTTCATCTACCGGAATATCAATTGCATAATCGTTAATGGCGGTAGCGTGGACTGTGTTGCCTGATGCGCCAACCGTTTCCAGAATCGCTGCCAGTTCAACGCCTGTGAAGGACTGCATGCCCTCGGTCCAGATCGTCGTTGTCTCGATTTGTGTCATGCCCAACTCGCGAAGCATATCGATATCGAATTGCGCAGTTTCGCCAACGTTGGTGACACCAATGGCTCCGGAGACCGTCAATATAACGTCGCCTTGCGGTTGGCCGATCGATGCTTCTTCTGCGATACCCATAGTTCCAAACACCGCAAGTGCCGCCGCAGCTGCCGAAATAGCCACGCGGCGTGTAACGCCATAGAGTTGCATTATTTTCGCTCCTTCAATTTCTGCGACGATAATGTCTTGTTTTGCCATCTTTATGAATAGCTTTCATGAAGGCAAAGGAATACACTAATATCCGAAAGTATAGTGACCTTCACCAACAGATTAGGTCATTATACTAAAGCCAAGGTGCGTCAGCGTTAGGTTGTGCTGTAACCATACAGGTGTAGCAAGGGGTGAATGCTTCAAGCTGGATGGTGGAAAAACATGTATAACCATAACCTAGAAGGCGCAGTTAAAGGTGCCAATTCGATCGGAACCGGCTCTAAAGCACAGGGCGGTTTCATTAAAAAAGAGACGGAGCCGACCATGAGAGTATTGATTGCAGACGACCATGACCTTGTCCGCGAAACAATCGGAGCATTTCTTCTGGCCGAAGGAGTAGTCGAGGTTAAAACAGCTGCCACTTTAGATGAGGCAGTTGAGATTACAGACGATACGGGCAGCTTTGATGTTGTCCTTTTGGACTACAACATGCCCGGTATGAATGGGCTCGAAGGTCTGGCAAAGATGCGGGAAGCCAACGATGGGCGACCAGTAGCTATTCTTTCGGGAACTGCGACGCGCGATGTAGCAGACGCTGCGTTGAAAGCCGGTGCTGCCGGGTTTGTTCCGAAAACTCTCGCTTCGAAATCGATGGTTACAGCAATCCGCTTCATGGCTGCAGGCGAAACCTACGCACCGTTTGGGTTCATGCAAGAAGCGCCAACTGCTGGCGACGGACTGTTGACGAAACGTGAAACGGATGTGCTGCGCGGAATCTGCGAAGGCAAATCGAACAAGGAAATCGCCCGCGATCTGGACCTGCAGGAAGTTACCGTGAAACTCCACGTGAAAACGCTGAGCCGCAAGTTGGATGCCCGTAACCGGACGCAGGCCGCTATGATCGCACGCGATCGCAATCTGGTCTGACAGGTTTCGGATCGGAATCGAAATTACCACTCACAACGCAAAGGCGGGCACTAATGCCCGCCTTTTTCGTTTAATCATCCATATCGCTAAAGCCGCTGCCCAATTGATCGAATAGCGCTGACCCCTCGCTCAGGGATGACAAGTCTGCGCCATGTTTGGGTTTGGGCTCTGGTTCTTCAGTTTTCGGAACGGGTTCATCCTCAGCTTCGTCCTCCGCAAACGGGTCCCAGTCATCGTCGCCGAAAGACGACGGGGTATCAGCATCAGATGCTGCATCCGTTTGGTCGACTTCTATTTCATCAGTTGTCGAGGTTTCATCAGCCGCTGTCTCGGCATCTATGGGATCTGCCGGTTCATCTGCCGGAGTGTCGTCTTCTGCGAACGGGTCCCAATCATCATCACCGAATGAGGACGTTTCGTCTGGATCGGGTGTCTCGCCGACGACTTCAAGCGTAGGGGCATCACTTTTTTCAGACTCGGTTTCTGCAAATGGATCCCAGTCATCGTCCGATCCGCTTGTTTCCTCAGCTTCTGGGAAAACGAGCTCTCCGGGTGTCCTCGGAGTCGAAACGGCCAGACCGGTAGGCACAAAAGGCAGGTCTTCGGAGGTTTGTTCCTCGGGAGTTCCCTCTTCGGAGAGCGCTGCGACGACGTCTTCCAATACTTCCTGATCCGTCGGAGAGGGCTCTTCGCTAGTCTCCACGGTAATTTCTGCACTTGGTTCCTCAGGAACCGATGCAGAGGTGTCCTCTTCTACCGGAGCTTCAACTTCTTCCTCTTTGGGCTCTTCAGTTCCCGCAAACTGGAGCATCATGGTCGCGTCACTCAGGTCAAGCGACATCATGGATGACTCTTTCTTAGGTCGGATCGGTCCGGGGTCGGGGATTTCTTCGACAACCTCGGGCTCCGGCAGCTCGGTTGGAACGAACCGTGACTGCTTCGGTGGCTCGTAGGTTTCGATCTGGATCATGATTGAACGAAGAAAACGTCGTTCAAAGCTGGAAGATGCTTCTTCGTACAGCTCCTGAATCACGTCCTGTTCGCCCTCCGTCATCGGAGAGTTTGCTTTTCGTAGAACCGCGCGTACCGCTTTCTTCATAGCGGGACTTCGGGGGAGAATTTTCGGTTTTGCCATAGTCCGCTCCGGTAGCAAGTGCAGTTGGCACAGGCCTTGCAAGTCCGAGGCCAACTGGTGGGATGACCGCCTGAGAAACCGGACAATGACAATGACGACAAGTTTGAGAGAAGGTTTAGGGATCCACGCGCAGGCTTTGGTACTGCGTGGGCAGCGCAACAATCTTTTGGCGTCAAATATAGCGAATGCTTCGACGCCAGGGTTCAAAGCGCGGGACATCGATTTTGAATCGGTACTAGCCCAAAAAACAGGTGCTGTTGCCGATCTTCGGGTTTCTTCAAACCGACACGTAGCGATCAGTACTGGCCAAATTGGTGACCAGACCGGGTATCGAACCGAAGTGATGCCGTCCCTCGATGGGAACACCGTCGATATGGCGGTCGAACAAATGGAATTCGCCGAAAACACGGTCCGGTATCAGACCAGTCTGGAACTTCTGAACCGTCGCATCGGTTCACTCATGACAGCGATCCGAGGTGAATGATGGCCGGCAATAATATCTTTGATGTAGGCAAGACGGCGCTTTCTGCACAGATGGTGCGGATGAATACGCTGGCGTCGAACGTCGCAAACTCCGAAGCAGTAGCGTCGTCGCCAGAAGAGGCCTATCGCGCCCGTCGTCCTGTTTTTGAAACCGAATACTACGGTGCTGTTGGGCAGTTGAATTCGCTTTCAACAACCCGCGCAACGGAGATTGTCGAACTGGATCGTCAACCCGAACAGATGTTTCGCCCAGACCATCCCAAGGCAGATGAAGACGGGTTCGTCTACGCCTCAACGGTGAATACCGAAGAGGAAATGGTCGAAATGATGGAAGCCAGCCGCCAGTACCAAAACGTGCTCGAGGCGGTGTCAACCATCCGAACGTTGATGTCCCGCACAGTGAACATGGGGAAGTGAGGTAGGAAATGACGACCGTAAACGGGGTCGGTGACCCCTTCAGTATGAACCGCATCGGCGAAGTCACGACCAGTGACGCAAAGAGTGGGACGCTCGCTCAGGAAGATTTCCTGACGCTGCTCACCACCCAGCTCCAGAATCAGGACCCGATGTCTCCGATGGACAACGCGGAATTCCTCAGCCAGATGGCGCAGTTTTCGACGGTTGACGGTATCGAACAGGTCAACAACAAACTGACCGCCCTGACCGAAGCCTTCAATTCCAATCAAGTTCAAACGGCCGCAGGTTTCCTTGGACGTTCGGTTTTGGTTTCAGGAAATATGGCGCGGCCTGATGACGCCGGTGAAATCCACGGCATGGCTGAATTGCCGGCATCGATGTCAGAAGTCGTTGTGACCTACACCGATCCCGCAACAAACACTGTTCTGAAAACTCAAACTCTCGGTGCACATTCCGATGGCTGGATGAGCTTCGACTGGACCAACGTACCCGCAGAGTTTGCCGATGGTCGCAGGCCGGTCGCAGTCTCGGTTTCGGGAACCAGCGAAAACGGCACCGTCTCTGTACCAGTTTCCGTATTTGCCAAAGTTGACTCCGCACTGGGCGGGCCGTCGACCGACAATATCACCTTGCTGCTCGAGGATTATGGCGCACTCGACAGCCTCGAAGTCAGCGCCTTCCGCTAACCATCAGTCTCGGAGAGAACAACCATGAGTATGACAACTGCCCTGTCCGGGCTGATCGCTGCACAGCACGACATTTCAACAACCGCGCACAACATCGCGAACGTCGGCACCAACGCATTCCGCAAAAGCCGCGCAGAGTTCGCGGATGACTACTACACAACACCGTTGGACAGTTTCCGGACTGTTGTGGGTTCCGGTACGCACATGAGCCGCGTTGCCGTCCAGTTCGGCCAAGGTAACTTTGTTTCCACCGGTCAGACACTCGACCTCGCTATTCAGGGCGCCGGCCTCTTTACCGTTGCGTCCGAACTCGAAGTGAACGGTGATCCGGCTGAAATCCAATATACACGTGACGGGTCTTTCCGTCTGGATGCAAACGGACGGATTTCAAACAGCACCGGACGCCCGATGTTGGCTTGGCCCACCGCGCGGGACGGCACCGTTCTCCAAACGACAAACGCCGCCCTTTCGACCGTTGATATCCCCCTGACCAAAGGGTCGATCATCCCGACGGACGAGGTTTATCTGAACATGAACCTCCCCGTTAGCGAGGACATGATCGGTTCGCAGGACGCTGTTCCGCCGACCAACGCCTTCGATCCGGCAGATGCAACATCCTTTGCATATTCGACACCTATTCCCGTGACCGATGCCGAAGGTAATGCTGTCGAGGCACGTGCCTACATGATCCGAACCGCCAGCCCCGACGCCACATCTGCCGAAACAGAATACGAAGCACGACTAGTCGTTGATGGCGTGGAAATTCCGGTGCAGGATCCGGTTGGAAACCCGACGACCTTCCGGTTTGATGCTGCGGGTATTCTGAGCAGCGATGCGTCGAATCTCGTCTTCGAAGATACTCTCCAAACTTACACCCTTGATCTTACCGGATCGCGTATGCGTGACGAACCTTTCACGGTTCAGTCGGTCGACCACAATGGCGCAATGCCACAGGGTCTTTCAAACCTCGAAGTTGATCCGATGGGCATCATCTGGGCGAACTACGGTACTGATGATCGTGTTGCACTGGGTCGTGTTGCACTCACCTATTTTGCAAACCCCCAAGGTCTTCGCCAGACCGGTGGCGCGAGCTTCCGCGCCGCCGCTGAATCCGGTGAACCTGACTATCAGGTGCCGGGTGAGAACGGTCTGGGTCAGTTGCAGTCCGGTATGCTTGAACGGTCGAACGTCGACCTGACCGAAGAACTGGTTCACCTGATCTCTGCCCAGCGGAACTATCAGGCAAACGCAAAGGCGATGGAGACCTCCTCTTCGCTGATGCAGACAATCATCAACATCCGCACCTGATGATCTAAGATAAAAGAGGCGCCGACATGGACCGTATGATTTATACAATGATGAACTCTATGCGCACGTCGCAGGAGCTTCACACCCTGTCGGCGCAAAACCTTGCAAACATGAACGTGCCGGGGTTCCGGCGCGATCAGTCGATACTTGATCAGACGGCCAAGTTGACTTCGGATCAGGGCTTTGAAGCCCGCCTGTTTCAAACGGAAACAGAGCGGAGCATTTTTTCGAATGAAGTCGGCTTTATGGATCAGACCGGTGATCCCTATGATGTTGCGATCATGGACGAAGGTTTCTTTTTTGCGCAAGAAGGCAACGGTGAGGTCGGCCTGACCCGCCGTGGTGATTTGCGCACAGACGGGGCGGGTCAGCTCCGCAATGGTGCAGGGGAACTGGTTCTGGATGAGAACCTAGAACCAATCACATTGCCACCGTATCGCACCATGCAGATCACAGAGGTCGGTCAAATTCTGATCGAGCCAATGGGGGGCGAGGCAGGTGTGAAAATACCTGTTGGAATTATTGCAACGGTGGTGCCGGACCCGAGTGTATCGCTGACAAAAGGGCTCGACGGACTAATCCGTAATCTGGACGGGACCATTCCCCAACCAAACCAGATGGCTTCGGTTCGTCAAGGCGTTCTCGAAGGGTCGAACGTGAATGCGACCGAGGAATTGATTAACACGATCGATATTCAGCGCGGATTCGAAATGCATATGAAAATGATCAGCACAGCCAAGGAATTGGATGAAGCTGGCACTAACATTATGCGCGCTCCTGCCGAATAAGTAAGTTGGGGTTCCGTCTGGCACGGCCCTTGCAGCGTTAGCAGCAAGAGAGCCACCCGTAAGGAGCCCGCCAGATGTCTACCAACGCTATGCACGTCGCCAAGACGGGCCTGAATGCACAGCAAACCCGCCTTCAGGTCATCGCCAACAACTTGGCGAATGTGAACACCACCGGCTTTAAGCGCGACCGTGCGAACTTTGAAAGCCTGTTGTATCAGATTGAACGTCCAGGCGGCGATCAGACTTCAGAAACAACCAACCTAACATCTTCGCTCGCTCTGGGGACCGGTGTTCGCGTTGTTGCAACAGACAAGCTCTATACTCAAGGTGCCCTGTCCGACACGGGCAACGCGCTGGATGTGGCGATCAACGGGAACGGGTTCTTTCAAGTTCTCCTGCCTGATGGCCGGATCGGGTATACTCGTGACGGGACATTTTCGATGAACCAGAACGGGGTTTTGTCGACGACCAGTGGATACGTTGTTCAGCCCGAGATTCGAATTCCACCCGAAGCCAGCCAGATCAACATCTCTGAAGACGGGATTATCGGTGTTATTCTGCCCGGAGAAACCCAGCCGCAAGAGGTTGGTCAGCTAACGATCGCAAAGTTCGCAAACCCGCGTGGTCTGGAACCGGTCGGGGAAAACTTCCTGATCGAAACGCTCGCATCCGGTGAAGCACAGGTCAGTGCTCCGCAGGAAGAAGGAGCAGGGTCGCTGGTTCAGGGCATGCTCGAAACTTCGAACGTCAATGTCGTGCAAGAGCTCGTCGATATGATCGAGACCCAGCGCGCCTACGAAATTAACTCCAAATCGATCTCGGCTGCGGACGAAATGCTCCGCTACATGTCGAACAAAATGGGATAAGCCGTGATGCGTTTCCACTACCTTATTGCTCTTCTGTCGATGACTGCAGCTTGCACTTCGACCTACATCGAAGAAGTCACTTCAGACAGCTTCGAACCTGTCTACCTCGAAGAACCGGCCTACGCGGCCGAACGGTCTCCGACCGGAGGTATCTACACAGCGTCTGCACAAGGGCTGTTTGTTCAGGACCGGCGCGCTTCGCAAGTTGGGGATGTTCTTACCGTCGAACTGTCCGAACGGTTCTCGGCCTCAAAATCACAAAGTGCGAGCGGTGGTCGCGGGTCTAGCTATGTTGCAGACCTGCCAGGCATCCTCGGGGATTTTGACAGCCGTCTGCTCGATAACAGCTCGACGTCCTCATTCCAGGGAACCGGTGCGGCGGCTCAGTCAAATTCGCTTCGTGGTCGGATGACCGTTCAAGTGGTCCGTCTACTCCCCGGTGGGTTGCTGGAAATCATGGGTGAGAAGCGCATGACGCTGAACACCGGCAACGAATATATCCGTGTGACCGGTGTGATCCGCCCCGAAGATATCAGCGCCGACAATATCGTTCCGTCGGACCGGATCGCCAATGCAGAAATCCAATATGTTGGCGCAGGTGATGTGGCCGATACAGCGCGTCCCGGCTGGCTTCGCCGTGGCCTGAATGTGGCGTCACCGCTATGATCCGTAAACTCTTTCTCTCACTGGTATTGATCCTCACAGCGGTCGTCGCTCAGGCTGACAGGCTCAAGGATATGACCACCGTGGCAGGCGTTCGTTCGAACCCGCTGGTGGGGTATGGCGTCGTTGTCGGTCTGTCTGGCACAGGTGACGGCAATTCCGGCCTCACGCTCCAGTCTATGCAATCGATGCTGTCGCGCATGGGGCTCGAGGTCGAGGTGGGGGACATCAATGCGAAAAACGCGGCCGCAGTAATGGTCACTGCCGATCTGGGACCGTTCCTGAAAACCGGACAGGAAATTGATGTCACGGTTTCCACCGTTGGTCAGGCAAAGTCGCTTCAGGGCGGTACGCTTTTGATGACCCCGTTGATGGGGGCAGATGGAGAGATCTACGCAATTGCCCAAGGCAACCTGATTGTTGGTGGTATGGGTGTGCAAGGAGCAGACGGTTCGTCTGTATCGGTGAACATTCCAACAGTTGGCCGTATCCCGAATGGCGCAAGCGTCGAGCGAATGGTTGAAAGCCCGTTTCAGGAAAGCGATCATCTGATGCTGAACCTGAACCGTGGGGACTTTTCAACAGCCGCCGCCGTTGCCGAAGCCATTAACGAAGTTTTTGGCCCCGAAGTCGCCATTGCACTGGATGGTACGTCGATCCGCGTGCGCGCACCTATGGACCCTGACCAACGTGTGTCTTTCATGGGATTGCTTGAGAATATCGAAGTTACACCCGATCCGCCCGCTGCGCGTGTGGTGGTCAACAGCCGGACGGGTACCGTTGTGATTGGTGGGGATGTTCTTGTGACACCGGCCGCAGTGACACACGGCAGCCTGACGGTCAGCATCAACGAGGACTTTGATGTGGCTCAGGGGGCAACCGTGGCCATGAACGGTGACACGACCGTTATCGCGCCTAGTGATCCGACGATCACGCCCGACACCCAGATCGCAGTCAATCAGGATCCAGCCCGCGCGTTCCTCTTTGATCCCGGTGTATCTCTTTCCTCGCTTGTTGATGCCATCAACGCGGTTGGTGCTAGCCCCGGCGATCTTGTCTCAATCCTCGAAGCCCTGCGTGAGGCAGGGGCGCTTCGTGCCGAACTGGTCGTAATCTAAGGAGGTCGACATGGACGTTTCATCCCCTGGCAATGTGTTTCTGACCAACTCTGTTGGTGCGACATCGCCGCGTCCATCCCAAGAGCGCGCGAGCGAAGACGATCTACGCGCCGCGGCCGATGGCTTTGAATCGCTGTTCGTCACGATGATGCTCAAAGCTGGCCGTGCTGCCAGTTTCGGGGATGAACTGACCGGAGGCTCTGGCGTCGAAATGGCGCAAGGGCTCTTTGATATGAAAGTGGCTGAGGTCACTTCTAACCGCACGAACCTCGGAATTTCTGACGCGATCTACCGTCAGTTTTCCCCGACCGTCCGTCCTTACAGGTAAGATCCGATGCCCAATCTCCTTGATATCGGAACCAGCGCGATCTTGGCCTACCGCATGGCCTTGACGACGACTGGCGAAAACATCGCAAACGCGGATACCGAAGGTTTCACGCGCCGCGACGTGCAAGTCGGTGAGGTCATCGGCGGCCAGATGACCCCGACTTCGAGGAATTCCGGTGGGCAAGGTGTGATCGTCGAAGATGTACGTCGTGCGTTTGACAGCTTTCTGGCAGAGCGGGTTTGGTCGACCTCGGGAGATTTTGCTTCCGCCGAGAGTTTTCATTCGGTCACAAGAGCAATCGAGGATTTGTTCCTACCGTCTGTAGGCGGGATTGCTTCGGGGCTCGATCAGTTTTTCCGATCCCTTTCGACACTGTCCGGCAACCCGTCAGACTACGCTCTCCGGCAATCGGTTCTCGAAGCAGGAAACGCGATGACGTCTTCGATTTCCAACGTCGCCGTCGGTTTGATGGCCTTGCGGGCGGATACGGTGACGCAGGCAGAGACGGCAGCGACCATGCTCAACGAAAAGCTTGAAGCGCTGGCCGATTTGCAGCGGGGTATGACGGGGGCTAGCAATTCTAACGGGGGTCTGAACCCGATTTTCGACCGTCGGGATAAGCTTCTTGGCGACATTTCCGAAATCATCGGAAACAAGGTCGACATGGATGAATTCGGGCGTGTGCAGATACACCTTGGCGATACACTTGGCGGGCCGCTTCTTTTGGAAACCAAAAGCGCTGCGATTGTTGAGTTGGATACTGCCACAGACTTGAGGATGGTAATCACCCGTGCCGGAGAGCAGGTCGAAAGTACCCAAATCAACAGTGGTATGATCGAAGGGTACCGCAATGCGCTCCTTTCAATTGACGAGGCAGTGACACAGTTGAACGCGTTTGCCCGACGTGTGGCGCGCGACATCAACACGCTCCACAACAAGGGCTTGGATGCCAGCGGTACCTTCGGTGGAGATATCTTTACCTTGAACGGCTGGGACGCAACTCCGGTTGCTGCCAACCGTGGGACGACATTTGTAGATTTCACGGTGACCGATGCAGAACTCTCCAACGCGCTGGGCTCATTCACTATAACCTATGACGGTGTGAACGGTCTTTGGAACGCAACAGATGCGACCGGTACGACATTGTCGACGGGGGCTTCGGTTCTGACGCTCGACGGGCTAACGCTGACATTGCGTGGCACACCGGCAGACGGCGACCGGCTGCAGATATCGCCTGTCGTGGGACGGGCAATGGATATGAAAATGGGGCTGACCGCTCCAGAAGAACTCGCCGCCGCTGCTGCCAGCCTGGTTGCCCCATTGGCAAGCAATACGGGGACCGGTTCCGCGGTGATGGCACAGATTCCGGTGGCAGCACCGCCGCTGACCGACCTCGCTGATATCTTGACCGTTGCAGGTACGGGGGCGGATGCGGTGAGCCTGCTATCGCCCGGTGTCGTTGGCTTTGTTCCTGCAGGAAGCGACAACCTTTCGCTCGCCGTAATGGCGCAGCAATCGACACAGGACTTTTCCGTGTCCGACGCGCAGGCTGCTGGTGCAACCTCGCTAAGTTTCTCAATCGGGGGAACCGGATATAGCTTTGATCTTTCTTCCGTTGGTGCAGCAACTGCCGAAGATCTTGCCGCCGCACTTAATAGCGGGGCGGTTACCACCGCCGCGGGCGAAACGCTGTCGGACCTCGGGGTGCATGCTGCGGGGACGAGCGGGTCTTTCTCTCTTGCGCTGGGCATCGGTGATTTTGACGCAACCGCAACACTCGGGTCTTCGGCCGGTGCGTCTTCTGGTGTTCTGACGGATGCACAGTCTGCTGGCGGGACGCTACAGGTTTTCACGCGGAACGGTGTGCAACTCGCCGGTCCACCACTCGATGCGACAGCGGCAGCAGCCTTGCTAAGCGAAGAGAATGGTTTCTTCGACGGGGCAACGTATATCGACGATTACCTCTATACGTCCGGCACAGACGGCTATCGCGGGATGACACGGGTTCTTCAACAGTTGCCCGGTGCGGAAACGTTGAAAGTTTCGCTAGCAGATGCCCAAACATGGGTGAACGCCGATAGTTTGCCACCCATTTCCGCGGCCCAATCGCTGACGATGGCCTATGTTGACGGTGACCAACGGGCCTATGATTTACCCGCCGGAATTTCTGCGGCACGGGTTGCTGCGACAATCGGGGCCGACATTGACGGGATGATAGTCGACGCCGATACCTCGGTAGATATGACGGTAGATGCTGATGGGGCCGTTTCGTTCCTGATCGAAGGCACCAATGTCGAAACGATCAAAATTACGGGGCAGGTTTCTTCGGGTCGTCTGGACAGTATCGCACTTGCGGTGAATGCAAGGACCGGTGCGACCGGTGTGTCGGCCAGCCTGTCACAGGACGGTACTCGCATCGTTCTAAACCACGCCGATGGCGAAAACATCACAATCAAGGGCTACGAACATTCGGCTGGGGGTCTCTTGTCATTGACGCCCGCGACCAAAGAAGGACTGCCGAGCGGGACAAGCACCGTGTTGGGTGGTGCCGTAGACAGTGTTGTTCTGACGGGCACCGTTTCTTTCGAAGCCCCATCCGCGTTTGGTGTAGAATATGACAGCGCAATGCTGGTGTCTTCGACGACATCCGAACTTGGCGGGTTGGTGGCGCACAGCTACGAACAGGCCGGGGATGTTCAGAATTTCAGTTTTTCGACCGACAGCAGATACGATGCCGGAGCGGCATCGGTTGACGGTCTGGCGGCTATGGGCGCAGGGACAGAGTTTTCACTTTCCGTCGGTGGCGTTACCGCCACATATACCGGCGATAGCCCTGCTGCCGGTCTGGCAACTGCACTCCGCTCAGCAGCGCCACAATCTTGGTTGCTAGGGCAGGCGTTGACTAGCCTTCCGTCAACCGGCGCAGCGACGTCGGTCAAGCTCGGTGAAGATACCTATGTCCTGCGGATGACCTCGGCTGGTGATATCGCCGTCACAGGTCCGGAAGATGGACGCATCTCTGCCGAATTCAACGCATCAAACCGGCTAGTTCTGTCTGTGAAGGACGGTACGCTTGACGGTGCGACGTTACAGGTGCCGACCGGAACATCCGGCGCGGCGGCGTTCGGGCTGACGGGGTCTTTGCCGCCCACATCGGTGCTTGATGGTCAAGATATGGACTCGGCAAACTTGCCAGCGACGATGCAGGTCGAAGTGGCGGGTACAGTTTACGATATTCCGGTTTCAACTGCAGGCGCATCCGTCCCGGGTGGCTTTCCTGGCACGGCAGTTATGGTTGGCGGAAAACTTGAGTTCCGGTTCGGATCCAGTGTTGGACCGGTTCGCGTTCTACCAAGCGCCGGAGCGACCGCCGCAGGTTTTGCCACACTCGGGATGAAAGCATCCGTTGAAGGGGACAACCTGACACTGACCTCAACCAGCGGAGAGGCGATCGACGCCGATATTTCTATCACATCTACCGCCTCGCAACGTTTGTCGATGACTGGTATGCCGGACGAAGACCTGATCGTGGTTATGACAGGTTCGTCCCCGTTACGTCTGGCCGGTAGCTATGATGCTGGCACGGTTTCGGCTTATTCACCTTCGGTTCGTGTTGATGTTGTTGACGCGGACGCTGGGCTGGTCCGGCTTGTGGATAACGACACCGGACACACCATCGGTGAAAGAACGCTCGACAGTAGCAACGCGGCCATATTCGGCGGTGTTCAGGTTGCTCTTGGTGGTGCGCCGGATAGTGGTGACGGCTTTGTCATGATGGCAAACAACGGGTTTACCGGAGATGGACGTAACATCAACGCAATGGCAGAGCTTCGGAATGCTGATCCGACGACAGGCGAGGGCGGCTTTGGTCGGATTCTCGCAGCGCTTCAGGCGCAAAAAGGCGCAGTGGTCTCTGCCGCCAAATCCCGCGTGGATGTCACCGACGCAAACCGGGAAGGGGCTGAACGCGTCTACGCGGATCGCACCGCCGTTGATCTTGATGAACAGGCCGCCCGTCTTGTTGACCAACAGCAGGCCTATCAGGCCTCTGCACAAATCCTTTCTGTGGCGAATGAACTGTTCGACACATTGCTGAACTCACTCTGAGGTTTCTTATGGCTATCGGGAACACACTATTCACGGAATTGGCGACACGGGGTTTTGCCCGTGTACAAACCGACATTGCCGATCTTCAGGGGCTCATCTCCTCGGGTAAGAATGATCCCCGCGCCTCCGCCGACCAGATGCGAGCGGCGCAGCTTTCAGCATTCCGCGAACAGCTTGCTGCGGTTGAGCATTTCACCGGCGCATCCGACCAAGCAGCGAGCCGTATCGATTTGGCGGATAAGGCTATCGGTGACGCTTCGGTCATCATGCGGCGCCTTCAGGAGCTTTCACTCTATGCGGGGAACGACACCTTGCCAGAGGCAGGTCTGAATGGCCTCAAGGCCGAAGCCACCACATTGCGTGCGTCTTTAGTTGAAATCGCGAACCGTGTGGATGCACTGGGTCAGCCCCTTTTTTCAGGATATTCTGCCGCACCTGCGTTCGAGGTGACACCCGACGGGGTGATCTATCTAGGAGACGAAGGGCGGCCGGCCCAGCGGCTGTCTGAAACACTAACCCTTCCGGTTGGTATCAACGGGGCAGAGCTTTTCGGTGCTTCAAACACCGATTCCGGTAGGAAAAGCGTTTTCGGGATCGTTGATGATCTGATCGCCAGTTTCGGAAACGAGGTTTATGCAGCCAGATCCGAGTTCAGCGTAATGGGATCGGCAAAGCTGCGATTGAATGCAGACCGTTCGGAGAAGGATTTTACGATGACAATCAGTGGACCTCTTGGAAAAGCAGAAGTAACCGCAGCAGTTGTCGCGGGCCTGCCGCAACCCATGATCGACGCAATAAACGCGCAAAGCACTGAGACAGGTGTTACCGCTGCTCTGGCTGAAAACGGAGATGGCATCGTTTTGAGCGCAGATGGTGAGCTCAGGATCGCGGATCTGGCACGGTCGGACGACCCCAACGGCGTGATCGGTTCCTTCCAGCAGCTTGCATTCCGCGGTCAACAGGAACTCCAACCGGTTCTTCTTAAAACCGCCGATATGTCCCAGACGATCATGCTGGGAAAGGTTCAGGTCGCGACGGATCACTTTGCTGAAAAGCAGGCCGAAGTCGGTGCTATGGGTGCAACCATAGACCAACAAATTCAGGCACTGGACCAACGGCGCTTGAATATTGACGAAGCTATTGCAGGCCTTGAGGATCTTGATGTTGCCGCTGCTGTCACCAAACTCCAGTCGCTATTGCTGACCCGTGATGCATCGCAACAAACGTTTGTGAAGATCACACGCACAACGCTTTTCGACTACCTGCGCTAACTGGCTCAGCTTTTGCAGAAGTGGCGGTATGAAACATTTGCTGCCACTTTTTCTTGTACTTGCCTCTCCGGTTTTGGCCGACACGCCGGACTGTGAAGCAATGGCAGCGCAAACTGGCGCCGAGTTCGGATTACCCGCATATTTGCTTCCTGCGATTTCGCGTATGGAAACAGGATATTCGCATGATGGCGGTCCGCGACGGGCTTGGCCGTGGACCCTAAACGAAGGTGGTCGCAGTCACTACTTCGATACTCAGGAAGAAGCACTCGCCTACCTTGAAAATGCGGTGTCCAACGGTGTGACAAATATCGACGTTGGCTGCATGCAAATTAACTATCGCTGGCACCACGACAATTTCGACTCTCTCGCTGACATGATGGACCCCGTACAGAACATTCTCTACGGGGCGGAGTTTTTATCAGAGCTTTATCGGCGGACAGATGATTGGGGTGCTGCAACGGGCGACTACCATTCACTC
>JBNKUW010000011.1:0-31054 GCA_050298835.1 Marivivens sp.
CTTCGTCGCACTGGTCGCGACAGGCATGCAACCCCGCCCAGGTGTCGCCGCGCAATGAGGCCTGAGCAGGCTGTAAGACTTGAAAGCTGTCGGTCAAACCAAACACGGCATCAGTCAATGTGGGCTTGAAGCGGCCATTATCCGCAGCGCAGCCGCCAAGGACAGAGCCTGATCGACGCGGGTCCGGCCCAACCGGACCTTCATCTAACGCATGATACAGGTCTGCGTTAGTGACTTCTCACCTATTCCGATCTGACCAATAGTTGCTCTATTGGAACGCCGGCTCCGTTCAATGTGTTGCGCGGAGGATCAATGCAGCATCCATCCATTTGGTTTCGCCAGCACGAAAAGGATCGGCTTCGCGTGCCATGAGGAGGTCTATCGTCCCTTCAACCAACGGAGCAATCGGATTGCGCAGGGTGGTCAGTTCCACGTTTGGCCACTCTGCCATTGCGATATCGTCGAAACCCGTCACCGAGATGTCATCGGGCACCGCAATGTTTCTTTCTTTCAGGTGCATCAAAACACCCATTGCCATTGCGTCATTAGCGCAAACCAACGCATCAATTTTCCCGAGATCGGAACATGCCCGCACCGCGTCAAACCCGCTCATGACAGAGTAATCACCGTATAGCCGTGAAAGAGGTTTGAGATGATGCGCCTTAAGAGTCTCTTCAAACCCACGGTAGCGTTCACTCGTGGACCAAAATGCATCTGGTCCCGATAGATAAGCGAATTTTCTACGGCCTTGGTTGATCAGATGTTCTGTCATCATCGCCATGGCTTCGCGGTTTCTGACACAGATGTTATCAACATTTGGCCCTTCTACGATGCGGCCAGATGAAATGACGGGAATACCCAATTTCAGGCAAGACGACACGACATCGGCACCGAGGCTCCCTGACCGTAGGATCATCGATTCAAGTGGATATCTGAGTACGTTCTGTATGGCAGACTTTGCCGTGTCCCCCGACCCACCGATCACAATAGGCCACTTACCCGCAGCGTTCAGACCATTGACCAGAGCAGCGGCGACCTCTTTGTCATAATGGTTGGGCATTTCACCAACAAAGATCGCGACAAGGTTCGACCCAGCCCCTTGCAAACTGGCGGCAAGTGCATTGGGCCGATACCCCAACTGATCAGCCGCTTTTAGGATGCGCGTTTTCTTTTCCGCATCCAGATAGGCGCCTTCTGTAAATGCCCGCGAAACCGCTGAACGGGACACATTCGCCAATTTGGCCACGTCTGCGGCGGTGACCCTGCGTTTTTGACCAGTCATGAAAAAATGCTCTCTTCGTCACCTTGGCGTTACACAACACCGGTATGTGAACACGTGTGCAGATGGTGTGCAAGTGGAATCAATACGCTGCGGCCATCTGGCAAAACCCTGACCAACAATCGGTCAGATCATGCCACCGCGTCCAATCTAGGGGCGTTGTCTAACCTAAAGCCAGACGGCTTTGATTGGAGAATGAGAATGAAACACCTGTCTCTTGTTTCGGCTGCCGCCCTTGCGCTGGTTGCCAACACTGCTTTCGCTGAAACTGAAATCTCTTGGTGGCACGCGATGGGCGGCAAACTGGGTGATACCGTCAACCAGATCGCTGCTGATTTTAACGCGAGCCAAGACGATTACACCATCACACCTGTATTCAAAGGCACCTACGAAGAAACCCTGACTGCAGGCATCGCAGCCTTCCGCGCTGGCGAACAGCCAAACATCCTGCAAGTATTCGACGCCGGTGCAGCAACCGTGATCGGCGCACAGGGCGCAACGGTTCCGGTTCAGGACCTCCTCACCGAAAACGGTGTCGATTTCGACATCAACGATTACATTTCCGGCGTTCGCTACTTCTACGCTGACGCCGATGGCAAAATGATCGGCATGCCGTTCAACTCTTCCTCGCCGATCATGTACTACAACATGGATGCTCTGGCCGCAGCTCACGTCGAAGCTCCGAAGACCTGGGAAGAGTTCGAAACCGTCACCGCTCCGGCGCTGGTTGACGCAGGCTACATCCCGATCGCTGAATCCCATTCGCCTTGGATTTTCGTCGAAAACTTTATGTCGCGTCACAACCTGCCGTTCGCAACGAACGACAACGGTTACACAGGTGCTGACACCCAGATCCTGATCAACACACCCGAGATCAAGATGCACTGGACCCACGTCAAAGACTGGGTCGATACAGGCTACATGGGTTGGTACGGCGCTGCTTGGGGTGACAACCAAACCCCCTTCGAAGAAGGCGATGTTGCTATCTGGCTTGGCTCTTCGGGTTCCTTCGGTGGTCTGATGCAAAAAGACCTGCCGTTCGAATTTTCGGCGACTTACCTGCCATACTGGGAATCCATCACCACCGAACCGACCCAAACCTTTATCGGTGGCGCATCCCTGTTTGCGATGGCTGGTCAGTCAGACGAAGAAAACGCAGCAACCGCGGCATTCTTTGAGTATCTGACCTCGCCAGAGGTGCAATACATGTGGCACCGTGAAACCGGCTATGTGCCGATCACCACTGCAGCTTACGAAATGGCAAAGGCTGACGGTCACTATGATCGTTTCCCAGCTGCCGAGGTTGGCATCCAACAGCTGTCGCTGGCATCGGGCGAGAACACCAGAGGCTACCGCATGGGTTTCTACGTTCAAATCCGTGACGTGATGAACCGTGAATTCGGCCGCATCCTAACTGGCGAAACGTCGGTTGATGAAGCATTCGCAACCATCGAAGCCGAAGCAAACGAACTCCTGTCCCGCTTCGCGATGACCCAAAGCTAATCGCTTCGCTCAGACACTGCTGGCGGCTGCAGATTTGCGGTCGCCAGTCCATATTTTAGGGGGTTTCATGAAACGCGCTGGATTTTCGACACGGTGGTTGCCGATCCTTTTGCTGCTACCGCAGTTGTCCATCATTCTTATCTTTTTCTACTGGCCAGCCGCCCATGCGGTGCGATCATCCTTTTTCCTTCAGGATCCGTTCGGCTTTGGCGAAACATTCGTCGGGATAAAGAATTATACATCGCTGTTGAAATCGTCTGCCTATCTGCGATCCGCACAATTCACAGTCATCTTTACGCTGCTGGTCACGGTCCTATCGCTATCGCTTGCGCTGCTTTTAGCGGTAAAGGCCGACAAAGTGATCAAAGGCGCAAAAACCTACCGCACGCTTTTGATGTGGGTCTATGCCGTGGCGCCGCCAGTTGCGGGTGTCATCGGGCTCGTCCTTTTTGACCAATCTTGGGGGCCACTCAAAGATTTCTTTGGCCTCTTCGGATGGGATTTCAGACTGGGCGTCGACTATTTCGATACCGCCTTTGCGATGGTTACTATTTCGGTCTGGAAGCAGCTGCCTGTGAATTTCATTTTCTTTCTGTCTGGCCTCCAATCCATCCCCAAATCTGTCCGAGAGGCCGCGCTGATCGACAATCGCTCCGCCTCGGGGAGGTTCTGGGATGTAACCTTCCCCTTGCTCGCACCGACCGCGTTTTTCTTGCTGATCATCAACATCACCTACGCGCTCTTTGACACCTTCGGCATCATCGACACGGTGCTCAAAGGAGAACCCAGCAACAACCCCATGACGCTCGTCTACCGCGTGTATGTCGACGGATTCCGCGGCAATGACCTCGGTGGGTCGTCGGCACAATCGGTTGTGCTGATGGTGCTGGTTCTTGCGCTGACCGTGTTCCAGTTCCGCATGGTGGAACGCCGCATCCATTACACCTGAGGATCACGATGAAACGTATCAAACTTGAAACCATTGTGGACCATGTGGTCCTGATTATCGGGTCGTTGATAATGATCCTTCCCGTGGTGATGTTGCTGCAAATGGCATCCACCACCGACTTAGAGACCATGCGCAATGGACCAGGGTTGGTGTTCGGGGATCAAATCCCTATCAACTTTGAAAAGGCCATGTTCGAAGCCTCCGGGTTCAGCGGCAAAAACACGGGTCTGAGCATGCTCTATAATTCGCTGATCCTCGGGTTTGGCTTTGCCGTTGGTAAGATCGTTATCGGCATGATGGCCGCCTACGCCATCGTTTATTTCCGCCTGAAATTTGCGACTTTGGCGTTCTGGATTATCTTTACGACACTCCTGTTGCCGCTCGAAGTACGCATCCTGCCTTCTTATGAGATTGTCCAGAAACTCGGGATGCTGAACACCTATCAGGGCCTGATAATACCTCTTATCGCTTCGGCCACAGCCACATTCTTTTTCCGACAGTTTTTCCGTTCTGTCCCCGAAGAGCTGATCGAAGCTGCCCGCATTGATGGTGCTGGCCCGATCAAATTCTTTATCGACATTCTTGTACCGCTTTCGCGTACCATGATCGCCGCGATGTTCATCATCATGTTTGTCTACGGGTGGAACCAATACCTGTGGCCGACCATGATCACGACGGACGAGGGTATGTTTACCTTGGTACGCGGGATCAAACAGATCACGCAAACACTCGAAGGGACGAACCTGCCCGAATACGGCAAATCGAACATCCTTCAGATCATCGCGATCCTTCCGCCCGTCCTCATCGTCATTTTCTTCCAGAGCTGGTTCGTAAAGGGCCTGACGGAATCCGATAAGTAAGGAAATCACCATGGCTCAGGTTACTCTGAACACTCTTTGCAAAGTTTACCCCAACGGATTTGAAGCCGTAAAACCCGCCAGCTTTACCATTGAAAAAGGCGAATTTGTTGTGCTTGTCGGCCCGTCTGGCTGCGGCAAATCCACAATGCTGCGCATGATTGCAGGGCTAGAGGACATAACCGCAGGCGAACTGTACATCGGCGACCGTGTTGTGAATGCCGTCGATCCAGCAGACCGCGATATCGCGATGGTTTTCCAGAACTACGCGCTGTATCCGCATATGACCGTTCGCAAAAACATCGGCTACGGATTGAAAAACCGTAAGATCGCAAAAGATGTGATCGATCAAAAAGTCGAAGACGCAGCCAATCTGCTGAACCTGAACGATTATCTGGATCGCAAACCATCGCAATTGTCTGGTGGTCAACGTCAACGCGTCGCGATGGGCCGTGCGATTGTCCGTGATCCATTGCTGTTTTTATTCGATGAACCGCTGTCGAACCTTGATGCGAAACTGCGCAACCAAATGCGGATCGAAATTAAGGCTCTTCAACGCCGCCTTGGTGTGACGTCCGTCTATGTGACCCACGATCAGGTCGAAGCCATGACAATGGCCGACCGTATTATCGTTATGAACGCCGGAGAGATCGAACAAATCGGCACCCCGGCAGAGGTCTATCATTCGCCAGCCTCGACCTTTGTTGCGTCCTTCATGGGGGCGCCGCCGATGAACCTGTTGGACGCGGTTGTCACCGACAACGCGGTGATGATCGGCGGTCAACCAGTTGTCCAGTTCGCAGGTAATGGTCCCGTAACCTTGGGCATCCGCCCCGAGGACATTTTGCCCGACGCGAACGGTGATTTTGAAATCAATGTCACCTTGATCGAAGAACTTGGCGCACATCGCATCCTACATGCAACGTGGGCAGGCCAATCCATTATGGTCAGTGTGGCCAAAGACGTGGCTGCCAAAACAGGACCGCTGCGCGTTTCTATCAAACCTGATGAGCTTTCATTTTTTGACGCGCAAACGGGCCGTCGCCTATGATCACCGAAACTGTAACTGACCTGCCGCTTGTTTCGGCGGACCTGCACCAGCAAATCCTATCGTCCCCACGCACATCGGACGCACACCGTGATTTGTTTGAAAAAACGGACGCGATGCATTTCATACAGACAGGCGGCGCGGCGCGTACGGAGGTGTTGCCAAGCCCCCGGACGATCGCGGCATGGAACGTAGAACGCTGTCTATTCCCGAAAGAAACCGCCGATATACTGCGGGCCCAAGGCGCGGACATCGTGCTGTTGTCCGAAGTCGACCATGGCATGGCGCGCACCGGTCAACGCCACACAGCCGCAGAAGTCGCCGCGCAGTTGGGCATGGCGTATATCTACGGCGTAGAGTTCTTTGAACTTGGTCTAGGCAGCCCCGCCGAACGTGATTTTTGTAAAGATGCTGAAAACGCACGCGGCTGGCACGGAAACGCGATCTTATCGTCCGTTCCGTTTAACCGTGTCGCTATGATCCGGCTGTGTGATCACGGGCACTGGTTTGCCACTGACTTTGGTGCTGATCCGGGTCAACCGCGCATTGGCGGACGAATGGCTCTGCTGGCCGAGGTCGATACAGAACATGGTCCAATCTGCGTTGTCTCTACCCACCTGGAAAGCAATTCAAACGAAGCCCACCGTGCCGCCCAGTTTGACATGTTGATGGACGCGATTGACGACTTCGCACCCGATCTGCCCGCCGTGATCGGCGGTGACCTAAACACGGGTAACCACATGCCACCTGATTTCGATTGGCATACAGAGACGCTTTTTCAGAACGCGCAAAACAACGGCTATCACTGGGACGGCACCACCGAAGGTATGACCACCCGCCCCAGCCTTATCACCCGCCACCCAGACCGCACGATGAAACTCGATTGGTTTGCATGCCGTGGCCTAATCGCTGAATCGCCACGTATCGTATCATCGGTGAACCAAGGCGTTCCGCTGTCAGATCATGATTTAATCGTGATGGAGTGTGGCGGATGATGCAAAGGGGGCCTTGTTAGCCCCCCGCCCATGTCCAGTCGCGGCTTGACGCAAGATCAATCAATCAAATCAACCCAGCCAGCCACAGATAAAGCGGTAGGCCTATCGAGGTGTTAAACGGAAAGGTCACGCCCAGAGACAGGGTCAGGTAGATCCCTGCCTCAGCTAGTGGAAATGCGATTTTCATCGCAGCGGGACCTGCAATCTGAGTGACACCATGTGACGCCTCATCTGCGGATCGGACTATCTCTAGGCGGCTTTCGCCAGATAGGCTTGCTCCGCTTCCATATTCTTGACCTTGCGTGGGTGCCATTTTCCCGTTTCCACGTAGTGTTTCAGTTCTTCAACGCCACGAAGAAAGCCGGGATTCAGCATGCCTTTTGTGCCAGGAATGAACCTCGCAAATAGCTTGCGACGCGGCTCACCATCCCAGACAATCCGACAGGTCGTTTCAGTGATTGGTT
The DNA here is from genome assembly GCA_050298835.1 of Marivivens sp. Classification (GTDB taxonomy): domain Bacteria; phylum Pseudomonadota; class Alphaproteobacteria; order Rhodobacterales; family Rhodobacteraceae; genus Marivivens. Next base: position 7,096 of record JBNKUW010000011.1, read on the forward strand.
CAATCCACGCTTTCACATTGTATCCAATTAATGGATTCACAAACGGCGTGTTTTTCAATGTTACTTCGACCGCCAGATATTTTTTGGCATCGTCGTAGTCCACGAGCACTTCACGCTGATAGATCCCATTTTGCTTTGACAACAGGTAAGAGTTTCGACCGATCGCTGGTGCGCCACTTACCTTTGTTCCTTCGTTGATCGGCTCAGCACGCACGATCGCCGCCATCCACTTTTGCACATTCACAAAATCACGGCCAAATACTTCCCACGTATCCTCTGCCGAGGCGTTAATTTCCAGAATGGTCTTTGTCATTTCAGTTCTCCGGTTTCGGGCGGGTCATCGCTTGCCCGTTCTGTCGTTCGATGCGAGAGAGATACACCTCCGTTTCGGAACATAAATAGGTTGATATTGATCTGTGTGTTACGCTCATGTAACAGGGTCGCATGCAACCTTCTGATTGGGAATATCTGCCATTCTTCCTGGCCGTCGCGCGCGCGGGAAATCTACGCGCTGCTGCTACCTTGCTGAACGCGAACTACGGCACCGTGAACCGCAACATCCAAGCTCTTGAGGCAAGCTACGGCGTGCGCCTTTTCAATCGCTCGCGCAAAGGGTTTGCTCTGACCGATGCCGGCGAAAGCCTTGTCCCGATTGCAGAAGAGCTGGAGCGCAATGTCATTTCGGCGCGTCGCCAGATTGAGGGGCGCGACAAAACCGAAACCGGCACGATACGGTTCTCGGTTACGCCGACGCTGGCCTACGACATCGTCGCGCCGATCATCGGGACCTTTCACGCAACATATCCAGACATCCAGGTTGAAATGCGCGTTACGTCCGAGATTGAATCGATCAATCGCGCTGAAACTGACATTTCCTTACGTGCCGCGATGGAGGTCACAGATGACGTTATCGCCCGCAAACTCTATGCGATGGCGAACGGCATTTTTGCCAGCAAACACTATGTCGCGAACACTTTCCCGCATGCCGGCCCGCGCGGTGACGGGCTGGACTGGATCGGGTTTCCTGGCGCTGTCGACCCGGCCGCATGGCTCGCCAAATCACAGTTTCCACACGCGCGCATCCGCCATTCGGTCGGGGATGGTCCGATGCGCATTGCGATGCTGCGGCAGCACTGCGGGATGTCGGAACTTCCGGTGATTTTCGGAAAGATCCACCCCGATCTGATGCAGGTCCCGGGGACCAGGACAGAACTTGGCCCGTCGCTTTGGGTGCTTCTCCACACGGATCTTCGCCGAACGGTTCGAGTTCGACGCTTTGTCGACCACCTTTCCGAAGGGCTACTCGCGCTAAAATCTGACATGCAAGCCGGGGCAAGCTAGAGAACCTGTCCAAACGACCTGCGCCGACAAATGCAGCGGTATTCGACAAATGAAAGGAAATTGGTCGGGCTGAGAGGATTCGAACCTCCGACCCCCTGCTCCCGAAGCAGGTGCGCTACCAGGCTGCGCTACGCTCCGACCGTGGAGTGCGAGTTACAGATTCCCCACAGGATTTGCAAGAGGGCGAACAGGGAAAAGCGTTAGCTTTTCTTGGCCTTTGTTCCATAGAGGATTCGGTTCAAAATAGATGACCGCGGCGAAGTCGCTGTTTCGCTTCTCAAACGGGTTTGAGTCACAGGCATAGAGATCGATGTCCCGCCCGAGCTCTCTCGAAGAACGATGTAGATGCCAGACGCAATAATCACCGATGCACCGATGATGGTTGGCGCATCAATGCGTTCTTTGAACAGAACATAGCCGTAAAAGGTCGCCCAAAGGATTTGGCTATATTGCATCGGTGCGACGATGGTCGCTTCGCCTTTGCGATAGGCTTGAATGACGCAAAAACTGGCTGCCAGACCGAACACCGCGATAATCGAAGTCATCCCGAGATGTTCGATTTCCATCGGCTGATAGACGAAAGGAAGCGCACAAGCCATGACGATAAAGTTAGCCAGCATCGGGTAGAGAAGCATCACAACGGATCGCTCATCCGAACCGATTTTGCGCGATACGACAGAGGCAGTCGCACCACCCAAGGCGCTGATCATCGCGGCGAAATGCCCGAAAGTAAGCGGCGTTGAACCTGGGCGCAGAACGATGAAAACACCAATCAGGCCGATGATAACGGCAGCCCAACGATGAATGCCTACCTTTTCTCCCAAAACCGGAATCGAGAGTATTGTGATCAATAGCGGCGTTGCAAAAAGGATTGCATAGGTTTGCGCCAGCGCGAGAACGGTAAAGGCATAAAACGCAGAAAGGCCCGTTACGACGGTCGCTACGGCGCGCAGCGCAATCCAGTACGGGTGCTTGGGGATCAGCGTGCCAGCAGACCGGTCGCTCATCAGGATAAGCGTTATGACAGGAAAGCTGAGCAGTGCCGCAAAGAAAATGATCTGGAACGCCGTGAAATGCGCCGCGCCCAAGTATTTCACCACAACGTCATGGGTCGCAAAGATTGCCATACCCAAAAGGGCATAGCCCGCACCGGCGATGTTATTCTTTGAGTGTTCGGACATATGGCCTCCGTTCGCGCTAACGTAGCTATGGAACGGTCTGACCCTGTCACGCAACCCCCGTATTTACATCGGGCAAAATGAAAAGGGCGCCACAACGGGCGCCCTTTTCGAAAACTGTACGTCTGGATCAGAGCGAAGCGTTGAGAGCTTCGATGATTTTGTCACCCATCTCGGACGTCGACACCGGCTTGATGCCTTCGTCAGCCAGCAGATCAGCGGTACGGACGCCGTCCGCCAGAACTTTTTCAACAGCAGCTTCAAGACGGTCAGCTTCGGCGCCTTGGTCAAACGAGTACCGCAGTGCCATCGCAAACGACAGGACGCAGGCGATCGGGTTTGCTTTGCCTTGGCCAGCAATGTCCGGTGCGGAACCGTGTACGGGCTCGTAGAGGGCTTTGGGACGGCCGTTTTCCATCGGCGCACCAAGAGAAGCGGACGGTAGCATACCCAAAGAACCGGTTAGCATTGCAGCCGCGTCGGACAGAAGGTCGCCGAACAGGTTGTCGGTGACGATCACGTCAAACTGCTTGGGCCAGCGGCAAAGCTGCATGGCACCAGCGTCTGCATACATGTGCGACAGCTCGACTTCGGGGTATTCTTCGTCGTGGACCTTCTGGACCACTTCGCGCCACAGGATACCGGATTCCATCACGTTTGCTTTTTCCATCGAGCAAACTTTGTTGCCGCGACGTTTCGCCAGTTCAAAGGCAGACCGTGCAACGCGTTCGATTTCCGATTCGGTGTAACGCTGTGTGTTGATACCTACGCGTTCGTTGCCTTCTTTGAAGATGCCGCGCGGCTCGCCAAAGTAGATACCCGAGGTCAGTTCACGAACGATCATGATGTCCAAACCGGCAACTACGTCCTTTTTCAGGGACGAAAAGTCTGCCAGCGCGTCAAAGCACTGTGCAGGACGCAGGTTGGAATACAGGTCCATCTCTTTGCGAAGACGCAGAAGGCCACGCTCAGGCTTAACCGAGAAGTCCAGAGCGTCATACTTCGGGCCACCAACAGCACCGAGCAGAACCGCGTCGACTTCCTGAGCTTTCGCCATGGTTTCGTCGGTCAGCGGGGTGCCGTGGGCATCGTAGGCGCAGCCGCCAACCAGATCTTCGCTCACGTCGAATTTCAGGTCGCGCTTGTCGCCGTACCAGTTAATGATCTTCTTAACTTCGCCCATAACTTCGGGGCCAATGCCGTCGCCGGCGAGGATCAGGATCGAGGGGTTCGACATCTCGTTCTTCCTTGTCTGAAAAGGTCTGGCACGAGGTATCCCTTTGCCGCCCTAGGGTCAAGAAACCAAGGGCCGCAGTGCGTCAGAGAGATAGTCCCACACCCGTCTAATCCTTGGTGTTTGGCGCATCGCCTCATGTGCGGTGAGCCAAATCGGCAAAACAGGTAGCCCGCCACCCAAATCAACCTGATCGACCAGAGGATCATCTCGCCCGATTGACACCTGAGAAAACCCGAGCCCACATCCAGCACGGACAAGCTGCCAATACACGATCTGATCGTCGCACCGCGTTTGGAACCAATCGCGGGCCGCTTCCAATCCACCCTGCCGAAATGCATCGACGATCACCGGTGATTGATCAAACCCGACAAGGTCATGTGCCTGCAAATCTTCGATGGATCGCGGCACTCCACGCTCTTTCAAATAGCTCTTTGCGCCGAACAGGCCGATCGAAATGTCGCCTATGTGTTTGGCAACAAGGTCTTTTTGCGTGGGCCTGTACATTCGGACGGCAATATCCGCCTCGCGGTACAAAAGATTACTGCTGTCGTCCGATGGAACCAATTCGATGTGGATTGCGGGTTCCTCTTTACGGAATTGCGCCAGCATTGTCGGCAGATGAAACGCACTGACAATCGTGCTTGCCGTGATGCGGACCGTGCCTTCCAGTCGGGTTTCGGTTCCGGCTGCGGTCATTTCGATTTGCTGGGCGGCATCCCGCATGGCACGTGCGGGCGCGACAAGTGCCGCCCCGATATCCGTCAATTCGAACCCGCGTGGCTGACGATGAAAAAGCGTCGCCCCCAGTCGGGTTTCGATGTCTTTGATCTGCCGACCGACCGTTGGTTGGCTGGTTCCAAGGGTTTTTGCTGCCGCAGACAGGCTACCGGATTCGGCGACCGCAAGGAAAACACGGATCAGTGACCAGTCGAGTGAGGAAATATTCATGCAAGAATGAATATCATATATACGAATATTGGGAATTAATATTAGAAAGTGAATGGATCATTTTGACCCTGACCTCAAATCAGGAGAGTGAAATGACACGAACGGTTTTGATTCTTGGCGCCAGTGGTAAAATCGGAACGCATGCGGCCGAAGCGTTCTGGAACGCCGGATGGACCGTGCGCTGCTATACGCGCGGGACTGACATGACCAAAGCTGCGCAAGGCTGCGACGTAATCGTAAATGGACTGAACCCGCCGAACTATAAAAATTGGGCAGAGAATATTCCGCGGATCACGAAGCAGGTAATCGCTGCCGCCCAAGCCAGCGGTGCGACAGTGATCCTTCCTGGAAATGTCTACAATTTCGGAGACGTTGGGGGTGTCTGGAGTGAAAACACGCCGCAAAACCCATGCAGCCGGAAAGGCCGCATCAGGGTGATGATGGAAGAAAGCTATCGGGCGTCCGGCGTTCAAACCATTGTCCTGAGAGCGGGCAATTTCATTGATCCGCACCACAATGGGGACGTTATGTCTCTGGTCGCCATGACAAGTATCGCAAAGGGTAAGCTGACAATCGCGGGTGATCCATCTGTCATGCAAGCTTACGCGTATCTGCCTGATTGGGCCCTTGCCGCTGTCATGCTTGCTGAAAAAAGGAGTGACTTTGGCCAGTTCGAAGACATTCCCTTCGAAGGGCACAGCTTTACCATGCTCGACCTCAAGGCAGAGATGGAGCGCACACTAAATCGCAAGATCAAGCTGTCCGGCTTTCCGTGGATTGTGATGCGTATCGCCTCTCCATTCTGGGAACTGGCCCGAGAGCTGATGGAAATGCGGTACCTCTGGAATACCGACCATCAGTTGTCGGGTGATAAACTCCGCCATCTGTTGCCAGATTTACGCCCAACAGACATCCGGACAGTGATGAGGGCGGGGCTACCGGAGGATATCCACCCAGACAAGGCTGTGCGGACCGGCGGTGCTGTCGCTGTCTAGACCGGCATCAACGATCTGCCATGCGGCATCCGGTAGGACATAATCCACTCGCAACTGGCCCGGACCATCGGGCCAGTTCGCAGTCGGACGCTGGGGAAGCGGGTCTTGCAATCGCGGATCGGACAGTACGGTGGCTATAGCCTCGCGTCGTCCGTCACCGTTTTCAGGATCGAGGTTCGCATTGCCTGCGATGATAAATCGTTCTGGTGTGGCGCCATAGACCCCGTCCAAAACCAGTGACCATAACCTGATTTCATCCGCGTTCCGTAGTCCGTTCCTGTCTTCGGGTCCGTCAAACACTGGCGGGGTAGCCGCAAATCCAAGAACAGAAAAGACCTCTCCGTCTGTTTGAATATCCACAATCCAGTGCCCCGTGGACGAAAGACGCTGTATGTCTCGCGCTTCTCCTGACGGAAAGGGAGCGTCGGCAAGCGTAGGCAGCTCTGCCTCGGGAACATCCTTCCACAGCAAATCAGACAGATCGCGGTAGCCCGAGACCGGCCAGCGGGACAGCAGCGCCATCCCGCCGTCACCGGAAAACCATCCAAATCCTTGCGCGTCTTCGGGATCACCCAGATATCCGTCACCGTTCATATCCAAACCCGTAGAAAGTCCGGAGTTCGGACGCCGCGCAAAAAGCACTGGGTAAGGCTCCGACAGCTGATCATTGAACGCAGAAAGCGCTGCTAGGCCAGCGTCATAGTCAAAGTCAGTGAGAAGCAGGACGCCAGGATTCCGCTCGTCGATCAAACGAACGGTCGCGTTGATCTGTGGATCATCCCCTTGCAGCAAATCATGAAGCAAAACCCCCGGTCCGTCGCGGGACAGGGGGGCGGCAAAGGTCGCGATCCGAAGCTGTTCGGCCCCGACAAGAGCCGAACCAATGGAAATCAGGCAAGCTGCAACGCCTGATCGGACAAACCGCGTTGACGTTTGTCCGCGATCATCTGCGCCACGCGGCCAAGGGCGATCCCTCGCATTAGCAAAGATGCTGGCAAAAAGGCCCATGCTGTCACCGTCCAGATCAGCGTATGTGAATCGGACAAACTGATCGGATCGAAGACATCGGATGTGAGTTTGACCACTGCTGGGATGATGAATGGCAGAAGGAATCCTAAGATCAGGTTAATCTGGCTATCCCGTTGCAGACGTTCGACAACGTCGCCTCCAGCGGTCGGATCGAATGTCGGCAGGTTGGTCCATACGTTGAACCCGCCAGTGCGCGACGGCCAGCCATGAACACGCAGGATCAGAACAAAGGTCGCCAAGGACAAAATCGACACAAGGTAAGAAACGCCAGCGGCGGTCCGGAGCGAATTGATCAGTGAAATATCTGCATCCTCGGGGAGCATCAGAACCATCAGACGCACCGGAGAATAGGGGAAGTCGATCGTCTCGGACAAACGGTTCCCGACCGCTTCGATAAAGAGCGAAAGCGTCGTCGGATCAGCTTTCCCGTGCGCAATTTGGGACAGGGAAAAAACGCTCACAAACAGCGCGATAAAGCGGACGCGGTTAAAGGGCGGCGCGTCCCTGAATTCAACGAGGCTCGGGTAGGTCGAATAGTATTCGGCAAAGGTGAAAAACGCAGCGACCAGCGCCACAAGCGCAACAATCTGAGTTGTATCGGAATGGGTGCCCGGCAGCAGCATAGAGGGCGTTGCAATCAGCAACACCACCAGCACTGCGCGCAAAGATGCTCCCGCAATTCGCGAAATCACTGCTCTGTTATCCTCAATCCGGCCGGACTTGGTACTTTGCCGCGTCCTGTTTCCAGTTTGACGCCGCCCGAAGAAGGCGGCCTGCCTCACATTTGCCATAATGTTGCCCACTTTAATGCTCCACCGCAACCATTGGATTAAATTGACAAAATCTATGAGGCGGATTTGCGGCAGCACTGGTGCGAGAATGCAACCATTTCGTAACCTGTACATGGCGATACAGTTTTCGCATCTTAATGTGGGAAAGTTGACGCAGCGCAGCGCCCAGATATGCAAAAGGGCCCGCCATCTAGGCGGACCCTCTAAATTCGATACTAAATCTGGGAATTAGACCCAGGGACGCTCTGCGCTGGCTTTGGCTTCGAACGCATCAATGTCCGAAACGTGTTCCATAGTGAGGCCGATATCGTCGAGACCGTTCAGCAGGCAGTGCTTTTTGAAGGCGTCGACTTCGAAGGTGAATTCCTGACCGTCCGAAGTGGTGATTGTCTGGTTTTCCAGATCAACGGTCATGCGGGCGTTCTGGCCTTTATCAGCGTCAGCCATAAGCACATCAACAACGTCCTGCGGCATCACGATCGGCAGGATGCCGTTCTTGAAGCAGTTGTTGTAGAAAATGTCAGCGAAAGAGGTCGAAACGATCGCCTTGATGCCAAAGTCGGCGATGGCCCAAGGAGCGTGTTCGCGCGACGAGCCGCAACCAAAGTTGTCGCCAGCGACGAGGATTTCCGCATCGCGGTACTGCGGTTTGTTCAGGACGAAATCAGCGATTTCGTTGCCCTGACGGTCATAGCGCATTTCATCAAACAGGTTCACGCCGAGGCCGGAGCGTTTGATGGTTTTCAGGAACACCTTGGGGATGATCATATCCGTGTCGATGTTCACGAGCGGCATCGGAGCGGCGACACCGGTAACTGTGGAGTACTTGTCCATTTGTCTTCCTTTCAAGTGATCCCGCCTTGGGGACCACGTTAAGAAACAAGGGTCGGTTCGTAAATTTTGTCTGAACCGAATTTAACCTTTGTGACCCGCGGTATTAAGAATTCCGCGATGGCCTTGCACCTGATTCAGGCGAATTCGGGTGCGAAGCCTTGGATCACATCATCTCCCGAACATCGGTCAGGTGACCCGTGATTGCAGCAGCGGCTGCCATCGCGGGGCTGACGAGGTGGGTGCGCCCAAGGCGGCCCTGACGGCCCTCGAAGTTGCGGTTCGAGGTGGAGGCACAGCGCTCGCCCTCGGACAACTGATCGGGGTTCATTGCCAGACACATGGAGCAACCTGCCATCCGCCATTCGAAACCGGCATCCATAAAGATCTGGGCGAGGCCCTCTTCCTCGGCCTGAGCGCGGACGAGGCCCGAACCCGGAACGACCATGGCACGCATGCCGTCTTTGATCTTTTTGCCTTTGAGGATTTCAGCAGCGGCACGGAGGTCTTCGATCCGGCCGTTGGTGCAGGAGCCGATGAACACGGTGTCGATTTCGATGTCGGTCAGTTTCTGACCAGCGGTCAGGCCCATGTATTCGATCGCGCGCTTGGCCGCTTCGACCTTGCCGCCGTTGAACGATTCCGGTGCCGGAACGACGGCAGAGATTGGCAGGACGTCCTCGGGTGAGGTGCCCCAAGTAACGACAGGCTCGATCTCTTCGCCTTTGAGCGTGATGACCTTGTCGAATTCTGCGCCTTCGTCGGTAAAGAGGGTTTTCCACCACTCCAGTGCTTTGTCGAAGTCGTCGCCTTTGGGAGCGTGAGGGCGGCCTTTGACGTAATCAAAGGTTTTCTGGTCCGGCGCGATGAGACCAGCGCGGGCGCCGCCTTCGATGGCCATGTTACAGACGGTCATACGGCCTTCCATCGACAGATCGCGGATCGCTTCGCCGCAATATTCGATGACATAGCCGGTGCCGCCAGCGGTGCCGGTCGCGCCGATCACAGCGAGCGTGATGTCTTTGGCGGTGACGCCCGGCTTGAGTTTGCCGGTGATCTCGACCTTCATGTTTTTGGATTTTTTCTGGATCAGCGTTTGCGTGGCCAGAACGTGTTCAACCTCGGACGTGCCGATACCGTGCGCCAGAGCGCCGAACGCACCGTGGGTTGCGGTGTGGCTGTCACCACAAACAACGGTCATGCCCGGCAGGGTCCAGCCCTGTTCCGGTCCGACGATGTGCACGATGCCCTGACGGACGTCGGACACGGGGTAGTAGTTCACACCAAAGTCCTTGGCGTTCTTGTCGAGAGCTTCGACCTGAATGCGTGATTCTTCGTTTTCGATAACGCCCGACGCGCGGTCGGTGGTGGTCGGAACGTTGTGGTCCGGCACGGCGATGGTTTTTTCCGGTGCGCGAACTTTGCGACCAGCCATACGCAGACCTTCGAAGGCCTGCGGAGAGGTCACTTCGTGGACGAGGTGGCGGTCGATGTACAGCAAACAGGTGCCGTCTTCGGATTCGTGGGCGACGTGAGCGTCCCAGATTTTGTCATAGAGCGTCTTGGGCGACATGGCTCAAACCTTTTGAAATGTGATAGTCAGATCGTTCGGACGGGCGCGATTGCGCGCCCCGCAGACATTACAGTCGGGCGAGGATGGAGCGGACTTCGCCGTAGAACCGTTCACGCAGGCGTGCACGGTCATCCATGTCAAATATGCGGATCATGAGCGGGACATATGATGTTTGGTTGAGTCTCGCAAGGAATCTCTGATACGGGGCGTCTTCTCACCCTGTGTTGAAAAGGTTCAGCATGGCTGCTACCTTGAATTCATACCCAGCGTCGGGGGTGGGACGGCGCGCAACCCCGGAGGACAATGATCTGTCTTTCAATACACAGGCAGCTGACACTGCCCAAAAGGAGCCGCCAATGACGACGGCCCTTTCTCAGGCAACGAGCGAAGATATCCTCGCCGCTGTTTTATCCTCTCTGTCAGATGACAAAGCCGAAGACGTTGTAGAGATCACTCTGCGCGGCAAATCCGAAGTGGCCGACTATATGGTTGTCGCCACAGGCCGGTCGACTCGTCAGGTATCTGCAATTGCAGAGAAACTGGCCGACCGTCTCAAAAAGGAATTCGGGCTCATCTGCAAGATGGAAGGCGCGGAAATCGGGGACTGGGTGCTGATCGACGCGAGCGATGTTCTTGTTCACGTGTTCCGCCCCGAAGTCCGCGATTTCTACCAGCTTGAAAAGATGTGGTTGCCTACGGGCGCAACTGCCGAAAGCTGATGCGGGTTCATATCGTTGCGGTTGGCCGCCTTCGGGCGGGTCCTGAACGTGACCTTATCGACGACTATCTCAAACGGTTCGACCGCACAGGGCGGGCGCTTGCGCTCGGCCCTGCGAATGTCATTGAGGTCGAGGATAAAAAGAACGCTGGCATGGGGGCAGAGGCCGCCCTGCTGGAACGAGCGATTCCCAACGGGGCACTGATCTGCATTATGGATGAACGGGGAAGGGTTATGACCTCCCCCCAGTTTTCCGAACAGCTTGGCGGTTGGCGCGATCAGGGGCGGCAGGATGTTGCCTTTGTCATTGGTGGAGCGGACGGGCTGGATCCTGCGTTCCGTGCCAAGGCCGATGCTGCCCTGTCGTTTGGTAAAATGGTCTGGCCGCATATGTTGGTCCGCGTGATGTTGAGCGAACAACTCTATCGTGCGGCTTCGATCCTGTCGGGGTCACCATACCACCGCGCGTGACGGGTTTTGTTCCCCGTTAGCCCATGTTAGCGATTCCGCATGTTGGCGATATTCCTACAGACGCTTCCTTTCTTTATGTTGATCGCCCTTGGCTACGGTTCTGGGCGGAGCGGGTTCTTTACCGAACAGGCGACGGCCTATCTCACCAAGTTCGTGTTTTATTTCGCTCTCTCTGCGATGTTGATCCGGTTTTCCGCGAACCTGTCCATCGGAGAGCTGATCAACTGGCCGTTCATGGGGGCGTATCTTTTGGGTACGATGGCAGTTTACCTGCTGGTGACAGGGGTGGCGATTGCCCGCAAACTGAGTGTGGGAGAGGCCGCTGTCGAAGCGCAGACAGGGGTGATCGGGAACACAGGGTTTCTGGGCATCCCCATGCTGTCGATGTTGATGGGAGAGGCCGCGATTGGGCCGATCATGATGGTTCTGGTGGTGGACCTGATCGTCTATTCCTCGCTTATCGTGATCCTGATTTCAGGGAGCCGTGACGGACGTGTATCACTCCGTGTCCTGAGATCGGTCGGTATGGGGCTGTTGCGCAATCCAATGATCGTGTCGATTGTGATCGGGCTGTCTGTGTCCGCTTTGGCGCTACCGATCCCGCGTCCGATTAACGATTTCCTGACCATTCTGGGGAACGCCGCGACGCCGGGAGCGTTGTTCGCGATTGGTGCATCGCTTGCCAGCAAATCGGCAGAGCGTTTGGTGATCGCGGGCTGGCTGAGCTTTGCCAAACTGATCCTGAACCCTGCGGCGGTCGCTTTTTGCGCGTTTGTCCTGTTCCGGATTGATCCTTTTGCCGCCTCGGTTATGGTCGCGGCGGCGTCTTTGCCCGTGGCGGGCAATGTTTACATTCTGGCGCATCACTACGGTGTGGCGCCTGCGCGCGTGTCGGCCGCGATTCTCGTGTCTACCGCGCTGAGCATACTTACGGTCTCGGCAGTGATTGCCTGGGTCCAGATCTGATTGGAGAACGACATGGAAGTCATTTCAGAGAGCCGGTGTTTTGGTGGCGTGCAGGGCGTTTACAGCCATGATTCTGATGCGACAGGTACGCAGATGACTTTTGGCCTGTTCCTGCCGGAAGAGGCAGAGCACGCGCCAGTACCGGTTTTGTGGTTTCTTGCGGGGCTTACCTGCACGCACGAAAACGCGATGGTCAAAGCGGGCGCACAGGTTTGGGCGGCAGAGCACGGGATTGCGATTGCCTATCCAGATACCTCGCCGCGGGGTGAGGGCGTGGCGAATGACGACGCCTATGACATGGGTCAGGGCGCGGGGTTCTATGTGAACGCGACCGAAAAACCGTGGGCACCGCATTTCCGCATGTTCGACTATGTGACGCAGGAATTGCCCAAGGTAATCTCCAACAACTTTGCCGTGGACGAGGAACGACAGTCGATCACCGGCCATTCGATGGGTGGTCACGGGGCGCTGACGCTGGCGATGAACGTACCGCACTATCGGTCTGTTTCGGCCTTCTCTCCGATCTGTAACCCGACCGCTGGGGATTGGGGCCGTCCGCAGTTCACCAACTATCTGGGAGCCGACGAAAGCAAATGGGCGAAACATGACGCGACCCTGCTGATGCAGAACGTTGGTCTGGATATTCCCTTGCTCGTTGATACCGGAGCGAACGACCAATACGCAGATTTCCTGATGACCGAGAAGTTCTGGGCCGCAACGGCGGAGCGTCGGATTGCTGCGAACCTGCGTCTGCAAAAGGGCTATGACCACAGTTATTTCTTTGTGTCGTCGTTCCTTGAGGATCACATCGCATTCCATGCTGAGGCGCTCTACGCGTGATCTATGTTGACGCTGATGCCTGCCCTGTGAAGGCCGAGGTTGAACGGGTCGGAACCCGTCATCAGACCCGCATGTTCGTTGTATCGAACGGTGGGCTACGGCCTTCGCAAAATCCGCTGGTTGAAAACGTCATCGTGCCCGAGGGGCCGGATGTAGCAGACATGTGGATCGCAGAGCGGGCAACGGCAGGTGATGTTGTGATTACCGGTGACATCCCGCTGGCTGCGAAATGCGTCGAAGCGGGGGCGCGCGTGCTCAAACACAATGGCGAGGCGCTGACCGAAGCCAATATCGGCAATGTGCTGGCGACACGGGATCTGATGGCGGACCTGCGGTCGGCGGACCCGTTCCGACAGGGCGGTGGCAAACCGTTTTCCAAGGCTGACAGGTCGCGGTTTCTGGACGCGCTGGAGCGGGAGCTTCAGCGGATCAAAAGGGGGCAATAAATGGGTATCAAAGCAGTCGTGTTCGACATCGGCAATGTGCTGATCGAATGGAACCCAGAGCGGGTCTATGACCGCGTGATCGGCGAGGACCGTCGTAAGGCGCTGTTTTCCGAGGTTGATCTGCACGGGATGAACGACAACGTGGATCGGGGCGCGACCTTTGTTGATGAGGTGAAAGCCTGTGCCGACACATACTCTGATTGGCGCGAAGAGATCATGATGTGGCACGATCGCTGGCTCGAGATGGCGTCGCCCGCGATTGACCATTCGGTCCGGTTGCTCCGTGCGCTCCGGTCAGCAGGTGTGCCGGTTTATGCCTTGTCGAACTTTGGCATTCAGACGTTTGAGATGGCTGAACGGGAATATCCGTTCCTCGAAGAATTCGACCGGCGATACATCTCTGGTCATATGGGGGTTATCAAACCGGATGCCGAAATCTACCGGCTTTTGGAAGAAGACTGCGGTGTCGCCCCCTCAAACCTTTTGTTCACCGATGACCGCGCGGACAATATCGCAGCAGCCGAGGCGCGCGGCTGGCGTACACATCTATTCACAGGACCCGAAGGATGGGCTGAACGGCTTGTGTCTGTTGGTCTGTTGAGCGCGGCGGAAGCGGAATGAGTATCGAGATCATCCCGTTTGACGCAGGCGAAGCCAAGCTCGATTGGATCGGATTAACCGACGCTTTGGCGGCGGGACACCAAAGGCCCAAGGCCGAAATCGCGGACAGTTTCCTGTATCGCGGCGGGGATACCCTGTTGACGCGCAGTGCGTGGATCGACGGTTTGGGGATCGCGGTTAAGGCGGCAACGGTTTTCCCCGAAAACTCGGCCAAGGGTCTGCGCAACGTCAACGGCGCGATGAACCTGATTTCGGACGAAACCGGTGATCTGGAAGCGGTTGTTGATTTCGGATTGGTGACAAAGTGGAAAACGGCAGGCGATAGTCTGTTGGCCGCGCGACGGTTGGCACGTTCTGACAGCGAAAAAATCACGATCATCGGTGCGGGGACTGTCGCGGCGTCGCTAAGGGAGGCCTATGGCGCGTTGTTTCCCGACGCGCAGTTTACTGTTGCCGGACGCCGGATGGAGAGTGCTGAGGCGCTGGCTTTGCAATACCCTGCGACGGTCGCCACGACAGATGTTGAGGCGGCTGTACGCGGGGCGGATATCGTGACCTGCGCGACGCCGGCCAAACAGATCGTCCTGAAGGGCGAGTGGCTTCACGAGGGGCAGCATGTGGACCTGATTGGTGCGTTTCGCCCTGATTTGCGCGAAGCGGATACCGAGGCGTTGCTACGGTCGCGCGTGTTCATGGATAGCCGTGATACGGTTCTGCATGACATCGGTGAATTGCGCATTCCGATTGAGGCGGGCGAATATGATCCGGCAGAGGTCGTGGGTGACTACTACGAACTGAGCCGCTTTGTCCGCGGTCCGCAGGATATCACGCTGTTCAAAAACGGCGGGGGCGCGCACCTTGACCTGATGACGGGGCGCTACATTCTGGATCGCTGGCGGGCTTAGGCCGCAGCGGTGCGTGCGTGCTCGCGGACGGGCAGGTGGACAAGGGCAGAGAACGCTCCGACGCCGACGCCAACCCACCAGACATAGGTGTAGGTGCCGTAAATGTCGTAGAGCTTCCCGCCGAGCCAGACGCCAAGAAAGCTACCCAACTGGTGGGAAAAGAACACAATCCCGTAGAGCGTGCCCATGTAGCGTAGCCCGAACAAATGCGCGACGAGGCCGGAGGTCAACGGTACTGTCGCCAGCCAGAGCGCGCCCATAACCATCGAAAACACGATGACCGAGAACGGCGACATTGGCGTCAGGATGAACCATGCAGCAACGACCGTTCGCATCGCGTAAACCCCGGCGAGCAGGTACTTTTTCGAATACCGTTTACCCAGCCAACCGGCGAGCAGTGTGCCGCCAATATTTGCGACGCCGATCAGTGAAATCGCGGCTGCTCCAAGAGAAGAGGTGGACGATATGCCAAGACCCGCAAGGATGCTGCCCCCCGCGATTGGACTACAGGATTCGGCCACAAAGGCGGGGAAGTGGGCGGTGACAAACGCAAGCTGGTAGCCACAGGAAAAGAATCCGAGGAAGATCATCACGTAGGACGGATCGCGGAGTGCTTGGCCGACAATGGCACCCATGCTCTGCTGGAGTTCTTGTTTGGTGGCCGTTTGTGGCGCGCGCATAAAGGGTAAGAGCACAAGGCTGGCGAGCATGGCGGCAGCGAACCAGAGGAATACGCTCTGCCAGCTCATGGACTGAAGTAGCGCTTCGGCTACAGGAGCGCCGAATACCTGTCCGGCTGATCCAGCGGCAGTCGCAATGGCGAGGCTCATGGAGCGGTTTTCGTCGGAGCTGGCCCGCCCGACAACGGCAAGAACAACCCCAAACCCTGTCCCTGCGATCCCAAATCCGACGAGAACTTCGTAAACCTGATGCTGGATCGGAAGGGTGGCGCCTGCGGACAGAACAAGCCCGGCCGCATAGGCGATCGCGCCGATGACGATGGCTTTGCGATCGCCGATCTTTTCCGCGATGGCACCGAAAATCGGCTGACCAATTCCCCACGCAAGGTTCTGGATCGCAATGGCGAGGCTGAAATCAGCCCGCATCCAACCGAATTCTTCTGCAATCGGGATCTGGAACACGCCAAAGGACGCGCGGATCGCGAAGCCGATCAGGACGATAATGCTCCCGACGATGAGGACGGGGGTGAAGAGGGGTGCAGCCTTGTTCATGGTGGGGAAGGTAGCGGACAGGGAGGTTCCGTCAATCGCGGAGCTGACAGGTTTGATCAAACATTGTGATGAAAGGGATCATCTGCTGTTTGGCTAGGGTTTTCTTTGTGGCTGTCGGGCGCTATTTGCGCCGTATGACCACCGTGATTGACGCATATCGCACAGGCGTTGCCGAGGGCCGCCTAAAGCCTGACCCCGCACAAGAGGGCGTTCTTGACGCTTTGGAACGTATTCGTGAGGGGCTGAGCCGTCCTCCGGTCAAAAAGGGGCTGTTTCGCAAAGCGGTGCAGGAAGAGGTCCGCGGCCTCTATCTTTGGGGTGGTGTCGGGCGCGGGAAATCCATGCTGATGGATTTGCTGTTCGATCTGGTCAATGTGCCCAAACGCCGTGCCCATTTCCATGCGTTCATGCAATGGGTGCACGAAGAGATGGGCAAAGCGCGTGCGCAGGGCGTTGATGACGCAATCGCGCCGGTGGCCGAAAAATTGGCGGCAGAGGTGCGTTTCCTTGCGTTCGATGAAATGCAAATCACCGACATTACGGATGCGATGATCGTCGGACGGTTGTTTGAAAAGCTGTTCGAGGCGGGGGTGACGATTGTGACCACATCAAACCGTGTGCCAGACGAGCTATACAAAAACGGGCTGAACCGGCAGCTATTCTTGCCCTTCATCGCGCTGATCAAACAGAAACTGGAAGTTCGAGAACTGATCAGTGAGACAGACCACCGTCAAGGGCGGCTCCATGATGAAAGCCGGTACTTCACGCCGCTGACACCTGCTGTTCAGGCAGAGGTGCGGGCGATATGGACGGATTATGCCGGTGACAACTGGGAGCCTCTGGTCCTGCGGATCAAAGGACGTGACGTGGAATTGCCCGGTTTTTATGACGGCGTAGCTAGAGCGACGTTCTATGATCTGTGCGGGCGTATGTTGGGTCCAGGGGACTATCTTGCGATTGCTGACGCGGTGCGCGTGCTGATTGTGGAAAATATTCCACAATTGGGGCGGAGCAACTTTAACGAAGCGAAGCGTTTTGTGACGCTGGTCGACGCGCTCTACGAGGCAAAGGTCGAGCTGATTTGTTCAGCTGCGTCTGTGCCGGAAACGCTCTATCTTGAGGGCGAGGGGGCGTTTGAATTTGAACGCACAGCAAGCCGGTTGCAAGAAATGCAGGACCCGACTTGGGGCAAAGACACAGAGGGAAAATGACAAAAGGGCGGGATAAACCCGCCCTTTCGCTTCACTGCTCGATTTTTGATTAGGTCAGTTCGGGTATTACCAGGCGCTGACCAGCCTGTATTCTGTCCGGGCTTGAAAGGATCTGCCGGTTCGCTTCGAAAATCTGCGGGAAGTGTTCGACTGACCCGTAGAATTTCACCGAAATCGACCCGAGGCTGTCACCCGGAGAAACGGTATAAAAGCGGAATTGTTCTGTGCCTGCAGCACGTTGGACGACGCGAACTTCGACACCGTCAGCTGCGCCAAGCGGGGTGGTCGGAACAGCAGGTGCCTGACCGGTGGTCAGAACTGTTGCCTGCTGCACGATGGAGTTCAAAAGCGTTGCGGTGTCAACGCGACCGTCCGATGTGACCAGCATGCTTGGAACTGCGATCTGACCGGTCGAGGCGGCCTCGTTCACGAGAGAGTCGATATAGGCGTCCGACTGGTTTTCCTTGAGCGCCCAAGCAACGAGTGTGCGCAGATCGTTGGCATCGCGGCCTTGGGGTTCAGCAACCTGACCGGTTGCCACACGGATACCGGCGAGTACGCCCGAAGTCATGTCAGCCATCGCCGGATCGATCGGCTGGGAGGTCGGCTCGGGAGCATCCATGCCAAGCTGGGCTAGAACGCCGTTCGTCGTGTCCGCGATACTAGTGTTGTCGGTACGAATAGCCGAGTGGATCTCTTCTCCTGCGCGGACGGCAGCGAGGATACGCGCGGCCGCGTTCCCTGCTACGGCAGGAGCGGGAGCGATGGCTTCGGCTACGCCCGGAGCGAGAACGCCGGCGTTACCGCTTACCGGTGTTTCGACAGTGCGGACCGGAGCCGAAACCGGTGCAGTTACCGGCGCGGTTTGGGTGCGCGTCGTCTGAACGCCCGTGTCGTCCCCCGAAGCGTCCGTGCCGAAGGGCATCAGAATAATCGCGGTGCAGATGGCCAGAGCGGCTACAAAAAATCCGATAATGGTGCGGATCATAATGGTCTCCTCGTAAATCTATTAGCCGCCGGATTGTGGCGTTACAGTGGTCAGGCCCATGATTGACCAGTCCTGCATTCCGCCGCGGTAGTATTGCAGACGGTCAGCAGGGTAGCCTGCCTGAAGGAGGCCTTTGATCGCGCGGGTAGATTGGTCGTCCCAAGCGCCGTTGCAGTAAACCATCAAGGTCAGTGCATTGGAAAAATCTAGTCCGTCACTCGTGTGCGTCGCCCCGAGCGCATAGAGGATGTCCTCGCGGTAGGGATTGTCGGCTTCGAGAGTCGAAAACGGAATGTTGATGGCACCCGGAATGGCGCCCTGTACAAAAAATTCCGGTACGCGTGCATCGACCAATAGGCCGCTGCCGGAGGAAACATTGCTTTGGAGGAACGCGATAACGTCGAGTTCGCCGACGGTTTCTACACCGGGGGCGACGGTAATCGGATGGATGCAAAACGGCGGACAAGCGCGGGAGGTCTTTGTAAACTCTCCCGATAGTTGTGCGGAGGTGTCCTGATTGCGCGCAATCGTGAAGGTCTGCCCGTTCACAGAGAAACTGACATCAGACATTTCTTCGGTAATGCGCACATCTTGTGCAACGGCTACACCGGCCAACCCCACCCAAAGGCTGGCAGCGCATAACGCGGCCAAACGCAACATAGTCTATCCCCCAATCAAAGAACCACAGGATGTGACATCCTTCCGCTGGCAGGCGGGGTGTGGCTCTGAAACACGGCTACATTTTGTAGAATCACCCGACTCAAGTCAAACTGCTTGAGGCGAATCGCGACTCATAGTTGTGGATGATTCGATTTGTTGAGTCGGATCAGGGGGTTAGAAACAGAAAGACGAGCCCAGATTGGCCCGCCTCCCCGCCCTGCCTGGCCGGTTTTGCCGTAGGAACGTTGGTTCGAACAGCGAATTCTGCCGTGAATCTAGCTGGATAGGTGATTCGGGGTCAAGGGAGATGATTCGCTATTTAGGATAGGTGAGAGGGGTTTTCCCCCTCTTCAGCCCGAAGCGATTTTAACCAGCGGCGCGTTTATCCGTTCTCTCTGAGAACCGCGCCAGCGAGGTAGAGCGACCCGCAAATCAGGATGCGGGAAGACGGTTCGCGATCAGCGAGGGTGCGGAGCGCTTCTGCAACCGACGCTGCGGTGCTCACTGAGGTAAAGCCGGCGGTCTCAGCGAACTTGGCGGTATCGTCGGCCGTCAGCGTGTTGGCCTCACCCGGAATGGAGACCGCAGTAAGGCTCTGCACTTGTTCAGCCAATGGTTGCATGTAGCTGGTGACATCTTTGGTATTGAGCATACCGCAGATCAAATGCGTCGGACGTACCGGTAGCTGCGCCAATGTTGCGGCAACGGCTTTGCCGCCTGCGGGGTTGTGACCACCATCAAGCCAAAGATCGCAATCAGGTGCCAGATCAACCAGTTTGCCGGAGGTCAGGCGCTGCATTCGGGCGGGCCAGAAGGCGTTCGTTACGGCGCCGTTCGCAGCCGCTTCGCCAAAGCCAAGTTGGCGGAGCGCGGCCAGAGCCATGCCGGCGTTCTGAATCTGGTGATCGCCCGGAAGGCTGGGCAAGGGCAGGTCAAGGAGGCCGGTTTCGTCCTGATAGACAAGGCGCCCATGTTCCTGACCGACGTGCCAATGTTGACCGTAAGCGAGGACAGGCGCACCGAGGCGCTGGGCGGTTGCTTCGATCACATCGAGCCCTTCGTCCTCTTGCGGGCCAACGATGACGGGGGTGCCGCGTTTGATGATCCCGGCCTTTTCACCTGCGATCGCAGTGAGCGTGGAGCCAAGGAACTGTTCGTGGTCGATAGAAACTGGCGTGATGATTGAAAGCGCGGGCTTTTCGATCACGTTGGTCGCGTCGAGGCGTCCGCCGAGGCCGACCTCGAGCAAAGTGTAATCTGCCGGTGTACGGGCCATCGCGAGGATCGCCGCACATGTGGTGATTTCAAAGTAGGTAATGCTTTCGCCGCCGTTCACAGCGTAACATTCATCAAGAACCTCGGTGAGGTAGTCTTCGGAGATCAGCTCTCCGGCGAGGCGGATGCGTTCATGGAAGCGCGCAAGATGGGGGGAGGTATAGGCATGGACCTTTTTCCCCTCGGCTTCGAGGCCAGCGCGGATCATTGCCTGGGTCGACCCTTTGCCGTTTGTACCTGCGATGTGGATCACAGGCGGCAGGTCGTTTTGCGGATTTCCGAGAAGGTCCAGCAAACGCCAGACGCGATCAAGCGTGAGGTCGATGACCTTGGGATGCAAGGCCATCATACGTTCGAGGATCTTGTCCGATCCCATCGGGGTGCTGGTCATCGGGTGTTATTCGTCCGCTTCGGGGGCTACCTCTGTGGCAGCGGGCTCTTCGGTAGAAGTCTGTTCAGTGGCCACCGGTGCGGGGAGGTCACCTGATACAACAGCATCAAGCCCCATCAACATGCGGATGATACGGGCCAGTTCTTCTTTGATTTCACCACGCGGGGTCACACGGTCGAGCATACCGTGGTCCAGCAGGTATTCAGCGCGCTGGAACCCTTCGGGAAGCTGTTCCCCGATGGTTTGTTGGATCACGCGGGGACCGGCAAAGCAAATCAGGGCGTTGGGTTCGGAAATCTGAACATCACCGAGCATCGCGTAGGACGCGGTGACACCACCGGTGGTTGGGTGGGTAAGTACCACGATGTAAGGCAGGCCTGCTTCTTTGAGCATATCGACGGCGATGGTAGTCCGCGGCATTTGCATCAGGGACAAGATGCCTTCTTGCATGCGGGCACCGCCAGCGGCGGAGAACAGAACCAAAGGACGTCCGAGAGCGACAGCACGTTCGGCGGCAGCGATGATCGCGTTGCCGACATACATCGACATGGATCCACCCATGAAAGCAAAGTCTTGGGCGGCAGCGACGATGGGTGTGCGGAAAATCTCGCCCTCGGCGACAAGCATTGCTTCGTGTTCGGCGGTCTTTTTCTGGGCCGCTCTCATACGGTCAGTGTATTTCTTTTGATCGCGGAATTTCAGCGGGTCTTCGATCGGGGCGGGCACCGGTACTTCGGTAAAGATTCCGCCGTCAAAAAGGGCTGCGAAACGTGCACGCGGAGAAATTGCCATGTGGTGGCCGCAGTTGGTGCAGACGTTCTGATTGTCCGACAGTTCGCGGTGGAACAGCATGGTTCCGCATTCGTCGCATTTGGTCCAGAGATTGTCCGGGGTTTCGCGGCGCGAAAAGAGGGAGTTGATCGTCGGGCGGACGTAGTTGGTAATCCAGTTCATCGCACGGGCCTTTGTTCGCTATCAAACCTCGAAATACGCTGCGCAAAGCTGAATTGCAATCAAGCCATAGGCGGGTTGCTGCAAGTTTATGCATGCCCTACTGGAGTAAGAGACGACTGGGGGACAACGCATGGTTTTACCAAAACTACCAAAACTGGCTATTCTGGCGTTTGTTCTTGGTGTCGCCGGATGCGTCGAAATCGCGTCGGGGCCACAGGAAATTCCTGTTGCAAACGGCCAAGTGATTGTACGCACACCGGATGGGTACTGCGTTGACCGGCGTTCCAGCAAACGGGCCGAAGGGTTCGTCGTGATGATCCCCTGTGGTGACGACTTGGTTGGATACGGCGTTATCTCAGTCCAGATCGGCGATGAGGGAACGGCGAGCGTGGCAGCGGATGCGAGCGGATTCCTGTCACTCGTGAAAAGTGCGGATGGACGCCGGATGCTGAGCGCTAGCGGAGACGCTGGTTCAGTGGATATCCTTGAAAGCAGGGTGAACCGAAACACCATCGAGCTGGTGTTTTCGGACAGCGCTGATCCTGTATTGCCGGGAACAGAGCAGACGGAATGGCGCGCGTTTCTGGATATGCAAGGCCGGTTGGTTACGATTGCAGTCCGCGGGTATGCGACGCAACCCCTGTCACGGTTTGCCGGCGCGACACTCTTGAGGCGCGTGATTGCAGCGCAGCAACCACAGTGAAAACTCCGGCACTTCGGGGGGTTTGGCTTGACCTCTGGCGGTACGTTGGAGAATGTCGCCAAGAAGCGGGCATGACTATTAAAGGCGGGCGCACCCTATGGGTCTGATCGAAACACTCACGCAAAAGCGGTTCTTCCGGCAGTTGGAGCGGATGATACGTGGTGCGGAGTCAGCCGATCCGGCGGTGCTTCGGAATCAGAGGTCGATCATCAAACGGCTGCGGACCAAGGCGGACGAATTTGCTTATCTCGCTGACGGTAGGTTGGCGCTTCCTGCGATTGGTTCGAATCGGTTTCCGACCCCGCGTGGAACGGACTGGGCATGGCGTCCGCAACTCTGGCGGGGACCGCTTGCTGTCAAAGGCATTGCTGCCGTGCAGTCCAAGTCTGAGATCGGGGAACAGGTAACGCTCTATCACGATTGCAAGGTGAGTGAGCTGACCCTCCGACAATTGCGTAACACGCGCGAGGCTGATTTGGCTCCGTTCGGGCTTCGGATGGACGTTTTCAAATTCGATGGGTCGTATCTGAGCCTTGCTATTGAATTGCCCGAGGATGCCTGTCACGGGCTGCAGATGAAGCACCTCGTCCGTTGCGATCCGATTATCGAATACGAAAAACCGTTGGAAATTTTTGCGCGGCTGAACATCAAGCACGGACCGAACGTCGAACAGATCGTGCGCGAGCTTCCCCTGCATGAAAACAGCCAGATGGTGGAATTCGACCTTGGCTATTCCAAACTGAACGAAAAGCGGATCGAGAAAGTCTGGCTCGACCTGATTTTCGAAGGTCCGGACATGAATCAGGTCACCGTGCGGGATATTACCTTCTGCCGGTATCCGCGCGCGACACTGTGAACCGGAGGCGATCCGAATGATGACATCGACATTGACGAAAATCCGGCTGTTCGAAGGCGTTTGGGAAGGCCTGCTGAAGACGCCATCTGAGAATGCTCCCAATATCTCTGTGACGCATCTGGCCCGTGATATTCCAGGAGTAACCGTTGAAGCAGCGGAAGGTGGTTGGCAAATCCGCGTTCCGGTTCCGGCAGAGGTTCTGGCGGACGGTGTGCAGACCTTTGTTATCTCCGACACGGAAACGGGCGAAACGCTCGACACGTTTTCAATTATCTGCGGCGATCCGCTGGCCGATGATTTGCGGTCTGAAATCGATTTGCTTCGCGCGGAACTGGACCTGTTGAAAAAGGCGTTCCGGCGGCATTGTGTCGAAACCTCCTGACGTCCAACTTGATTTGACAGCAATATGACGCCGCGTTGCAGGTGACGCGGACGTCACTGCACGTCATGTTGCAGCCAAGAGGGAGGACTCTATGACAGACTATCCGCATTTGCTGGCACCGCTTGATCTGGGTTTTGTGACGCTGAAGAACCGCGTCCTGATGGGATCGATGCATACGGGTTTGGAAGAGACCAAGGACTGGAACCGCGTGGCAGAGTTCTATGCGGCCCGCGCGCGGGGCGGCGTTGGTCTGATGGTTACGGGCGGTATGGCCCCGAACCGCGAAGGTGGCGTGTTCCCAGGTGCGGCAGGTCTGTTTTCGGACGAGGACATCGCGAACCACAAGATCGTGACGGACCGCGTGCACGAAGCCGACGGACGGATTGCGATGCAAATCCTCCACGCTGGGCGCTATGC
>JBNKUW010000012.1:0-30822 GCA_050298835.1 Marivivens sp.
TTCAAGTTTGAGCCGCGTTACAAACGCCTTGGAAATGTGGTCACGTAGTGCATTGTCTGCGGCTTGCGGTTCATGGTTTTCGATCGCTCGAACAATCGCGTCATGTTCGGCGAGCGCATCATCCCCACGTCCTTCAGCAGCAAGTGAGGTCGTTGCCAAGAGCGCCATAGACCGATGCACAAGGTCTAACTGTTGGACTAGAAACCTGTTGTGTGAGGCAAGATGAATCTGTTTGTGAAACCGCTTGTTGGCCCGCGCAAGCGCAGTCGGGTCGCCAATCAGTTTCCGGTCTGATTCAACCATATCCCGCAACACGCGAACCTCTTCAGGTGTTGCATGGCGTGCAGCCAATTGTGCGGCCAATCCCTCAAGCTCGCCACGAACCACATACAATTCTGCGATCTGAGTATGATCCAAGGACGCGACGATCAACGACCGTCCGTCACGGGTCAGCAGGCTTTGTGTTTCCAACCGCTGGAGGGCTTCACGAATTGGCGTACGTGAAACACCGAAACGGTCCGCAAGATCGCTCTCCACCAGCCGGTCGCCCGGTTTGTAGATGTGACTGTCGATCGCCTCTAGGATCAGTTGATAGGCGTCTTTTTGTTGGGGCTTGTGATCTTGCATGTCGGTTTTCAATCTGTTTGTCGGATGGACCCTATCCACCATTGGGCTCCGCAATCAAGCCAAAGTCGTTGCGAGCGGCAACAAGGACGGATAGCACAACCCTATGGTATCAGCATCTTTCTCACACGTACGCGCTTGGGTCTTTGACCTCGACAACACGCTTTACCCGCCGTCTGCCCGTCTGTTCGATCAGATCGAAGTAAAAATGACGGACTATGTTGCGCAGGCACTAGGCATTAGCCGCGACGAAGCCGATCACCTGCGTGATACCTACTGGAAACGCTACGGGACCACGCTCGCGGGGTTGATGAATGAACACGGGCTTGATCCGGCACCTTATCTGGATGCGGTGCACGACATCAGCTTTGCTGCACTCTCGCCTGCCCCCCTTCTCGCGGAACGGATTGCACGTTTGCCAGGGCGGAAAATTGTCTACACAAATGCCTCCAAACCCTATGCGCTCGGTGTTCTGGAAGCACGCGCCTTGGACGGTGTATTCGATGCAGTCTACGGTGTAGAGCACGCCAACTATCGCCCAAAACCAGAGCAGGCAGCGTTTGAGGCTATTTTTGCCCTCGACGGTCTCTCCCCCGAACAAGGCGCGATGTTCGAAGACGACATACGCAACCTTGCTGCACCACACGCGATGGGAATGCGAACGGTTCATGTTGGGCCCGATCCGCTTCCTGCGGCGCACATCCACCATCACACCGACGATCTGGAGGCTTTTCTGTCGCAGGTCGTCTAAGGGGCCTTCCCCCCTTTCTCACCGCGGCATATGTCTGAGCTATGGAACGAATTTCAGCAGATATCGTGATCGCAGGTGGCGGCGTCGCCGGATTGTCATGTGCAGCAGCCTTTGGAACCGCCGGTTTTTCGGTCATATGCGTGGACCCGATGCCGCCAGTGACGAACAATCACTCTGCAGGCACCGATCACCGCACGACCGCATTTTTCCAAGGGTCTCGTAACTTTTTGGACGAAGCAGGAATTTGGCCGAGACTTGAAGCCCATGCAGCCCCATTGCAGGTGATGCGGATTGTCGATGCGGGTGGTGAAACCCCTGCCCCGCGCGTGATCAAAGATTTCGACGCATCAGACATTTCTGACCAGCCATTCGGATGGAACCTGCCAAATTGGCTGCTTCGCCGCGAAATGGTCGCGCGTTTAGAAGACCTGGATAACGTCGATTTCCGCGCTGGTGTCGGATTCAAGTCCCTAACAGCTCGCGAAGGCGAAGCCTTGGTCATGTTGACAGATGGAACTCAGGTCCGCTGTAAACTGGTTATTGGAGCTGATGGTCGGAATTCGGCCGTTCGCAAGGCCGTTGGCATTGACGCCAAAACCATCCGTTACGGCCAGAAGGCCGTTGTATTCGCAGTTACCCACCCGCAATCCCACGGGAACATTTCGACCGAGGTTCACCGATCCGGCGGGCCGTTCACCTTGGTACCGCTCCCCGATCACGAGGGACAACCGTGCTCCGCCGTCGTGTGGATGGAGCACGGCCCCGAGGTACTCCGCCTGCGCGACCTTCCCGAAACAGAGTTCAATAAAGCCGCAACTGACCGGTCCGCCGGCATCTACGGGCCGTTAAAGCTCGTTGGAAATCGTCAAGCGTGGCCGATCATTTCCCAGATTTCCGACAGAATGACATCGCAGCGTGTGGCGCTGGTCGCAGAAGCCGCGCATGTGGTTCCACCGATTGGCGCACAGGGGTTGAACATGTCTCTTGGCGACATGATCTGCCTGTTGAAATTAGCTAAAGAACGTCCCGGCGATCTTGGGGATGCAAAAATGCTCCAAGCATACGAACGTAGGCGTCACCCGGAAGTGGTTCTTCGCGTTCGTGGTGTCGATGCGCTGAACCGTGCGTCGATTGCCGGAGCGCAAGCGGTACGTGACCTTCGCGCGAAAGGTATTGAAGCCCTCTATTCGGTGGCTCCGGTGCGCAAGGCTCTGATGGAGCTCGGGCTCGGCGCACGATAAACTGTCAGAGCGGACCCGGACGACGTTCTTCGGTGAGGAGAACGTTAGCCTCTACGTTGCCGACACCGGGGAGGGTCATGATCCGACGACGCAGGATGCGTTCAAAGTCTGCGATGTCAGTCGCGACCACACGCAAACGGTAATCGTATAGACCAAGAACGTGTTCCACCGTTTGGACCTCGCGGATTGCCGTTACTGCCCGTTCGAAATCCTCAAGGCTTACGCGGGCTTTGGCCGCGAGTTTAACACCCAAGAACACCGTCACTCCGAACCCGAGCTTTTCCCGATCAAGCCGTAGACGACGACCAGCAATAGCACCCGCATTCTCCAGCCGTTTGATCCGACGCCATGTCGCGGGTTGGGACAGTCCGAGCTTCCGGCCGAGTTGACTCGCCGGTTGGGCAGCGTCCTGTTGCAAGGCGTCGAGCAGCTTCCGGTCAATATCGTCAAGGTCGATCATAGCGGAAGAACCTCATCGCGCTTGAGCGTCGCAACAGTGAGAAGCGATTCAAGCTCTGCAATGTGCGGAAGCGTCAGAACGCGTTCTCGATACAGGCGCTGCCAATGCGGCAAGTCGCGCGCGACGATATGCAGACGAACATCCACTTGTCCAAGGAAGGTCTGGATTTCGATCACTTCTGGCACGTCCCGAGCGGCAGCGAGAAATTCGTCAAAAGCATGCGGGAGCGTTTTGTCGAGCGTACAACGGAGTGAAACAGCGATTTCGAAACCTAAAGCGAACCAATTGATGATCGCCTCCTGCCCTTTGAGGATGCCGGTTTCCCGCAGTTTTTCGATCCGACGGTTAGTACGCCCTGTGGTCAGCCCGCATCGATCCGCAAGTTCAGGTAACGGGATCGAAGGATCAGCCTGCAAATGGCGCAGAATTCGTCTGTCAGTGTCATCAAGCATGATTCTTTCGATAAATGCATGTTTTGCGCATGGCAATATCGATTGTGACGATAATTTTACGCATAGTGCTATCGTCCTTCGGCAAGACTCCCCATATGGTGCCCTCAATTGAAACCGGAGGATAAGGAGCGCCAACATGCGCGTTTATTACGATCGCGATTGCGATGTGAACCTGATCAAGGAAAAGAAAGTCGCTATCCTGGGCTACGGTAGCCAAGGCCACGCTCACGCGCTGAACCTGCGTGACTCGGGTGCGAAGAACGTTGTTGTTGCTCTGCGTGAAGGCTCTGCCTCTGCCGCAAAAGCCGAAGCCGAAGGCCTTCAGGTTATGGGCATCGCCGAAGCCGCTGCTTGGTGTGACGTTATCATGTTCACCATGCCCGACGAACTTCAGGCTGAAACCTACAAAAAATACGTACACGACAACCTGAAAGAAGGCTCTGCAATCGCTTTCGCTCACGGTCTGAACGTACACTTTGGCCTGATCGAGCCGAAGCCCGGCGTTGACGTCATCATGATGGCCCCGAAAGGCCCGGGTCACACGGTTCGTGGTGAATACACCAAAGGCGGCGGCGTTCCCTGCCTCGTTGCTGTAAACAACGACGCAACCGGCAAAGCGCTGGAAATCGGTCTGTCCTACTGCTCCGCTATTGGTGGCGGTCGTTCGGGCATCATCGAAACCAACTTCCGTGAAGAATGCGAAACCGACCTGTTCGGCGAACAAGCTGTTCTCTGTGGTGGCCTCGTTGAGCTGATCCGTTGTGGTTTCGAAACGCTGGTCGAAGCTGGCTACGCGCCGGAAATGGCCTACTTTGAATGCCTGCACGAAGTGAAGCTGATCGTTGACCTGATCTATGAAGGCGGCATCGCCAACATGGACTACTCGATCTCGAACACTGCAGAATACGGCCAGTACGTCACAGGTCCGCGCATCCTGCCATACGAGCAAACCAAGAAAGCCATGAAAGCCGTTCTGGATGACATCCAGCAGGGTAAATTCGTTCGTGACTTCATGCTTGAAAACGCTGTTGGTCAACCGACGATCAAAGCATCGCGTCGTGCAAACGATGAGCACCTGATCGAAGAAACCGGCGCCAAGCTGCGCGGCATGATGCCGTGGATTTCGGCCGGTAAAATGGTCGACAAGTCGCGTAACTAATTCGCGTCAATTTGACGTTGGAAGGGCGCCTTGCGGGGCGCCCTTTTTTTATTGCCTTATAACAGCAGGAACAGGAGACCCGAGATGACCCAGATTGGGAAAGACCAGCCAAAGGACGAACTGCGCTCCATGGAGTATTGGATCGGGTTGATTAGTGGCAAGGAACCTCTTGGGGATACCTTCTGGAAGGGTGTATTCCTGCCATCGCTCATTGTGGTTCCTCTCTCCACACTTCTGGCTGCGGTAAAAATACTCAGCCTTATCAATGGGGTGATCCTAGGGCTATTCGCAATTTACCTTCTTGCACTGGCAAGAGCGGTGATCATTGCCAAGCCCGTCGGAGACGCTGGAAAAGGGTGGAATATCACCGGATCCCTGTTTGCGCTGGCTTGTGCCGGTATTGCGCTGTGGGGTGCAGCCTTTTTGCTCATGTAGCACGCAATCAAAAAGGCCCGCGCGGAGCCTGCGGGCCTTTCTGCCTTGGCGACTGTAGCACAAGGGGTAGTTTGTCGCCAAAGAACCAAAGCGCCCGTAGTGCGGACGCTTTGAGATTACCCTTCACGTAGGGAACGAAGTTGGACGAACGGTATCACGCGACGATCAAGGTCGCTCGACTCCACTAACCAACCACGGTCTTCACCTCTGTTCCGAAACAGACCAAGGCAAAAACTTTTCACAAACCAAGATAACATAACGGCCCCCAACGTGATACTAACTAACACACGTTAAGGTTAACCCGACTCGCGCGAAAAATGAGCAAAGCAGGAGGGTAGCCGGTACATCCCTTTCGGGTAGTTAACTGGCCGATTGGACTTCTGCGACTATTCCATCGACAACCTGCAGAAGCAGTGCATCGTCTTCGCATTCAGCCATGACGCGGACGAGCGGCTCTGTTCCCGATTTCCGAATGAGCAACCGCCCCTTACCGGTCAACAGTCCCTCGGCGTTGGCGATCGCGGATTTCACCGCATCAGCATTCAGGGGATCAGAACCAGCGGAATAGCGAACATTTTTAAGGAGTTGCGGCACGGTTTCAAAGGTTTTCGCAAGCTCGCTTGCCCGTTTGCCCGTAGATACCATGGCAGCAAGGAACTGCAGTCCTGCCAAAAGCCCGTCACCCGTGGTGGCATAGTCGGTCATGACGATGTGACCGGATTGTTCGCCACCAAGGTTGAACCCGTTCTGGCGCATCCGTTCTACTACATAACGGTCACCAACCTTGGTTCTTTCGAGTCGCAGCCCCTTTCCTTCAAGGTAACGCTCCAATCCAAGGTTGGACATGACGGTGGCCACAAGTGCACCGCCTGCCAGTCGGCCTTCGTCGGCCCAGCGGCTGGCCATCAGAGCCATTAGCTGGTCCCCGTCAGCGACTTTTCCGGTCTCATCAAGGATCATGATCCGGTCGGCGTCCCCGTCCAGACAAATTCCGACGTCTGCCCCATGGGTTACAATCGTCTCTGCCGCGGTTTGAGGACTGGTCGAACCGCAGTTTTCGTTAATGTTATAGCCGTTCGGGTCTGTTCCGACCTCAATCACCTCTGCACCAAGTTCCCAAAGAACTTCGGGTGCAACGCGGTAGGCCGCACCATTCGCGCAATCGATGACGACCTTCAGGCCCTTCAGCGTCACCCCCGGTGGAACCGTAGATTTCACACGTTCCACATACCGGAACCGTCCATCGTCAATCCGACGTGCACGTCCGATGTTGACGGCCTGTGCAGGTTGGAGGTCAGAAAACACAAGCTGTTCGATTTCAGCCTCGGCGTCATCCGACAATTTAAAACCGTCAGGGCCAAAGAATTTGATGCCGTTGTCATGATGCGGATTGTGGCTCGCCGAAATCATGATCCCCAGATCGGCCCGCATTGATGGCGTGAGCATACCAACCGCCGGTGTTGGAACCGGACCAAGGAGGAGAACATTCATACCAGTTGATGTCAGACCAGCAGTCAGAGCGTTTTCAAACATATAGCCGGAAAGGCGTGTGTCTTTACCGATGACAACCCTGTGTCCGTTTGACCCGTCATTTCGGAAATATCGACCTGCAGCCGCACCGATTTTCAGCGCCATTTCAGCGGTCATCGGAAATTGGTTCGCGGTCCCGCGGACCCCGTCTGTCCCAAAAAGTTTGCGACTCATTACTATGCCCCGTTTGTTGCCAACATCAGGCTTAGCGCCTGTTTGGTAGGCAAAGTATCATGCACACGCACGATCTGCACCCCCTGCCGGATGCCGCCCATAGCAACTTGCACTGATCCGGCCACTCTTTCGGCAGCTTCTTGCGCAGCGGATATTTCACCGATGAAACGTTTCCGGCTCGCTCCAAGGAGGATCGGACAGCCGAGCGTGTGGAACAAAGACAACCGCCGCAAAAGCGAAAGGTTGTGCTCTTTGGTTTTCCCAAAACCGATACCGGGATCAGTAATAATCTGTGATCTCTTGATCCCTGCAGCTTCGGCTACGGCAATCCGCTCTGCTAGATAGTCGTAGATATCCAGAACCACATCATCATATCGCGGATCGTTCTGCATAACCTCGGGCGTGCCTTGCGCATGCATCAGGCAGATGGGCAAATCCCTTTCAACGGCAACCGACGCCATGTCGGGATCAAACTCCATTGCAGCCACGTCGTTGAGCATCGCCGCACCTTGCTTTGCGGCTTCACGCGCGACGGGCGCTTTGCGCGTATCGATCGATATACAAATGCCTTCGGCAGCCAAACGGTTCACGATCGGAGCGGTTCGAGATATTTCTTCTTCCAGCTCAACATAGTCGGCACCCGGACGGGTACTTTCCCCACCGATATCAATAACAGAGGCCCCGTCAGCCACCATTTGATGCGCCTGTTCCAGCGCAGCTATAGGATCGACATACCGCCCACCATCAGAAAAACTGTCCGGCGTCACATTCAAAATGCCCATAATCTGCGGCTTGGACAAGGACAGGCCCGCGACATCTGCCCGTGGAGTGGTCAGCGCTGTCAGAACATCATTCGAGACTTCGGACGCCGAAATCACCTCTGGAGAGCGGTTTCGTTCAAGCACTTCAACGCGATCAAACCAGCACCATCCGCCCGCCAAAGTCATTGCCCCGCGAGGGCGCGCAATGTCTGTCATGGGGATCGGGCGGAAGTATTGGGTCACAGCAAGCTCTTTGTTTGGTCTGAAACAGAACGGACCGGCACAGTAGCTTTTGCATCCTCTGCGCCGATGATTAGAAATTCTACAGCTTTCATCTCATCCGCAAACCACGCACCAAGGGCAAGCGCTTCACGCGGGCTCGCCGACGGTCCGTCCACGGCATCGAGAACAATTTTTGACGGCGCCCAAACACAGATTTGACCGTGCTTCATGGCCCAATCCAGTTCGGTCCGCGTTCCTACAACCATGCAGCGCTTGTCACGGCCGGCCAGAACCCATGCGTTCTGTTCGATTGCCAGTAGGTCGATCCGTCTTTGGGCAAGCGCCGTCGATGTTTGGGGCGCGGGTGTCTCCGGCGCCCCTACCGCAAATATCAACGGTGCATCATCGGCAGCCAATTCATCGATCCAGAGTTTCAAGTTCTCGGAAGCAATAGCTTCATTTGAGAGATACACAACGCGCGGGTGGGGAATGGAGACGTGGCTCTGACCTTCTCGCGCGACCTCACCCTTACCCCGAACAATCTCAACGCCCAACGCAAAGGGGCCGCGGTCAAGCTTTTCAATCCGTACGAAAACACGAAGCGCCTGCGGCTCTCTCAGGATGGTCTCGGCAACCCGTGCAGCCAAGGTTTCCAGCAGGTTTATACGTTCTGCTGCAAGCTCTGCCTGAATAGCCTCGGTAATCGTGTCGTACGATAAAATCCGGTCCACATCATCGTCGATCTCACCGGTTTGCGGAGCTACCTCGACAACAACGTTGAAACAGACCCGCTGCAGATGGCCGCGCTCTTGCTGGAACGCGCCGATTTCGACCTCAACCGTGTAGTCACGCAAGGAAATCCGGTCACAAGGCTGATTTGCACTGGCTTCTGCACGCTCGGCTGGGTGAGCAAAAGCCATGCGGATATCGTCGGTCATAGTCGTACTTTCGTTCTTTGGGCACCGGCATACTAGTCCGGGCCCAAAGCAACAAGCGACCATGGGCGTCCTTTTGCCCAGAAAACGCGACTAGTTGTTTGATGCAGTACGGGTCGGCTGCCGGAAGAACAGGTGTGAACCGATCTCGGCCGTTCGTGTGAACCGGCGCGACCAAGACGGGTTAACTGCACGCGTATGGTAGTGGGTCGCCCCATCCGTCAAATCACGCGGTGCACCATCCAGCAACAACCGTGCAACTTTACCTACGCGGGTCCACGCGGCAGGCTCGTTGATCACTTCGGCATGGCCGTCGCAAGTATAGGTGAACTGGCAAGCGTAACGCGCACCTGTTCCCTGATTTACAACGCCACAAACCGTTCCGGGAAAACTTGTGTTGTCTACACGGTTGAGGATCACTTCGCCGACGGCAAACAGACCACGGGTACTTTCGCCGCGCGCTTCGAAATAGAGCGCCTCTGCCAGACACTGCCACTGTTCACCACCGGAGGCTTCCGGCATAGCAGCAAGTGTTAAATCATCGTACAAACCGCGTGGAGTTGTCTGGATCTGGCGTTCGGTAGGCGCCGGAGGGGTGGTGAGCGTAGCGAGGTGAGCCGAAGGGATTTCAGCGATCGCTTCACGTTCCTGACCCAAAAGAGCCGACAAACGGCTGGCCAGAATATCCTGTCCAAAGGCAACAGAGCTGCCCGATACCAACACAGCGGCAGCAAAAGCTCCGCGCAACAACGATTTGACGAGTGGCTTGTTCAACACTCTTCTCCGGCTAAACGCGGTTTGCCCCACGCTGGCCGGCGGGTCGTACAAGAATTCTCCGGATAGAGTCCACCCATCCCAATGTGCAAATGTTTACACGAAGGTGTGTACGAGCAACCGAAAGGCGTTTTTGTCTCTTTTCTACAACAAACGGCCCTTGCGGGCGTCCGATATGGCGAGTTGCGCTGCCGAAAGGCGCGCTGCGGGCACCCTGAATGGTGAACACGAAACGTAGTCAAAGCCCTGTTTTCGGCAAAATTCAATCGCGTTCCGGCTACCGCCATGCTCTCCACAGATCGAAAGTGTGACGTCAGGACGGCCTTTTCGACCGCGTTCTGCCCCGATTTTCAGCAGTTCGCCGACCCCGTCGATGTCCAATGTGTGGAACGGGTCCTCTTCGTACACATGAGCCTTCACGTAGGAGGACATGAAACGGCCCGCATCATCTCGTGACAGACCATAAGTCATCTGGGTCAGGTCGTTTGTCCCGAAGGACAGGAACGACGCATACTCTGCGATGTCCTCTGCCCTAAGAGCAGCACGAGGTGTTTCGACCATAACGCCGTAGCGGTAGTTGAAACTCACCCCGGTTTCCGCCCGTACGTGACCGGCAACAGCATCGATACGGGCGCGGACCAGTTCGACCTCGCGCATCGCACTTACCAGCGGGATCATGATTTCGGGAACCACCGGTTCACCACTTTGGCTCGCCTCTACCGTGGCTTCGAAGATCGCACGCGCCTGCATGTCGTAGATTTCGGGATATGTCAGCCCGAGCCGTACACCGCGCATACCCAGCATCGGGTTGTATTCAGCCAAAGCTTCGATGCGTGCCTGTACCTCAGAAACCGGCAAAGACAATTGCTCTGCCAGCTCACGATGGCCGGATTTGTCTGCGGGCAGGAATTCGTGCAGGGGCGGATCGAACAGACGGATCGTGACAGGCTGACCCTGCATGATGTGGAACAGCTCGATGAAATCACCTCGCTGCATCGGCAAAAGCCGCTCTAGCACTGCACGTCGATCTTGGGACGTATGTGCAAAGATCATCTCGCGCATCACACCGAGCCGATCCTGTTCAAAGAACATATGCTCTGTCCGGCACAAACCGATCCCCTGAGCCATAAAGTTCCGGGCGGTTTGCGCATCAACAGGTGTGTCAGCGTTCGCCCGAACCCCGATGTCACGGAATTCATCCGCCCAATGCAGAAGCTGTTTGAACGCATCATCCAGTGCGGGTTCAGACAACGGCGCGGCACCGGCCAGCACGTCACCAGACGTACCATCGACGGTGATAAATTCACCTTCTTTGAACGTCCGGCCATCAGGTGCGACCAGTATCTTGCGTTTCATATCAATCACAAGATCAGACGCGCCAACCACACATGGAAGCCCCAAACCACGCCCAATCACCGCCGCATGGCTGGTAATCCCGCCACGAATCGTAAGAACGGCATTGGCAGCATGCATACCGCGAATGTCTTCTGGTGTTGTTTCACGCCGGACAAGAATACAATCCTCGGACCTTGCTGCGCTCGCCTGCGCTTCATTCGCCGAAAACACAATTCTTCCGACCGCTGCACCCGGACTGGCGGCAATACCGCGAACAATCCGGTCACGAGGAGCAAGGCTATCCACCTGACGGTGAAGCAATTCCGACAGAACCGCAGGATCAACACGCATCACGGCTTCGTCTGTCGGGATAACGCTGTCTTGGGCCAAAGCAACCGCAATACGCACCGCCGCGCGATTGGACCGCTGAACCCTTACCGCATCAAGAATACGGAGTTGCCCGTTTTCAATGGTGAATTCGATCTGCATTTCCTCACGCAGACGAACCCGCGCGATTTCGCCATAGCGGCATAGCTGTGCAAACAGGTCCGGCAGTTCCTCTTCAACCGAAGGGCCGCGTCCGTCTTTCACCAGGTAAAGCGCGCCAGAGGCGACCGAAAGCGCTTCACGTCCTTGGCTCTGGCTAAGATAGCGCCCCTTGATCCGTCGTTCGCCGGTCTGATCATCAACAAACTGCACGACGCCAGAACCCGACGTCCCCTCACCGACGCCCAATGCCATCTGCTGAACAACCAAGCCCAGACCTGCATCAGCCGGTGCACCCTTGGCCTGCCGCAGCAAGCGGGCTGTTGTTCCATCCCAAGCTCGCGCCATCGAGCGGAGCACTTCACCCAATTGTTGGACAATATCCTGAGGGAAGGCTTCGTCAGTCTCGTATTCGTATGCGTCGAGCATTGCCCGCAACGATTCCAGCGTCGGCGCTTCGGGCAAGTGAAACGGTTCAGGATCAAGGCGGGCAACTTGAACGGCGTAGGACTGCACAAATCGAAGATAAATTGCCGTTGCTGCGGCCTCTCCGATTTCTTTGGCGAGGAGCGCGTGTCGCGCTTCATTCATGCCGATATTCAATATCGCAGACGGCCCGCCCCAATCGGGGTCTTGGCTGGACGGTCGCACCGAGAGGAGCGGCAAATCTCCGAACGGTTCAAGAATTGCGTCCATGTCGGGCAATTGACCGTGCGCGATATCACCAACCGCAGCAAACGAAAGCGCAACGGTCGTAGGTACCGGCATCTCCAAACGGATGAGCCGTTGTAGACACTTCGCCCGCCCACCATGCACCTCAGGTGACATCGCGGCTGTAGGCGTGATCAACGTGACCAGTTCGAAATTACGTTTCTGCTGCACTGCGGCGAACTCCTTGCTGCAGTGCACTTTAGACATCGTGCGAATTGCAGCAAGGGTAACGTAGCAGTTTTCTTAACCTTCCAGTCGAGAAAGATCAGCAACAGACAGACAGATCGTGCGGATGCGTGACAAAAGGTTCAGGCGGTTGCGACGAACGATCTCGTTGTCGGAGTTAACCTGCACCGCCTCAAAGAACCCGTCGATCGGGGCACGCAGCGCGGCCATTGCGGTCATGGCAGCGGCAAAATCTTCGGTTTCCATTGCAGGCTTGATCGCTGTCTCTGCAGTATCAAGTGCTGCAAATAGCGCTTTTTCCTCATCACCTTCGGCAAATTTTACGTCCGCGCCAAAACTGTATTCGACGCCATCTTTCTCCTCAGCTTGAGAGAGGATGTTCGACGCTCGTTTATAGCCTTGGATCAGATTTTCCCCGTCCTCGTGAGCCATAAATTCTTGCAGAGCACGGGCACGGTTCACCAATAGTGTGATGTCATCACTGCCCGGCATCGCCAGACAAGCGTCAATCACGTCATGACGAATTCCCTGATCGCGCAGGAACACCTTTAGACGGTCGTGGAAAAACGCCAGCAAATCGTCAGATGCATCAGGGATCGACTTTTCAGCAGTCTCAACCTGTTGAGGCTTATCGCCGTCGAATTTCTCCAGTACCGTCCGAACTGCCGCTCCGAATACACCATGATCCGCGATTTCATCGAGCATTTGCCCAAGAAGCGCTTCTGCGTCACCTTCTGCAGCGCGAATTTCGAACCGCAGGAGTTGCGCGTCAAAGAATTTGTCGAGCGGAAGGCGCAGGTTATTCTCGACAGCCAGACGGATCACACCCAGAGCCGCACGACGCAGTGCGAACGGGTCTTTGGAGCCGGTAGGCTTTTCGTCGATGGCCCAGAAACCAGTGAGCGTGTCGATCTTATCCGCCAGCGCAACCGCAACCGACACCGGATCGGACGGAACGTCGTCCGAGGGACCAAGCGGTGAATAGTGATCGCGGCAAGCGTCTGCGACGGCATCGGACAATTTTGCACTTTTCGCATAATAGCGGCCCATGATCCCCTGCAATTCAGGGAATTCGTAGACCATTTCCGATGACAGATCGCATTTGGCGACCTTGGCGGCCAGTATGGCTTCGGCTTTGTCGGCACCGACAACGGGCGCAATCATGCCCGCCAAGGCGGCGATACGAGCGATGCGTTCGGCTTGCGAACCCAGCTTGTTGTGGAACGTCACATTGGCAAGCGGTGCGCCCATACCCTCGAGCCCCTGACGCTCGACAGTGCGCAGATCGTTCTCCCAGAAGAATTTCGCATCCGACAGGCGAGCCGAAAGAACCTTTTGGTTTCCCTTGAGGATCGTCGCGCCGTGGTCGGCGGTTTCGATGTTCGCCACTGTGATGAATTTTTCGATCCGGCCGGTTTTCGGGTTCCGGACCGAAAAGAACTTCTGGTGCTCTTTCATCGAGGTTTGCAGCACTTCCGGCGGCAATCCAAGGAATTCGTCATCGATCGCGCCCATCAAGACAACGGGCCATTCCACGAGGCCGGAAACCTCAGCCAGCAGCCCTTTGTCCTCAACAACCTCAAGGCCTGCGGCAAACGCCATGTTGGTCGCATCGTGCCAAATGTGATCGGCACGTTCCTCGGCCCGCAGAACAACTTTGGCCTGCTTCAACTTGGCCTCATAGTCGTCGAAGCCATTTACCGAAATCTCGCCTTCGGACAGGAAACGGTGACCGCGGGTCGTTTTACCCGAGGCGATCCCGTCGATGTCCAGCGGTACAACCTCATTGCCATTTTCATCCGACAGAATGCAGATGATCGAATGAAGTGGGCGAACCCAGCGCAGCGAACCGGCACCCCAGCGCATCGACTTGGCCCAAGGGAAATTGCGGATCGTATTCTCAAGCACTTCAGCAATCACATCCGCGGCCTTGCGGCCCGGTTTTTCAATGACGGCAAAATAGGCTTGGCCCTTTTTCACGTCACGCACTTCGAGCTGTTCTTTGGTCAAGCCCGTCGACCGCAGGAAACCTTCGAGTGCTTTATCTGGTGCGGTGGTCGCCGGACCTTTGCGTTCCTCACGAACCGGTTTGCTCTCTGCCAGCAGATCATCAACCGAAAGCGCCAACCGGCGTGGGGTCGAAAACGAAGCGGCACCGGCGTAGGTCAGGCCAGCCTCGACCAGACCGTCGGTTACAAGCTTTTGCAGGTCCGCAGCGGCCTTTGCCTGCATACGGGCGGGGATTTCCTCGGAAAAGAGTTCAATCAAAAGATTGGGCATCAGTTGGTCCCTTCTGCGGGTGCGTCTTCGGGTTCGGGGCAGGCTTCGGGTAGCGGATCACCGTTGAATTGGGCTTCGCCGCAAGGGTTGATCTGGTGCCAGACATACCCTTCCCCGTCCGGCATGACCGCAACAACGCGGTCAATCCCGTATTGGATGTTTTTCTGGCCAAGGAAGGCAACAGCCTCTCCGGTCTCAAGCGCATGGCCAATGGCTTTTGCGTCGTAGCAATCGAACCACACAGGACCGTTGAGCGGCACCGCATCTTCGTAGATTTCATAGGTGTCGGTCAGGGTGCCCATGCTCACAGGGGTCGAGAAACACGCCCGAAACCGGATCGGAGAGCTGAAGCTATCAATCGCTTCAAACCCTTCGGTCATGATCCCCTCGGGTTGGCCGGAAAAAGTAGAGGTCAGTTCAACCTCGCCAAAGTCCGGCGCATCTACAGTTTCGTAGTAGGCATAGACCTGTGTGTAATAGAGCAGCGCCCCAACAACCAATGCAGACACGACCATCCCCAGAATGACTAGGCGAACTTTCATTCCGCAGCCTCGACGACAAAGCCGCCTGCTTCGGTTTGAACGAATGCATCCGCACAGAGTTTCGCCAGCGCCCGAACGCGACCAATGTAAGCCTGACGTTCTGTGACCGAAATCACCCCACGCGCGTCGAGCAGGTTAAACAGGTGGCTGGCTTTGATGCACTGGTCATAGGCGGGGTGCGCCATGACGATGCGCTTGCCGGTTTTCGGGTCTTCGGCAGGATTGTCGAGGATACGCTGGCATTCGGCCTCTGCGTCCTCGAAGTGACGGAGGAGTTTTTCCGTATCGGCCGCATCAAAGTTGTGACGCGAATATTCTTCTTCGGTCTGACGGAAGATGTCACCGTATTTCAGCGCGATCGGTGCGGTCGGATCGTTAAATGGCATCTCCATGACATGATCAACGCCAAGCACATACATTGCCAGACGTTCCAAGCCATAGGTCAATTCGCCCGAAACCGGTTTGCAATCATGACCACCCACCTGCTGGAAGTAGGTGAACTGCGACACTTCCATGCCGTCACACCAGACTTCCCAACCAAGACCCCAAGCGCCAAGCGTCGGCGATTCCCAGTCGTCCTCGACAAAACGCACGTCATGCAGTGCAATATCGATCCCGATGGCCTTGAGCGACCCGAGGTAGAGGTCTTGCAAATCCGGCGGCGACGGTTTGATCAGCACCTGATACTGGTAATAGTGCTGCAAACGGTTCGGGTTTTCACCATAGCGCCCGTCAGTCGGGCGACGCGACGGCTGGACATAGGCCGCAGCCCAGGCCCGATCACCGAGCGATCGCAGGGTCGTGGCAGGGTGGAACGTCCCTGCACCGACTTCCATGTCGTAGGGTTGCAGCACAGCGCAGCCCTTTTCAGCCCAGTAGTTCTGGAGCCTCAGGATGATCTCTTGGAAAGAACGGGGTTTGTCAGCCATGGTCGCCCTCTTTTCGCTTCGGGGGCCTGAATAGGCCGCAGTTCCGGCGGGGTCAATTGGGGCCTCCATGTCACAATCACTGTGGCCGTTGTTTTCTCGGCATAAGGCCCTTTGGTTTTCTCTGCTGTGATGACATAAAAACCCGACTGAGTGATTTCTAATTGAGAAGACTATGTTCAGAGGCTTTTTCGCTATCGTACTATTCGTGCTGGCTGCCGCACAGGCAAACGCCCAACAGGCGTCCTGGCTCCAACTCGAAGCGCACCCCACTTTGGGTGCCGCCCAAGATGCTGCACGGGACTATGCCGCGCAGCTTGATGACGTAAACGGGTTCTACCTTGGATCAAACTGGTATGGTGTGGTCCTAGGCCCATACAGCCGTGCAGATGCAATTGCCCTTCGTCGTGATCTGCGGATTCGCGGTTTGATCCCGACCGATGCGTTTATCAGTGACGGCGCACGCTACCGGCAACAATTCTGGCCGATTGGTGTAGGTGCCCAAACAACTATCCAGCCATTGCCTGATGGTACGGACACAACGGTTACGGTAGAAACGCCGCTGGCGGAAACACCTGTTGTTGAAGTCCCTGCGCCGGAACCACAGGCCGCACCAGACGAAACGGTTGCCGAAGCCCGCGCAAGCGAAGCCACCCTGACCCGTCCGGAACGCGAACTTTTGCAGATCGCCCTCCAATGGGCAGGGTTTTACAATTCTTCGATCGACGGCGCCTTTGGGCGCGGCACACGCGGCTCAATGAGCGCATGGCAAGAGGCCAACGGATACGAAACAACCGGCGTGCTAACGACGTTCCAACGCGCAGAGCTCATCAATCAGTACAATGCCGTCCTCGAAGGTATGGACCTTGCCATTGTTCAGGACAGCAACACCGGCATCTCGATGAAAATCCCGACCGGTGTGGTCACGTTTGATGCCTATGATTCTCCCTTCGGACGTTTTGTTCAAAAAGAGAACTCAGGCGCACAAGTCCTGCTCATCTCCCAACCCGGAGACCGCGCCCGCCTGTTCGGCCTTTACGAGATCATGCAAACGCTCGAGATTGTTCCGACCGATGGCGAACGCCGCCGCCGTGACAGTTCGTTCGAAATCAACGGGCAAGACGAAACCTACAGCACCTATGTCACCGCATCGCTGGATGATGGGGAAATCAAGGGCTTTGCTCTGATCTGGCCTGCCGGAGATGAAGAGCGTCGCTCCCGTGTGCTTCAGGAAATGCAAGCGAGCTTTGAGCGGATTGACGGCGTGCTTGACCCTGCCACCGCCCCAGCCGGAGAAGACCAGTCCATCGACCTCGTTTCCGGTCTTTCTATCCGCAAGCCGCAAATTGCACGTTCGGGTTTCTACGTTGACGGGTCCGGTACGGTCCTGACATCTGCTGAAACTGTGGCACAGTGTGATCGTATTACGATCGAAGATACCTTTGACGTGACTGTTGCCTGGGCGGATGACACTGTCGCCGTTCTCAAACCCGTCAGCCAGTTGGCACCGATGGGTATGGCAGACATTCAGACCAGCGTTCCGCGCTTGCAGACACAGGTTGCCGTGGGCGGCTTCCCTTACGGCGACGCCCTCACATTGCCGACAATGACCTTCGGAACGCTTGCTGACGTGCGCGGCCTCGACGGAGACGAAACAGTCCTCCGCCTTGCTCTTGAGGCAGAGGATGGCGACGTCGGCGGCCCTGTGTTTGACAACGGTGGTGCAGTCATCGGCATGCTCTTGCCCAAGCCGTTCAATGGTAGCCAGGTGCTTCCTGCGGATGTCAGCATTGCTTACGACAGCGACGCCATCCTTGCGTCGCTATCCGAAGCAGGCGTGACAGCGCAAACCACAGACGCACCTACCTATATGGCGCCAGAGACACTGACCGGACTGGCCGCAGATATGACGGTACTGGTCAGCTGCTGGTAAATCACCAGACGATACAAAAACCAAAAAGCCGGCCATATTGGCCGGCTTTTTTTGTAGGAAAGCTCAGTCTCTGTCAGACGTAAAACATTTCGCGGAAAACATGCATTACGATACGATCGCGGGTCAGGCCCATCTGCTTGAGCTCTTCGTCCGTTTTCGCGTTCAGTGCATCAAACTCGGCTTGGCGAG
Source organism: Marivivens sp. (assembly GCA_050298835.1). Taxonomy (GTDB): domain Bacteria; phylum Pseudomonadota; class Alphaproteobacteria; order Rhodobacterales; family Rhodobacteraceae; genus Marivivens. The sequence continues at coordinate 18,107 of JBNKUW010000012.1, forward strand.
TGTTGCGTTCACCATAGGCGACCAGACCGTCGAAAAGACCTTCAATGAACCGGTGAAAGAAACCGTGATCCTGAGCGATGTGTGTCGCTTGCATAGCCATTTTGAAACCTCAAAGGATATTGTTGTTTCTCCCTTGGGGTTAAAGATACCGCAATTAGGTCAGCACGTGCACCGTACTTCTTTGCATGGCCGCAATTCACAATTTGCAAGACGGTGATCAACCGACGTGGAACAACGTCGTGAACAACCGCGGATCAAGACTATCGGAATTAAAGGTCATCCCCTCAGTCAGAACAGAGACCGCATCGTGGCTGTGCAGACTTTCTTGATGGCTGGCAACAACGCGGAAATCCCCAATCCGGGGGTCTTTGTGCATTTGTTCGCAGAACAACCGCGCCGCATCTTCAACGAAAATCGGATTGGCGGCGTTCAATTCAGCAAAAGCCTGCTCGTCCTCACGTTTCACCATTACCTGCGTTTCCGTGGGAACCGCCTCGCGGGCCATATCAATCAAATCCTCGAACCAAAGGATTTCGCCTTCTTCCATCACAGCAGACAAACGGGCAACAGATCGCTGGGAATGCGGCGTTGCAAGCTGACCCCTGAACTGACGGGCGTGCTCTGACAATTCCAAAGAACAAGGACACGTCGACGAATAGACGTAGTCCAAGTGGATAATCCGCTTTTTCACGCCTGCCTTTTCGACCAGCTCCAAAGTGATTTCATAGTACTGGAATCCCGAAAGACCAGACCGCAGTGATTGAACTTTCATCGGAAAACTGAACCGCATCTGGATGCGGGCATCAAAGCTTTCAAGATCGGTCATATAGGCATCAAGCGCGTGTTCCATCACCTCAAAGCTGAAGGTCTGTTCAGCATGACGATAGAAGGACCGCATAATGCGGGACATGTTTATGCCCTTTTTCTCCGCCTCAAGGCTCACCGTACCTGTCACCGATGTTTCAAGCGTGATGTCCCCACCGTCCCGAGTATGGAACCGGATTGGCAAGCGGAAGTTGGAGATACCAACGTGCTGGATTTGGCGCTTTGCACCTTTGATGAGGCTCGACGGACCGTTTTGCAGGTCAGGCATTGATGCCTTGTAATCCTCATCGACCTCAAACGCATCAGGGTATGCACGTGCGAGGGCAGGATAGTTTGAAACCTCCTGCCCCGGGATCAAACGCGACACCAACGGGTCGAGCATTGCAACTTCTTCTGGTGTAGCGACACCAGCCCAACGACGCAGAACCGCAAGTGCGGCTTCTGCTTCTTCATTGGTTGGTTCCGCGTCCGGCTTGGACGAATGGATGTTCATCTCAGTGTCTCCCACCTGGATCGTGTCCCTTACTATATGGGAAAAACACGACAGATTTCCATCAAATGCGAAGGGAAACCGTTTGGAACCGTCGCACAAGTCGGTCGTCAGGCTTTGTCCAATGCCTGTTTCAGGTCCGCCAAAAGATCATCGGGATCTTCAAGACCACATGAAATTCTCACGAGTCCCGGTGTGATACCCAAGGTATCTTTCTGGTCTTGTGGAAGCCGCTGGTGCGTGGTCGTCGCCGGATGTGTCACCAATGATTTGCTGTCCGCAAAGTTGTTGGTGATCGTGAAAATGTTAAGCGCATTCAGGAACCTAAAGCAGGCTTCTTTTCCGCCCTTCACATCAATCGCGAACACGGTTCCCGTGCCTTCGTATTGCGTTGTAGCCAATTCGTACTGCGGATGCGCCGAATGCGACGGATAGATCGCGGCATTGAGTTTCTCATGACCCTGAAGGGCATCGACCAACTTATGTGCGGTATCTGCCTGCTGCCCGACGCGCAGCAAAAGCGTGTCCAAGGATTTGAGCATGATCCACGCATTAAACGGGCTCATCGCACCACCTGTGTGCTTGAGGTAGGCCTCAACCGGTCCGCGGACGAGATCTTTGCTCCCCAGAACCATTCCGCCAAGACAACGCCCCTGCCCATCCACGTGTTTGGTGGTCGAATAGACGATCAAATCCGCGCCGAGTTCACCTGCGATCGAATAGGCCGGTGTGACCATGGCATTATCTACAACGACCAATGCGTTGTTGGCGTGCGCCAGATCGACCACGGCTTTCATATCGATCACTTCGAGCGTCGGGTTCGAAATCGATTCAAAGAAAACCAACGCTGTGTCCGGACGGATGGCTGCTTTCCAAGAGTCCAAGTCACGACCATCCACCAAGGTGAGTTCAACGCCAAAACGCTGTAGGATGTCTTCGAGGATGTAGAGGCAGGACCCGAACAAAGCGCGGCTCGACACAATATGATCGCCCGCCTTGAGAACCGACATCAACGCACCGTTCACAGCAGCCATTCCCGAAGCGGTGGCAAAGCCTGCCTCAACACCTTCGAGGTCAGCCATACGGTCTTCGAGCATCGCAACAGTCGGGTTGCCGTAGCGGGCATAAATGAATTCGTCGTCGCCCAGCTTTACAAAACGGGCTTCGGCCTGTTCCGCTGTTTCGTAGACAAAGCCCTGCGTCAGAAAGATCGCTTCGCTCAGTTCGTTGTATTTGCTGCGGCGCACACCGGAATGCACGGCGCGGGTGCGTTTCGAAAGTTTGTCCATGTCTCTTTTGTTCCCTTCGGCCATTAAAAAAACCCCTGACACCAGAAAAAGGTAGCAGGGGTCGGCCTGTTTCCTTTTTAGCGGCATATTTAACGTGGCCCGCAATCCGGTTCAAATCGCCACTTTAGCCCGATACGCCTGCGTCACTTTCAGGTCAAGGAAAACGGCTGGAAGTTCACACAATGTTGCGCCAGAAAGGCGGCAAATCTTTCAAAAGCAGTATCAAAATGATCCGCCACATTGTCTTCTTTACCGCCCAAGACCCCAAAGACCTCGATACGATCGAATTCGGACTGAAACGTCTGGAAACGATTCCCGACAGCATCCGCGTCGAAATCCGCCGCAATATGAACAACGATCCGGTGAGCCCCGATGGGCCTGATATCGTTGTCTACGGGGAGTTCGAAGACGAAGCACAGCTGGCTGCATACAAAGCGCACCCACTGTACCTTGAATCCACGTCAATTGTCCGCCCGCTACGCGAAATGCGTATCTCGGCCGACTTTATTTCGTAGGATTTTCCTCGATCAGGAACTTCTGCAAAAAGAAGATCTGCGACCAGATAAAAAAGAAAAGAGCGATGGGGAACGCGAATGTTTCCAGTGTAACCCAGAGCTCTTCGCTCTGTGTGCGCCAGATGAACTCGTTTGCCGCTGCCAGACAGGCAAAAAACACTGTCAGACGCCGGGTCAGGATCATCCAACCCTCCCGCTCCATCGGGAGGAATTCACCCAGAATAAACTCCAACCAGCTTTCGCCGCGGAGCAATCCGATCAGCAAAAGCACTGAAAACAGACCGTAGACGATCGTTGTTTTCATCATAAAGAATGTTTTGTCGTTAAACCACGCGGTCAGGCCACCAAAGAAGATCACCATGAAAGCAGTGAAAATCTGCATCCGGCTGAGTTTTCCTGTCAAAAACCAAAGCACCGCCATAGAGCCCAGCAATACGGGGATGAAAATCAGGGCTGCAACAATGAAACCCGAATAATCCGTGCCAGCGATGGTGTAGGTTTCATCCTTAATCTTGATATAGAGCAGGAAGAACGCCAGCGTCGGCCCCAGTTCCAGCACCTGTTTCAGCACAGGATTAATCGTCTTTTCGGCCATTTAGCCCCCCAGTTCTACAATGACTGCCCCGACCGCGATGAGCGACATGAGGACGAACCTCCTCGGCCCCACCTTTTCGCCCAAGATGAACCACCCGATCAAGGCTGCAAATACGGTAGATGTTTCGCGTAGCACCGCTGCCTCACCTACTTTGTCCAGACGTGTCGCGATCATCACCCCGCCAAAACTAACCCAGCCCATGACTGCGCCCAAAACACCTCTCCACATGAGCGGCGACAGCGCGGGACGCGACGGGAGTTTCCGGTATTTGAGATACCCGATGAGCGGCATATCAATCCCGCTGAGGAAGAAAAACCAAGCGAGAAAGGTGAAAGGGTCGGACGCTTGCCGGATGCCCCAAGCATCGTAGGTCGTGTAAATTGCTACCGAAAGTCCACAGAGAGCCGCCCAGACCAATGCCGCCCTGACGCGCCATGGATCAATGACTTCTTCGGACAGGTTCCTGAGCGCGAGGAGCAGAATGCTGCCCGAGAGGAAGCCCACACCGATCCATTGTGTCGGCGTGAAGTGCTCGTGGAACACGAACGAAGCGAAGAAAACGGTAACAAGTGGTCCTGTCCCGCGCACCACCGGATAGACCACAGTATAGGCCGCCCGTTCGTAGGCCAGCGCCATCAGAACCTTGTAGACGAAATGGATCGCCATCGCTCCGGCGATGATCCACCACATTTTGCCGTATGGAAGTGGAAAGACAAATAATGCAAAAGGGGCCGACAGGATCATGAACCAGAGATCGATTGATCCCCGCGCGATCCACGGATCATGACGCCCCTTCTGCAACGCACCGAAAATCGCATGCGCCAGAGCGGCTGTCAGGGCCAGCAGCGTGCCGATCGTCGCGCCTAGCGGGGTACCCGCAATCGAGACGAGCCATTCGCCCATGTCAGACGATAGCGGGGGCGCTGCCCCCTCTGCCCTTCGGGCATTCACCCCCGGAGTATTTCAGGAAAGATGAAAGACCCATTCAGGCTTGACCGACAAGTGCTTTGGCAAAATCTTCGGGATCGAACGGGGCCAGATCGTCGATCTGTTCGCCGACACCGATAGCATGGATCGGCAGGCCGTATTTGTCAGCCAGTGCAACAAGAACACCGCCCTTGGCTGTACCGTCGAGCTTGGTCATCACAAGGCCGGATACATCTGCAAGCTTCTGGAATGCATCGACTTGTGAAAGAGCATTCTGCCCCGTGGTCGCATCCAGCACCAGAAGAGTGTTGTGCGGCGCATCGGGGTCTTTCTTGCGGATCACACGCACGATTTTGGCCAGTTCTTCCATCAAATCCTGACGGTTTTGCAGGCGACCGGCCGTGTCGATCATCAACAAATCTGCGCCATCTTCTTGCGCCTTGGTCATCGCATCAAACGCAAGGGACGCCGGATCGGAACCTTCGGGGGCGGTCAGAACCGGCACACCGGCGCGGTCGCCCCAGACCTGAAGCTGTTCGACGGCGGCAGCGCGGAAGGTATCGCCAGCCGCGATAACCACGGATTTACCGGCGGCGCGGAATTGGCTCGCCAATTTACCAATGGTCGTGGTTTTACCGGACCCGTTCACACCCACAACCAGAACCACCTGTGGTTTTTTTGCATAGAGCGGTAGCGGGCGTGCGACCGGTTCCATAATGCGGGTCACTTCATCCGAAAGGAGCTGTTTGATCTCATCGACAGAGAGACGCTTGCCCATGCGGCCTTCGGCCATGTTGGCAGTGACACGCAGAGCGGTATCGACCCCCATATCGGCAGAGATCAGAAGCTCTTCGAGTTGCTCGAGCATGTCGTCGTCAAGCGTCCGGCGCGGTGCTTCGGGTTTGCGCCCCATCAGGCGACCGAGCAGTCCCGTTTTTTCCGGCTCGGCTTCGGGCAGTTGCGGTTCTTCGATCGGAAGTGGGGCGATGGTCGGCAGAGGTTCAACCGGTTCTGGTTCTACGTCCTCGACCTTCTCGGCGTCCTCGACTTCGGGCTCGACCTCGGGTTCCGGCACCTGTTCGGGCACAGCGTCAAGCGGCGGAACCTCTTCTTCAACTTCCGGTGAAGACTCATCTGCACCTTCTTCGACAATGGCCTCTAGTCCCTCATCCAGCTTGGAGGAGGATTTCGTCAAACGGTCACGAAGTTTCTTAAAAAACGACATAAGTTGGCCCTTGGAAGTTTCCTATCACCTAATGGCTCTGATCGGGGATGGAAAGACCTCTCGGTCAGGCGTATGACAGAGCGCAACAGGAGAGCGCCATGCCGCAAATGATCTTTTTTGCTATCGCAACCCTCAGCCCATTGGCTCTGATTGGTCTCGCGGCCACGTTCGGAGGGATCTGGACGCTCCTCGCACCGCTTTACATGACTGCGCTAACCGCTTCTCTGGACGAGTTGGTCAAACACCGATCACCGACCGCGGGAGAAGAAGTAACCGACACAGCGAACTCTTTGTCCGTCGTCATCGCGCTAGGGCAGTTTGTCATTTTAGTGCTGGTGATACGTGCCTTCGCCGGCGCTTTCTCAGGTTGGGAAAAGGCTGGCCTGTTTATTGGGACCGGGCTGTTCTTGGGACAGGTGGGCAATTCGAACGCACATGAATTGATCCATCGGGGATCGCGGTTCCTGCACGATCTTGGCATGTGGGCTTATATCTCTGTCCTTTTCGGGCACCATACCTCTGCACATGTGTTGGTTCACCATCAGTATGCAGCAACAGTCGATGACCCTAATTCCGCCCGGAAAGGTGAGATGTTCTATCGCTTTGCCGGGCGTGCTTGGAAAGGGTCTTTCCTCAAAGCCCTACAAATGGAGAGTGACCGTCTGGCACGTGCTGGACGGCCCGTTTGGCGGCATCCCTATGTCGTCTACATTTGCGGTGCGGTTCTTATGCTGCTGCTTGCAACCCTCATCGGAGGTCTGGTCGGGCTGTGTTGGTATCTTGCGCTTGCTGGGTTTGCTCAGATCCAACTGCTGTTGTCCGACTACGTGCAGCATTACGGCCTTCAGCGACGTATCGTGGACGGAAAGCCCGAACCGATTTCCCTGCGCCACAGCTGGAATTCGGAACATTGGTACTCGTCCGCGCTCATGCTGAACGCACCGCGCCATTCGGATCATCATGCCCATGCAACCCGTCCCTACCCATCGCTCGAACTGGGGGACATACCGATGCTTCCTCGTTCGTTGCCGGTGATGGCTTGTGTCGCGCTTTATCCGCGTTTGTGGAAACGTATCATGGACCCGCGCGCAGCAGAGTGGCAGCAAACTGCCTGAACCTTTTCAAAGGACTGGAAACCAAGACCTATATCCTCCACTCTGTATAAATGTTTCGTTCGATTGCTATTCTTTGCCTTTTGGCCCACCCCGCGTTCGCCCAGTCAGGACTGAGCGCAAAAGACTTTGAAGCCCGCGTTTTGGGTCGAACGCTCGATTTCGGGTTCCAAGGTCAGGACCCTTACGGGATAGAGCGCTACTTGCCGGACCGGAGGGTTCTGTGGAGTTGGGGTGACGGGCAATGCGAAACCGGAGAATGGTATGTCGAAGGAGACAACATATGTTTCGTCTACGATTTCGACCCAACACCACAATGCTGGCGTTACTTTGAAACCTCAGGACGCATGATGGCGGTTTTCATGAACGACGGCGAAGACAGCGCAGTCTATGAACTCACGCCGGTCAAACGCGAGCTCATTTGCAATAACTTTGGAATGTGACGTGCCGGCTATGTTTGAGTATTTTTCGAAAGATGAATGACTAGAAAAGGCTGCCCTGTTCGGGCGGCGGAGTTTTCGTAGTCTTTTTCGCGGGAGAGGTTGCGCCTGTCTTGAAACGTCCGTCTGCGAATTGGATTTCGAGCTCGGTCGCGTTTTTGGCAGCTTTGGCGCTGGTTATTAGCTTTTCGCCGTCCCGCACGACAGCGTACCCGCGATGTAGCGTTGCCTCATAGCCGAGCGTTTGGTGCAAACGGGCAAGGCTATCGAGCGCCGCGCGCCGCGTCTGGAGCGTGTGGTTCGTCCGATCAACAAGACGATGCACCAGCGGAGCAAGTCGTTCCGATTGGCGAACGCTCCGGTCACGAAGCGTATCCGGACGTAAACGGGCCGCAAGCGCGTCAAAGCTACGACGCGACTGGCTTGTCGCACGGCCAAGCGCCGGAGCAAGCCGGGCAGAACGCTCTGTTATGTCGCGCTTTCCGGCGTCAATGCGGGAGGACAACAGACGCGGGCGTAGATGGCCGGCCTTGTCCATCAGCTCGATCCGTTTTTTCGCGGTGAACCCTGTCAAAGCGTGATCCAGCCGACCAGCCAGCAAATCAAGCCGTTGGCGCGGACCGTCAAGGAGTTCGTCCTTTTTCGGCAATGCACGCGATACATCGCGCAGACGCTGCTGACGAAGTGTGACGGATTGCGTCACACCACGGGACAGACGCCCGCCCTGATTTTCTACCCAGTTCACAAGTTCGATTCGCACCGGCACGGCGAGTTCTGCTGCCGCCGTAGGCGTTGGCGCACGCACGTCTGAGGCGTAGTCGATCAGGGTCGTATCGGTTTCGTGGCCAACAGCAGAGATTAACGGGATCTGTGACGCAGCTGCAGCACGAACAACGATTTCTTCGTTAAACCCCCAGAGGTCTTCGATGCTACCTCCCCCCCGTGCGACGATCAGCACGTCAGGACGCGGCAATGCACCACCAGGTGTCAGTTGGTTGAACCCTTCAATCGCTGCTGCAACTTGCGGCGCACAGTCTTTGCCCTGCACAGCGACCGGCCAGACCAGCACTTTGCGTGGAAAGCGATCACGCAGGCGATGAAGAATGTCGCGGATGACAGCCCCAGTAGGCGAGGTCACGACGCCGATTACTTCGGGCAGATAGGGAAGTTGCTGTTTGCGTTCCGTTGCAAAAAGCCCTTCGGCCTGCAATGCGGCCTTTCGCTTTTCCAACATCGCCATCAGAGCACCCGCCCCTGCAGGCCGTACGTCCTCAACGTTCAACTGATACTTCGATTGGGGACCAAACGTTGTGAGACGGTCGGTCGCAACGACTTCCATCCCCTCTTCAGGCTTGTGGGACAGTTTGGCAACCTGTCCCTTCCAACTGACGGAGGCGATAACATTCCGATCATCTTTCAGGTCAAAATACATGTGACCTGTGCGGGCAATCACCACACGCCCCACTTCGCCCCGCACACGAACGTGGCCGAATTCACCCTCAAGCGTGCGTTTTACTGCGCCTGAAATTTCAGAAACCGAAAACTCGTGCACGTTGTCGTTGGGGTCTTCGAAAAGATCCATATTGCCCTCAGATATTCGCCAACAGCGCAGCAATTGCGATCAGTGCAGGTACAGTTTGGATAAACAAAATCTTGCGCGATGCCGTCGCCGCACCAAATGCTCCTGCCACTGCAACGCAGATCAGGAAAAACAGTTCGAAAACATATCCATCCGATAGCAGTAGACCCGTAAACAATCCTGCCGCCAGAAACCCGTTATAAAGCCCCTGATTTGCCGCCAGTGCTTTGGTTTGTTTCGCAAATTCGGCATCCAATCCGAACGCCTTCCGTCCGGCAGGTTTCTCCCAGAAAAACATTTCGAGTACGAGGATGTAGACGTGTAGCAGCGCGATTAACGCAATCAGAATATTCGCGATCATGGTAGCCCCTTTGACTTGTTTCTGGTGTGTCCGTTTGTTCGCCTTGTCACACCACGTCCCGCACCTTAGAACGCCCGCAACCAAAGGCCAAGCGGAGGGCGCAATGAACATCCTTATTCTCGGTAGCGGCGGGCGTGAACACAGCCTTGCTTGGGCTGTCAAACAGAACCCGAAATGTGACCGTCTGATCGTGGCTCCCGGAAACGCCGGCATCGCGACTCTCGCCGAATGCGCAAGCATCGATATTCTTGATGGGGACGCGGTCGCGACCTTTGCCGAAGAAAACGCGATCGACTTTGTAATCATTGGCCCCGAAGCGCCGTTGGCCGCCGGTGTTGCTGATCGTCTGCGTGACGCCGGTTTCGCTGTATTTGGCCCCTCAAAGGCTGCTGCCCAGCTTGAGGCATCCAAAGCCTTTACCAAAGCGATCTGCGACGCTGCCAACGCACCCACTGCCGCCTACGCCCGCTTTACCGAGGCAGAGCCCGCTCGCGCCTATATCCGCGAACAAGGTGCGCCGATTGTTGTCAAAGCTGATGGTCTTGCTGCTGGCAAAGGTGTGATCGTCGCGATGACTGACAAAGAAGCCCTCGCCGCGATTGACGATATGTTCGGGGGCGAATTCGGTGAAGCAGGTGCCGAGGTTGTCATCGAAGAATTCATGGAAGGCGAAGAGGCTTCGTACTTTATCCTCGTGGACGGTGAAAACGTCCTACCCATCGGTACGGCACAAGATCACAAGCGCGTAGGCGACGGCGACACGGGCCCGAACACCGGTGGTATGGGGGCGTATTCTCCCGCTCCGGTTCTCTCGGACGAGGTCGCTGCCAAAGCACTGAACGAAATCGTCATTCCAACGATGAAAGCCATGGCCGATCAGGGCACACCCTATCAAGGCGTCCTTTACGCTGGCCTAATGATCAAGGACGGCCAACCACGCCTTGTCGAATACAACTGCCGTTTCGGGGACCCCGAATGTCAGGTGCTGATGATGCGTCTTGGTGGTCAGGCTCTAGACCTTATGCTTGCCTGCGCCGAAGGCCGTCTTGATCAGGTTCAAGCACAATGGGCCGACGACCATGCGATGACCATCGTCATGGCATCAAACGGATACCCCGGCGCCTATGAAAAAGGCAGCGTTATCGGCGGCCTCGACACTCTGCCTGAAACCAGCCGCGAATACACATTCCACGCAGGCACCGCCGAAAAGGATGGCGCGATTGTCGCCACCGGAGGGCGTGTTCTGAACGTGACTGCACGCGGCGCATCACTGCAGGAGGCTCACGACCGCGCATATGCTATGGTCGATCAGATCAACTGGCCCGGCGGTTTCTTCCGCAAGGACATCGGCTGGCGCGCGCTCTAGAGTGCGTTACTGTTTTCCGATCGGGTTCACTCGCGCTTGGGTCAACACTGCAGCGGAACTGGGGTCGTCACAGACACCCCCGTTCCCCCGCGAAAAGACCCAAACCCGCTGCCCCAACGAAGTCGTATAGTAGGGGCACCCGTCTTTGAGCTCGCTGCTCTCTGCGTATCCGGTTGCGATCACTGCGGCGTATGCGGAGTTATTAGCATCAACGACAGTTTTAAAATCGCTTTCGACCGAGCAGAACAACGGATAGTCGCTATCGGGTAGCGACACGCTTACATGGTGGCGGCCATCTGGACTTGTCAGGGTCGGATCTCCCCATTCCCAGACTTCGTCCACCGTCCAACCGTCATCTTCCAAACGCATCTGCGCCATTCCGGCCACATTGCCAAAGTTCATACAAATCCGAACGGCTTCGTCAAAGTAGTCGCGCGGGGTTTCAGATGCGGCTGCACCCCCAATGGTGGCCAACAGACCCGCAGTTATCCATGCTTTCATCTTGTTCTCCTTCGCTAGACTTTGCGCCGCCATAATATCGCAAACTTGCTTTCAGGTTTTGATCCCTCGCAAATCGGTCTTCCTACCAAAAGAAAAAGCCGCGCCCCAATAGGGCACGGCTTTGTCGTTCAGAAAGTCCAATAGATCAGGCGGCGCGGCTGGTGAGAACGCTATCGATCTCTTTGGCGGCTTCCTGTTCGCCATTGCCACCTACGGCTGCAATTTCACGGGTCAGGCGTTCCAGCGCTGCTTCATAAAGCTGACGTTCGGAATAGCTCTGCTCACGCTGATCGTCTGCGCGGTGCAGGTCACGAACAACTTCGGCAATCGCGATCAGATCACCCGAGTTGATCTTTTGCTCATATTCCTGAGCGCGGCGCGACCACATGGCTTTTTTGACCTTGGCCTTCCCTTTGAGCGTTTTCATTGCGTGGGCAACAACGTCAGGCGACGACAGTCCACGCATGCCAACCTCGGTTGCCTTGTTTGTCGGCACCCGCAGGGTCATTTTGTCTTTTTCAAACGAAATCACGAAAAGTTCGAGTTCGAAACCAGCGACTTCTTGCTTTTCGATCGAAATGATCTGACCCACACCATGTGCAGGGTAAACAACGTATTCGTTCGGGCTGAACTCGTTTTTCTTGGATTTTGTCATCTTCGTCCTTCCTATGCGACCCGCCCCCATTGGCGACAGAAAAACCGGCGGCGACAAGGTCTCCGTCGGGGTGTCCGTTTAACGGGAATGGATCAGTTCTCCGGCTGCATTGGTATGATCATATCACAAAGACAGGCTTCATAAAAGCACCGCAGCATTTTCGTGATTCGTTACAATTTCTTCATAAAAACAAAGCGGTCCTGAACCAACAGGACCGCCTCGATTGTGCTTGCGCAGCGAATCGCTTTTAGTCGCCTTCGCCGGGCTTTTCAGAGAACAGCTTCATCTTGTCCGGCTTGCCATCCATTTCAGCGGCGGTCGGCAGTTCGTCTTTTTTCTGGGTGATAACCGGCCAGAGCTCGGAATACTTCCGGTTGAACTCTACCCACTTTTCCATATCCGGCTCTGTATCAGGGCGGATAGCGTCAGCGGGGCATTCGGGTTCACACACACCACAATCGATGCATTCATCGGGGTGAATCACAAGAAAGTTCTCCCCCTCGTAGAAACAATCTACAGGGCAGACTTCAACGCAGTCGGTGTATTTGCACGCGACGCAGTTTTCCGTAACGACATAGGTCATGGGTCGGTCCTAATCTATTCGGGCGCCTTGCTAGACTGGTCGGCACAATCATTCAAGCGGGAATGAGCCACCTTTGCCCAACTGCGACGCCATGTTCCGTCGTTCGCGTTTTCCAGGGCGTCCCTTCCCGTCAAAAGACGGATTTGAAGAACGATTTTTTGCCGGTGGAGACAGATCTTCGTACAAAGCCTGCGCCTCGGGTGCCGGTCCACGGCGTTCGCCCAGGTCTAGGATTCGCACGACTCGCACATCA
>JBNKUW010000013.1:0-28553 GCA_050298835.1 Marivivens sp.
CGACACAGTGCAATTCCCCCCGAGCAAGCGCCGGCTTGATCAGATTGGCCGCATCCATCGCTCCATCGGATTTACCGGCACCAACGAGAGTGTGCATTTCGTCGATAAAAAGGATGATCTCGCCCGCCGCGCTTTCGATTTCCTTGAGCACGGACTTGAGGCGTTCCTCGAACTCACCGCGATATTTCGCACCAGCGATCAGCGCGCCCATATCCAAAGCCAAAAGCTTCTTGTTTTTCAGGCTTTCGGGCACGTCGCCGTTGATGATCCGCAGGGCGAGGCCTTCGGCAATCGCGGTTTTACCGACACCTGGTTCACCGATGAGAACCGGATTGTTCTTAGTACGGCGAGAAAGAACCTGCATGGCACGGCGGATTTCCTCGTCGCGACCGATGATCGGGTCGATTTTGCCCTGCTCGGCAGCCTCGGTTAGGTCGCGGGCGTATTTCTTGAGAGCGTCATAGCCCTCTTCGGCATTCGCACTGTCAGCGGTCCGGCCTTTGCGGACGGCATTGATCGCGGTGTTCAACCCTTGGGCCGTCACTTTGCCAGCGTCCAACGCATCCTTTGCGGCAGATTTCACCATCGCCAGCGCCATCAGCAGGCGTTCGATGGGCACAAAGCTGTCACCAGCCTTTTCCGCCAGCTTTTCAGCTTCGGCAATTACCCGACCAGTGGCAGAGTCCAGATAGACCTGACCGGCATCACCCGACACTTTGGCGATTTTGTTGACAGCTTGATCGACGGCTTCGCGCACACGGGCTGCATTGCCGCCAGCACTATTGATCAGGTTGGCCGAAAGCCCCTGATCATCGTCCATCAATGCTTTGAGTAGGTGTTCGGGGGCCAACCTCTGATGGCTTTCCCGCATCGCAATCGTTTGGGCCGCTTGAATAAAGCCGCGCGACCGCTCCGTGAACTTCTCCATGTTCATCGGCATTCTCCTTTTTACAAAGCACCCGCACTCTGAAACGCCCGCTCTGCGGCACGCCCCACTTTCGGGCCTTACGGATAAGATGGGGCGCGATTTACGTCAGTGCAAGTCCCTGCCATTTAGAATTATGTTAAATATACCTGCGGCCGTTTGACCTGTTTCCTTGACAGTCTTTCCCGCGCTGCCCATGTGGGGGAAACTCTTCCAGTAAAGGATCTTCAGATGTCCGACGACCGCCTGATTGTAGCTCTTGATGTTCCCAACGTTTTACAGGGGCTCGACCTCGCGAACCGGCTCGGGGATTCTGTATCCTTTTACAAGATCGGCCTTGGAATGCTGACCGGTGGTGGTTTGGCGCTCGCCAATGAACTGAAGCAGGAACATGGCAAACGCATTTTTCTGGATATGAAGTTTTTTGACATTGGCGCGACCGTTGAGAACGCAGTGCGTGGCATTGCCCAATACGATCTGGATTTCCTGACGGTCCACGGCGATCCTCATGTGGTACGCGCCGCCAAAGAAGGTGCCGGTGGAAAAGATCTGAAAATCCTTGCGGTCACGGTACTGACATCTCTTGACCGTAATGATCTGGACGCCTCCTGCTACAAAGATGGCGATGTGGCTGACATCGTCACCGAACGCGCGGCCCGCGCTCTTGAGGCTGGCGCAGACGGTGTCATTGCTTCCCCTCACGAAGCCGCCATGATCCGCGCCCTTCCCCAAGCTGAGGGCAAGCTCATCGTCACTCCGGGTGTTCGTCCTGCTGGGGCCGCTCTAGGTGATCAGAAACGCGTTATGACTCCGGCAGAAGCAATCGCAAATGGGGCCGATCACGTGGTCGTCGGACGCCCTATCTGGACCGCACAAGATCCGCGCGGCGCAGCAGAGGCCATCGTTGCGGAGATGAATTCACCGCAGGCAAAGACACCGAACGTTTAACGGGAACACGCTTCCGAAAATAATGCGGAGAAACTGCGACGGAATATCGATCCGCGCTCGTATCAGGTGGGTGCCGTTCTGCTTGTCCCGGCAGGAACCCACTCCGGCACATTTAGAGGCTTCTGACACCACCAGTCAGGGGCCCTTTCATATAGTGGTCATGGCCATCCGTACTCGGGTTTTGTGTGACGGAATGACATCGCTTCTTTCGATGTATTCATGAATATCCATGAACCGCCATTCCTGACCTTCGTCACCAAACGAAATGGCATCATCCGTCAGACCGTCCCAAAGGGCCGCAAAAAAGTGCACCGGTAGCCCCTGCGGACCGTCAGCCCAAGTGTGATAGAATACCCTGTGTTCTGGCACATAGAGTCCGGTTTCTTCTCGAACCTCACGTTGAACGGTTTCAAAAGGCGTCTCCGCCCCTTCGCGTCCACCGCCGGGCAAGTCCCAGAAATTCGGCCAGGCAATCTCCGGCCGGTCATCCCGTAACAACGTTAAAATCTGCGTCCGGCGCAAAATCGCAATTTTTGCACCATCAAAATTCACGTCAAACATCTTTGCCCCGCTGGCCCTCTCCTTCCGGTCGAGAGTATAAGGGCACAATACCTTAGGTGTATTCCGATGCCAGCCCTTTGCAAAGATTGCCTTCATACGTTCGAAACCGGAATGCGCTGCCCGTCATGCCGCAGTCCGCGTGTGGTATCCCATCCTGAATTGTGGGACCTATCGATCGCCCACATGGATTGCGATGCTTTCTATGCCAGTGTGGAGAAACGCGACAATCCCGACCTTCGGGACAAGCCCGTAATCATTGGCGGTGGTAAACGGGGTGTGGTTGCAACAGCCTGCTATATCGCCCGAATTCGCGGTGTGCGCTCAGCCATGCCGATGTTTCAAGCACGCAAACTTTGTCCGGATGCTGTCATCATCCCCCCAAGGATGGACGCCTATGTCCAAGCCTCCCGTCAAGTTCGTGCCATGATGGACGAATTGACACCACAGATCGAACCGCTGTCACTTGATGAGGCTTTTCTGGACCTTACCGGAACCGAGCGGCTTCACGGTGCGCCGCCAGCCGTGGTTCTTGCGCGGCTTGTCAAACGAATGAAAGACGAACTCGGGCTAACCGGTTCCATCGGTTTGTCGCACAACAAATTTCTGGCCAAGGTCGCCTCCGACCTCGATAAACCGCGCGGATTTTCGGTGGTCGGTCGCAGTGAAACCGTTGATTTTCTACGCAACAAACCGATCCGGACGATCTGGGGTATCGGTCCAGCAGCGCAAGAAACGCTCGAACGTGCTGGCATTAATTTAATTGGTGATCTTCACAGGTGGGAACGCGACCAGCTAATCGAGCGCTTTGGTCACACCGGAGAACGCCTGTGGCATCTCGCCAGAGGAGAGGACACCCGCCGCGTTTCTCCGAACGCTCCGGTCAAAAGCATTTCGAACGAAACCACTTTCTTCGAAGACACCGGAGACGCAGACATCCTTGATGGGCATCTGTGGCGCCTGTCCGAAAAGGTCAGCGCCCGCGCAAAGGCGAAAGGCAAGGCAGGACAGGTCGTCACACTGAAATTGAAAACGGCCAAATTCAAAACGATCACCCGTCGCCACAGTTTGCATCAGCCGACCCAGATGACCGACAAAATATATAGGGAAGCACGCGGCATGTTCGACTCTCTCGGTCCTGCCGGACCATTCCGGCTGATCGGGGTCGGGCTAAGTACGATTGTCTCCGAAACGGATGCTGACCGCGAAGGCGATTTGCTTGATCCTGACGCAACAAAACGGGCAGAAGCCGAACGCGCAACTGACGAAATCAGGCGCAAGTTCGGAAAGGACTCCATAATAAAAGGTCGCTCACTTCGATAAGTGGGTCGTCTTGGCCGGACCTCACTCTGCAGCGAGGGATTCTTTATGCTCACCAATCGCTGTGATCTTTGCGATTACGCGGTTCAGACGGCTGCGCAAATCCTCGAAATCCGGTCGCGGCTCTAACGTTCGTTCATTCATATAAAGTGACCGGTCGATTTCTATCTGCACCGCGTGCTGTGCTCGTGTCGGTCGTCCATAGGCGATCGTGCTGTATGCCCCGGCGAATGGCGTGTTCCGTACCGTGCTGAAGCCTTCATCCTCAAACGCTGCACCGATCCGGTCAACGATTCGAGACGCAGCCGATGCTCCGAACCGATCTCCGATCACGATCTCCGGTCGTGGCGATGTTCCCCCATTCGCATCAAGCGCTTCCCGCGGCATTGAGTGACAGTCGATGAGAATCGCTTCACCAAAATCAGCGATGTTCCGATCCAAAAGAGCTTGGAGTTGGTCGTGGTACGGATGCCAATACGCCTGAAGGCGCCGATGGGCTTCGTCTAGTGTGATTTTTCCGCGATATATCGCGCGACCTCCGGCAACGACCCGGGGAATAACCCCTAACCCGGACACAATTCGCGGATTGTGTACCTTGCGCCGAACCCCTTCGATCAAAGCAGAGTCAAACTCGTCCGGTCCCCGATTCAGATCAACGAATGCGCGTGGGACCTCTGCCGTCAAAAAGGACGATCCAAAGTCCGTGACCGACTCAAACAATCTGTCCACATAGGCATCCTCGGACGTTCGAATCAGAACCTCGTTCAGGACAACATTCCCTTTCAGCCACTCAGAATAGCTTCTTCCACTGTGGGGAGAGGCGAAAACCACGCTTGTGGTTCGCTGTTCGGGGTGCTTTAGAACAAAGGAATTGGGGGTCATCACTGCTCCATTATCAAAAAAGATAATAGAGCATGAATCAGTTTTACCAAAAGCCCTTGATCCCCCCTCCGACTCCTTTTATAGACCGCTCACCCGACGCGGTTCGCCCGCGTCTTGTTTTTTTCAAGACGCACGGGATCGCAAGGGTCATGGGCGGTTAGCTCAGCGGTAGAGCACTACGTTGACATCGTAGTGGCCACTGGTTCGATCCCAGTACCGCCCACCATGAATTCAATGGCCTTTGGGCTTAAACGAAACAGGCGCAATCGCCGCGCCGCGAAAAGGAGATGGACTATGAAAGTTCGCAACTCGCTCCGCTCGCTCAAGCAGCGCCACCGCGATTGCCGCATCGTGCGCCGTAAGGGCCGTGTCTACGTTATCAACAAGACACAGCGTCGCTTTAAAGCTCGTCAGGGCTAATCAAAGCGAAACCGGATTAGAGGCCGCGTTCCGAAAGGAACGCGGCCTTTTTCGTTTTGGAAGGGTTTTCCCGACTATCCTGAATTGATGGTAGCCAGACGGCTCTCCACAGGGGTAGGTTTGGTTTGACTAATCCGCTCCGGAAGGAAAATTTCATGAAATCCATGCTTTCACGCACAACAATCGGTGCAGTCCTTGCATTAAGCACGGCGAGTGGCGCCTTTGCCCAAGACCTATGCGGCGGCATTGGTGGCGCTGGTCAATGGATCGGTGGCACGCAAGCTGCATCCGACATCGCAACAACAGGAAGCTATCAGGAACAGATGGCGCTTGTTCTGGGTGGCAACGAATATGTTGCTCTGTTCGATCTCTCCGCACCGTCAGACGTTCGGATCGAAGCAGCTGGGCGCGGCTCCGGCGATCCCATAATCGACATCTATGATGGTGCTGGCGCAATCGTCACCTCGGACGACGACTCGGGCGGGAACGGTGCAGCACGGGCAGAAGTATCCCTTGATGCCGGAACCTACTGCGTCGCGATGCGGAGCTTTGATGCCGTTCCAATGACCGGATTTGTTCGTGTGGGCCGCAGCGAACACGAAGCATTGACCACCGGAATGAATGATGCTCCTCCGCCCGACACCACACCGCTAGCAGGTGGAAACGGTGACTACCCGCCGCCGGGAGGTGTCTGTGACGGATCGACACCGGCCGCTCCGGTCGAAATCGGAACTCCCGTTTACGGATCAGTGAACGACGTACCCTACTGGCGCTTTACCATCGACACACCGATGCCGATCGCAATTACCGCCGAAAACTCGGACGCTGATCCTTACATCACCCTGTATGACGGGTCGGGTAACTACATTTCGGAAAACGATGACTGGGATGGCCTGAACTCACGGATTGAACTCACCTATCCGCTTGACCCAGGAAGCTACTGTGTGGCGATGACAGCATTGTCCGACAACTTCCAGCCAATCACGTTGACGGTTTCTGAATTCGATGCAGAACAGGCATTGATTGCAATGTATGACGCAGGTGAGGCTGCCCCGCCGATGGATGGCAGCTATCCGATTGAAGAACTGGGGGAGCTCGCCACACGTCTGCGCGTGGATCTCCAGAACTCGGGAACCGCGACTTGGCATAGCCTCGACCTCTACGAAGGCGGTTTGCTACTGGCCGAAGCCATTTCGACTGACGGAAACGGCGATCCCTTCCTCGTACTCTATGACGATCTGGGACGTGAGGTTGCCTATAACGATGACTATGACGGTCTGAACCCGATGCTGACCGCAAAGGTCAATCCGGGAACTTACCTTCTGGCCGTCGGTGATTATGGCGGTACGACCGGTCCGGTCCGGATGCTGATTCAGCGCTACGTTCCCGCGCGTTAAAAAGGAAAGGCCCCCGTTTCGGGGGCCTTTTTTTATTGGCTGATGATGTTCACTGCATCCGCCAAAAGCCGTATAAGGGTCGGCTCGTTTAGGTACCCCATCCCCTCAATCTCGGAATTCGACTGATACCGACGGATCGCGCGGCGCGTCTCATCGTCGAAAGTACCGTCAACCGCTCCAGGTTCCAGCCCCATCTGTTGCAGTCGAAGCTCGACCAACCGACGCGTCAGATTATTCAGATCAAGAGCCGCTTCCGCCGCCTGTGCCGCTTCGACCTCGGGTGCGAGTTGTTCCTCTGCGGTTAGTGCGGAAATTCGCGCCTGCGCATCGCTCACAAACTGACCTTCGGGATAGAGCGAGAGGTATTCCTGATACGCACCAACCGTTCCCGCATTCAAAGCCCTATCCCAAGCGGCGGTTTCAACGGCTGCAGCTTGGGACCGTTTCTCGTCTTCGATTGCGGACAGACGTTCCTCGGCGAGGTCGGAAAAGACGCCGTCCGGATACCGCTCCAGATAAGCCCGCAATCCCGGCTCATCGCCGACAGCGCCGGTTTCCTCCCAATACGTCCGGTCGAGCATCTCTGCTTCGCGACGGCGACGATCCGCTTCAGCTTCAAGTTCGGCTGCGCGGCGGGATGCCTGTGCATCAAGTCGCGCAATCTGAACTTCAGTTAGATAGGATGTCTGGGAAAACCCGTTTTCTTGTTGCCAGTTGGTAATGGCCCTACGGGTCCCGCTGCCGAAAATTCCGTCGATCCCACGGGTGTTGTAGTCAAGGATCGACAGATCGCGCTGGATTTCACGACGTGCTTCGCGGTTCAGGTTCAGCGCTTCTTCGATCAAACGGGCCTGACGGTTTGGTTCATTCACGATCTCCGAAATCAAACCTTCGGCAGTCTGGGTATATTGCCCGTCCGGATAGCGGCGAATGTAGTTACGATAGGCCTCTACCGTGTCCAAAGCCCGCGCCCCTTCCCACAACGCGTCTTCGGCGCTCGTATCCGCTGGTTCAACAATCTGAGGTTCGGGAACACTAGTCGGGCGGATCGGCATAACCACATGATGATCGGGCGCAAAACCGGTAACCGTCAGCCCGTAGTCACCATACAGTGCAGCAAGGTCTTCTTGAGGTTCCACCAATGCTTCTCGGGCAAAGCGGGACGCACTCCGCACATCTCCGGTTAGAACCGTCACCCCCTGCGGAATTGTCAGGTCTCCGATGCCATATCGCAAAAATCGATTGCCGGTTGGTCCGGCTGCGTCAGCACCTAACACAAGAACCGCGTTCGCTGGGGCCTCGCCCAAAATGGTCAACAAGCTTTCGACAGATACAGCAGCGTCACCGAGAGACAGGTAATTCGGCGTAGCCGCATCCGAAGTCAGGAACCATGACCGGTTCTGATCGGTGACAAAACGCCCTGTCAAAACGACCACAATCCGTTCGGCACCGGCAGAGGCTGCCTCAAAAGCGTCCAACGCTTCTGCTGTCGTCGCGACCCGACCGTTCCGAAGGCTGGTAACGTCAAAGCCGAGCGCTTCGAGCCCGGCGTTCGCCTGAACAGAGTCCGCACCACCGCTCACGCGGCCCAACCGTTCGTAGCTGTCATTCCCAAGGATAAGCGCCGCATCGTCGGCTATCGTCGTCCCTGCCCAAAGGGCCAGAGATACGGTGGTCAGTAAGATACGGCGCATAGTGCCTCCTCTAATCGTATTTTCTACGGTCCTCGATCACGATCCCGTCGCGGGGCAAACTGCCCATTGCGCAGATCTCAACGACCCCTTTAAGTTTCAATGTCTCATGGACGGATTTCGCAATCTCTGCGACCGAACCGAGCATGGTTTCCACCTGAACACGCATCACATCGGTATCGCCTTCGCGATCCACGATGATCCGAGCACGTGCAATGTCAGGATTTTTCTCGCGGAGCGCTGCGACCTGTTCAGGACGAACAAACATACCCTTGATCTTGGTCGTTTGGTCCGCACGACCCATCCACCCTTTGATCCGTGAATTGGTACGGCCACAAGCGCTTTTGCCGGCCATCATCGCGCTCAGATCGCCGGTCGCAAAGCGGATGAGCGGGTATTCTCTGTTCAGGCTTGTGACAACGACCTCACCCACTTCGCCATGTTCAACCGGAGTGCCCGTTCCAGGCGTGACGATTTCAACGATGACACATTCGTCAATAATCAGGCCTTCGTTTTCGATGGTCTCATACGCAATATTTCCCAGATCAGCCGTTGCGTAGCACTGAAGGCACTTGATCCCGCGATCATGGTAAAACTGGCGGAGGGTCGGGAACAAAGCGCCGCCGGAAACGGCTGCCTTGGTAAATCCTAGGGTTTCCCCCATTTCATCCGCTTTTTCGATGATAATTTTCAAGAAGTCCGGTGTTCCGGCATAGGCCGTTGCGCCAACATCAACCGCCGCACGTACCTGCAGTTCGGTTTGCCCGACACCTGCGGGAAGGACCGTCGCTCCTACGGCCTGCGCTCCGTTTTCGAACATCATACCAGCTGGCGTCAGGTGATAGCCAAAACAGTTTTGAACGATATCTCCTCGACCAATGCCGACCGAAGAAAGAAACCGCCCCAATCGCCACCAGTCGTGGCTTGTGTTACCCGGTTCGTAAATCGGGCCCGGCGATTGGAAGATATGGGCAAAATCGCTAACGGAACGCGCAAACCCACCCAGAGGTGCGTTCGCTTTTTGGGCGGCGACCAGTTCCGATTTCCGCGTTACAGGCAAAGAGGCAAGATCTTCGACCGAGGTTATTTCCCTCGGGTCGACATTCGCGAACGCGTCCGCGTAGGCGGGCATGCCTTTCGCGCGGCTGATCTGCTCTGGCAGATCACGGCCAATCGCAGCAGCACGTTCGTCTACTGACCGCGTTTCCAGCTCGCTGAAATATCTGCTCATTACTCTGTCTCTCCTTGCTCAGGCGGACGGGAACAAGCTGTGCCGACCGCAGGTTGTTATTCAATAGCCACGCTTGGCTTGTTCTTGATCTGGGCCATTTTCCGCCTTTGCGTCTGCGGATATGGTCCGCGAAACGACAGGACGACCTATGAAGCAGATTTTCCCTACGATCGGACCCGACTTCACGCCGGAAAGCATTGATGACCGGATCACCCTTCACGAAGCTCTCATGGTCTGTGAACTCAGCTACGAAGGACTGTATTTCCACACCTCGGGCGACGCGAACGCTTTTTTCGACAGGGTCGAAGAACGTCTGTCGGAAACCGGAGAGCCTCTCTGGTTTTTCCTTGTGAACTCGACCAACTACAGGATCGACGGGGATGCTTGGTTCGCATTTACAAAGCGCGGAACCGACATGAAGGAATACCACGCGATGGGCCTCGCCCATTTCGACACGTCCGATTTCAATGTTCAGCAAGTTGCGCGGAACAAAGGTACCGACAAACACGACCCGACCAATTTCATCAATCGTGAAGAAGCGCTGGCGTACCTCAAAACCTTGCCCTCCAAACGTCGTGAGCGTCTGATCCGGCATCCGAACTACCAAAAACCCGACATCGTCAAACGCGTTCATTTCGATCGCGAACACGAGATTTGCGAGATCGACTTGCATGGTATCAGCTTCGAACACTCCCGCGATGTGAACGACATTTTCAATTGGATCGAAGAGTTGATCCGGCAAACCCGCCACGCGTGGTGGGTGCTCTGGAACTACAACGACACCAAAATCCAGTCGGCGGCTTGGGTGCAGTATGACGCTCGTGCGCGGCAGTTTCGTGAAACCTATGCGCTTGGCGCTGTCCGTTTTGCAGTTGGCAGTGAAACCGAAACAGACATCCGATTGCGGCACGAAAGCCGAGGCACCCGCCCGAACATCCGCAACACTCGCGAAGAGGCGCTCATCCGTTTGGAAGAGATGCAGGCCGAGGCCGCACAAGAGGCTTAGAGCCAGCGTTTGCGACGGCGGTAGGAACGTACATCGCGGAAGGATTTGCGCCCCTCTCCCCCGACACCAAGATAGAATTCTTTCACGTCAGGATTTTCCCGCAACTCTGCAGCAGGGCCTTCCATCACGACGCGACCAGATTCCAGAATATAGCCTTGGTGCGCGTAGCGCAGTGCTACGTTGGTGTTCTGTTCGGCCAATAGGAACGCCACGCCTTCGCGTTCGTTCAGGTCTTTGACGATTTCGAAAATCTCTTCGACAAGCTGCGGAGCAAGACCCATCGACGGCTCATCGAGCAGGATAGTTTCAGGGCGACTCATCAATGCGCGACCAATGGCACACATCTGCTGCTCCCCACCGGACGTGTAGCCCGCCTGCGATTTTCGGCGCGTTTTGAGACGCGGAAAATAGTTGTACACCATCTCGAGGTCATCAGCGATTTTGCTGCCACCGTCGCCGCGAGTATAGGCGCCCGTCAGCAGGTTTTCCTCGATTGTGAGGTGTTCGAAACAATGGCGTCCTTCCATGACTTGGATAACGCCTTTTTTCACGAGTGCTTCGGGTGACAGATCCTGAACCGGTTCACCACGATACTGAATTGACCCTTTGGTCACTTCACCCCGTTCTGAGTGGAGAAGGTTCGAGATCGCCTTGAGTGTCGTCGTCTTACCTGCACCATTGCCACCAAGGAGCGCGGTAATCCCCCCTTTGGGAACGGACAGTGATACACCCTTCAGAACAAGGATCACGTGGTTGTAGATCACCTCGATATTATTGACTTCAAGAAGGGTTTCAGTGCGACCGGCATCCAGCATCTTGTCTCTCCACTAGAGTTCGAATTGGAGCGGGCAGCGAACCGCCCGCTCCGAAACTGTTTACTGGCAGCTCGGCGTGATGCCGTTTTCAGCGGCATAGGCAGCTGCGTCTTCTTCAACCAGACGGCCGATCAGATCACGGTCAGATGCGATCAGGTCGGTCACAAGACTCCAGGATTGGCTCTCTGCATCCCACTGTTGGATGTATGCCAGACCCGGACCACCGTGGTTTTCACAGGACACGTCAATTGCCGGACCAAAGCCCGGAACACCCAGTTCGGCCAGACGTTCGTCAGTGATCGACAGGGCCTCCATACCGTCACGCATCTCAGCGGCGGTGATGTCACCATGACCGGCCAGTTCCTGTGCGGTACGGGCAGCCTCTGCTGTCAGCATCGCAGCATACATACCGCGCGAATAGAGTACGGACCCGATCTGGTCACCGGCACCAGCGGCAAGTCCCTTGTCTACAACATATTCCTGAATGTCAGCGTAGATCGGGAAATCTGTCCCGATAGCGTGCATGTTCAGAGCTTTGTAGCCATCGGCGCGCGGACCAGCAGGGATCACGTCATTCTCAGAACCCGACCACCAAACACCGATGAAGTGATCCATCGGGAAGTTGATGTTGACCGCTTCCTGAACGGCGACTTGGTTCATAACGCCCCAGCCCCACATCAGAACATAGTCTGGACGTTCGCGACGGATCTGCAGCCATTGCGATTTTTGTTCCTGACCGGGGTGGTCAACGGGGATCTCGGTCAACGAGAAGCCCATCTCGGACGACAGTTCCTGCAGGGTACGGATCGGTTCTTTGCCGTAGGCAGAGTTGTGATAGACCAGCGCGATCGACTTACCTTCTAGGCTACCACCTTCGAGGTCCGCGATGTGGTTGATCGCAACCGACGCACCATCCCAGTAGTTGGCTGGGTAGTTAAATACCCACGGGAAGGTGCCGCCATCCATTGCGGATGTCCGTCCGTAGCCCAGAGTGTGCAGCGGAATTCCGTCAGCCGTCACACGCGGGATAAGCTGATAGGTGATACCGGTCGAGAGCGGCTGGTAGACCAGAGCACCAGCATCGATGTCCTTGGTCGATTCATAGCACTCAACACCCTTTTCCGTGTTGTAGCCGGTTTCGCACTCGGGCACCTGAATATGCACACCACCGATACCACCGTCGCGTTCGTTCAGCAGGGTGAAGTAGTCCATGTAGCCATCCGCAAACGGAATACCGTTCGCTGCGTAGGGGCCTGTCCGATAGGACAGCGACGGGAATACAAGGTCCGCCATTGCGGGGCCTGCAACCAGTGCGCTTGTCAGGGCCAGTGCGGCTAGTTTCTTTGCTTTCATCGGTGATCTCCTCCCAGTTGGTTACCGATTGTGAATTGCCGGATTTTCCGGTCGTCATTTTGGTTACGCAGGGGCCTCCCCTCCCCCGCGACCTTTTGTGGCCAGCCTAGTAGGGGAATGGCCACAATCTCAGTTTTTCTTTGGCGACCCGCCACAGTTGGGCGAGCCCGTGCGGTTCAGCGATCAGGAAGATGACGATTAGGGCGCCAACGATCACCAACTGCAGGTGCGAAACGATGTCCGTGGGCCAACCGAGCATATCAACGCCGATCAGCTTCAGTGCGACCGGCAGAAGCACAAGGAATGCAGCCCCTGCGAAAGAGCCGAAGATGCTCCCCAAACCACCGATGATCACCATGAACAGGACAAGGAATGATTTGTTGATACCGAAGGCTTCGCCAACCTCGACTGCGCCAAGGTAAACCGTAAAGAACAGCGCACCAGAAATCCCGATAAAGAAGGAAGACACAGCAAAGGCGGTCATTTTAGCGGTCAGCGGGTTCACCCCGATAATCTCTGCCGCGATATCCATATCGCGGATCGCCATCCATTTGCGTCCCACCGACCCGCGGGTCAGGTTGCGGGCCAGAATTCCGGCGATCGTCACAAAGACAAGGCAGATCATATACTTTGCCCATGCATCGGTATTCGGACCGGTGACAAGGATGCCGAACACGCTTCGTTCCGGTGCGTTGATCTGACCGGAGGCCGAGTAGTTGTAGAACCACGGCACTTTGTTAAAGAGCCAAACAAGGAAGAACTGCGCCGCCAGCGTTGCCACGGCCAGATAGAACCCCTTGATCCGCAGCGACGGAAGACCGAACAGCACACCGACCATCGCGGTCACACCACCTGCAAGAACGATGTGGATCATGATGTTCACATCAGGGAAAGCCGTCATCAGCTTGTAGGCGGCATACGCCCCCACGGCCATAAAGCCCCCTGTCCCCAACGACACCTGACCGGCATAGCCGACCAGAATGTTCAGCCCGATTGACGCAATCGCGTAGATCAGGAACGGAACGAACACAGCGTTCGCCCAGTAGTCGTTGATGAAAAACGGGATCACCAGATAGGCTACGGCCAGCACAAAGTAGTAACGATACCGGTCGAATTTGATCGGGAAAGTCTGGTTGTCTGCGTGGTAACTTGTTTTGAAATCACCGGCTTCACGATAGAACATCAGATGTTTTCCCCTTCACGATGGTGCTCACGCGGCACTTGATTGGTTCCACGGGCGTATCCGGTTTTCTCGGAATGCCGCACGAGCCAGAGGTAGGCGACGATTCCGACAGCAGCCCCGGCAAACGCAAGCAACGCTGCAATCACCATACTTGTTGAGTCTTCAGTGGGAGTGGTCAGAGCAAGGTAACCGAAGGCCCAAAAGCCGGACCAAGCTACAACGTTCAGGATCGCAATGACTTTTTGCATAACCTAGACCCTCTCGATGATTTTCTCGCCAAAGAGCCCCTGAGGACGGAAGACGAGGAACAAAAGGGCTAGCACGTAGGCAAACCAATTCTCGGTTGCGCCACCGATCATCGGGCCGACCCAGAACTCGAAAAGCTTCTCACCGACACCGATAATCAGCCCGCCGACAATCGCCCCCGGAATAGAGGTAAAGCCGCCCAGCATCAGCACAGGAAGCGCTTTGAGAGCGATCAGCGAAAGCGAGAATTGGACGCCCGATTTAGCACCCCACATGATACCGGCAACAAGGGCTACAAACCCAGCGAGCGACCAAACGAGAACCCAGATAAAGTTCAGGCTGATACCGACGGACAGGGCCGCTTGGTGGTCGTCCGCAACGGCGCGCATCGCACGACCCTGTTTGGTGTATTGGCTAAAGATAACCAGACCGATCACAAGCAGCGCAGCAACAACAGCGGCAACGATGTCCAGTTTGTCGATGAAGAAACCATAAAAGTTCTCTCCTCCAAGGAAGGCAGAACTGTTTTCGATCCACGCGCTCGCACCTTGGGGGAGGCCAACATCCAATGTCTTGATATCGGAGCCCCACATAAGGTCGCCTACACCTTCGAGGAAATAGGCGAGCCCGATCGTCGCCATAAAGAGGATAATCGGTTCCTGTCCGACCAGATGACGGAAAATGAACTGTTGCACGAGCCACGCAAAACCCGCCATCACGACCATTGTGAGCAAGATTGCCAACAACGCCGGAACTTCCCAGCCGAAGGAATGGATATTCGTCCCAAAGGTTGCGTTAATCAGGTGAGAGAAAGGAACCTGCCCCTTCATTATCCCCACCAAGGTCAGCGCCGCGAACAGGGCCATAACCCCTTGTGCGTAATTGAAAATACCCGACGCTTTGTAAATCAGAACAAAGCCCAGAGCGACCAAGGCATAAAGAACACCGGCCATCAGACCGTTCAGAAACACCTCTACGGCATAATAGAAATCAGCACCCATAGCGAAGCTCCTTAGTCATGGGACACCCCTAGATAGGCATCAATCACGTCTTGGTTATTGCGGACCTCATCGGGGACGCCGTCCCCGATCTTGCGGCCATAGTCCATCACGACCACGCGGTCTGACAGGTCCATAACCACGCCCATGTCGTGTTCGATCAGGGCAATGGTGGTGCCGAATTCATCATTCACATCGAGGATAAAGCGGCACATGTCCTCTTTTTCTTCGACGTTCATGCCAGCCATTGGTTCGTCGAGCAGCAATAGCGACGGTTCAGCCGCCAGTGCACGCGCCAGTTCTACCCGTTTCTTGAGGCCATAAGGCAAACGACCGACAGGTGTTTTTCGGATCGACTGGATTTCAAGGAAGTCGATGATCTTCTCAACTGCTTCGCGGTTTATGACTTCTTCGTGCTCTGCTTTCCCGCGCCAAATTGCCTGAGAGAACAGACCTGTTTTCATCTTGTTCAGACGTCCGGTCATGACGTTGTCCAGAACAGACATCCCTTCGAACAAAGCGATGTTCTGGAAAGTTCGCGCAATCCCGTGCTGAGCCACCTGATAGGGCTTCATCGGCGGGCGTTTTTCGCCACGGAACCAGACTTCGCCCTCTTGCGGTACGTAAAAGCCCGAGATGACATTCAGCATCGAAGATTTACCAGCACCGTTCGGGCCGATGATCGCGCGGATTTCGCCTTCGCGAATATCAAAGCTGATGTTCTTGATTGCTTCCACACCGCCAAAGCGGAGCGTGATATTCTTAAGGTCCAGGACGACCCCACCAATCGTGCGACCGTCATCGGTGACATAGGTGTCTGCAGTTTCAGTATTGTCCAACATGTCCCCTCCCTTATTCTGCCGCTATCGGATGAGGCGTGACAGGAACAACCTTGGCATCTCGAAGATCGAGCGTTGCCTTGATCACGCCCTTGCGACCATCCTCGTAGGTAACTTCGGTTTCGGTGTAGACGCTCGGAGAACCGTCATAGAGACCAGAGATCAGGTCATCGAACTTCTCTTCGATAATCCGGCGGCGAACTTTTCGGGTCCGCGTTAGCTCTCCATCATCCGCGTCCAGCTCTTTATGAAGGACGAGGAACCGATGGATCTGACAACCAGATAGCATGTCGTCTTGTGCAATACTGGTGTTCACTTCTTCAACATGCGCCTGAATCGTCTCGAGCACCTGAGGATGCTGTGACAATTCCTGATAGGACGAATAGGCGATGTTGTTCCGCTCTGCCCAGTTCCCCACCGCCGTCAGGTCGATGTTGATAAAGGCGACGCAGTGATCACGTTCATTCCCAAAGACAACAGCCTCAAGAATGTTGGGATAGAATTTGAGTTTGTTCTCAACATATTTCGGCGCAAACATTGCACCGTTGGCCATTTTGCCAACGTCTTTGGCGCGGTCGATAATCCGCAAATGTCCGGAGCCTTCTTCGAAGAATCCCGCATCGCCTGTCGCGACCCAGCCTTCGGCATCTTTGGTGCTCGCTGTGCTATCGGGGTTCTTGAAGTATTCCACAAATACACCAGGTGACCGGTAGAACACTTCACCGTTATCCGCGATGCGGATTTCCACACCCGGAGACGGAACACCAACGGTGTCCGAACGAACCTCGCCATCCGGTTGTTGGGTGATGAACACTGATGCTTCTGTCTGACCGTAGAGCTGTTTGAGGTTGATCCCCAGCGAGCGGTAGAAATCAAAAATTTCCGGTCCGATTGCTTCTCCAGCGGTATAGCCGACCCGAACGCGGCTCAGACCAAGCGTATTTTTGAGCGGTCCGAAGATGAACAGGTTGCCCAGCGCATAGGCCCAGCGGTCCTTGGCCGAAACGTTCTTTTTATCCAGAATGTCCGGTCCGTAGTGACGCGCGACTTGCATATAGCGTTTGAACAGCCACCGCTTGAACCGACCCGCATCCTCCATGCGGATCATCACATTGGTAAGCTGGGTTTCAAAAACGCGCGGTGGTGCAAAGAAATAGGTCGGACCGATTTCCCGCATATCCGTCATCATGGTCTCGGCACTCTCGGGACAGTTCACGCAGAACCCCGTCCACATCGCCTGCCCAACAGAGAAGATGAAATCCCCGACCCAAGCCATCGGCAGATAGGCCAGAACCTCGTCATCAGACCTTAGGTTGTCGAACTCTGCGCTATGGCGCGAAGTTTCGATAATATTCCTGTTCGACAGAACAACGCCTTTGGGTTTGCCTGTGGTCCCCGACGTGTAAAGCATCACGCATGTGCTGTCGTAGGTCACTTCCGCGGCGATGTCTTGCAGATGATGTTCGAAACGGTAGTGACCTGCACGCCCTTCGGCGGCCACGTCCTCTAACGCATTCATGTGCGTGTGGTCGTACTTCCGCATACCACGACGATCAACATAGACAATTTCGTCTATGCCATGAACGGTTTCCTGAACCTCAAGAACCTTGTCCACTTGCTCCTGATCGCCGGCGATTACGAAACGCGCTCCACAGTGTTCCAGAACGTAGGCCATCTCTTCGGCGACTGCGTCCTGATACAGCGGAACGGGTACTGCTCCGCATTTTTGTACCGCAACCATCGACCAATAGAACATCGGGCGGTTCCGGCCGATAAGCGCGACATGGTCACCCTTTTCCAGCCCCAGCGCCATGAGCCCCATTGCGATAGCTTCGATCTCGGCGGCAGCTTCCGCCCAGGTCCAACTTTGCCAAATTCCGAACTCTTTTTCCCGAAATGCCGGTTTGTCCGGAAACCGCTTCACGTTCCGTTCGAGAAGTTGCGGAATGCTGATCGGCGCCCCGCTAGGCGCAGATGAATTCGTCACAGATTGTCCTCCCTTCGCTGGTCTCCCTCCAGCGGTGCCCGGAGCTTTGCCCGAGTCTTGCTGAAATACTGAAACGGAGACGACTGTTACGTCAATTGATTTTTTTGAACACTCGTTCATTTAATTATGGGAAATCCATAACCCGTTGTTGTTAATATATTAAAATATGCGATTTAATCTCTTTCCTTGCACGGCGATGCACCACCCTCCATTGCAAATCAGAACTATCAGACCTACTCCTTCTCAAAACTTCGGAGATATTCATGGGAACCATCACCTTTGTCAGGCACGGGCAGGCCAATTCAGGTGCCACAACCGAAGAAGACTATGACAAGCTTTCCGAACTCGGCCATCAGCAGGCAACGTGGCTTGGCCAATGGCTCCGGTCCCAAGGTGAAACCTTTGACGCGGTATTGACAGGCAGCCTCCGTCGGCACCTTGAGACAGCGGGAAGCATGGGGTTTAACGCCCCGGAAATTGATCCCCGACTGAATGAGATGGACTACTTCAATCTCGGTCAGGCGATGGAAGAGGTCCACGGCGTCCCCATGCCCGACGGGGATGGATTTGCCGAACATATCCCACAGGTTATGGAAGCGTGGCATCGCGCTGAGATTATGGGGAACGAGACATTCGAGTCTTTCGAAAACCGCGTTAGCGGCGTTCTGGATGCCGCACTGCAACCCGGTCGACATGTTTTGTGTATAACTTCTGGCGGCGTCATCGCTATGATCGTGCGCCACCTTCTCGACCTCGCTCCGCGACAGATGGCACTTGTGACGCTTCCAATCTTTAATACGTCCCTTCATCGCGTGCATGTTTCTCCGGTCGGTCCTATTCTGGCAGGGTTTAATGCAATCCCCCATCTGGAGGCCCATGACCGTGCCCACGCTCGAACCCACTTCTAAACCACACCTTTGGGTCCGCGCCGAACTGCGTGAAAACGAAGAACGTGTCGGCCTTACTCCCGATGGTGCTGCCAAACTGATTGCGCAGGGTTTCCGCGTCACCGTTGAAGAAAGCCACCAGCGCCGTATTCCTTTGGCTGGCTATATCTCCGCAGGCTGCGAAACCGCTCCAGAAGGGTCTTGGGAGGTCGCACCAGATGATGCAATTATCTTTGGACTCAAAGAGTTACCGGAAATCGATACACCTTTGCGTCATCGCCACATCATGTTCGGCCACGCCTTCAAAGGACAATCGGCCGGCCGCCGTCTCCTTGACCGCTTCAAGGCCGGAGGTGGCACACTTTATGATCTGGAATACCTCGTTGATGAAAACGGACGACGTGTCGCCGCTTTTGGGTATTGGGCAGGGTTCGCGGGCGCTGCATTATCTGCATTAAGCTACGCCTCGCAACCGGGCCTTTGTCCCACGGTCACAACCTTTGACGACGCAGACGCGATGGTCACCAAGGTTCGTGACGCTCTTGGCAACGACTCCCCCACTGTACTCATAATCGGTGCTCTCGGGCGTGTCGGGACAGGTGCCGCAGAGCTATGCGAGGCCGTAGGCCTTTCTGTCACCCGCTGGGACATGGCCGAAACCGCTAGCGGTGGCCCGTTCCCAGAGGTGCTCGAACACGATATTTTCCTGAACTGCATTCTGGCACACCCCGGAACACCGGTGTTTGTTCCTGCCTCTACTCCGACTGATCCCCGCAGCTTGCGCGTGATTGGCGACATCGCTTGTGATCCGGACAGCGATTTCTCACCGGTAAAGGTCTACGACCGTGCAACGTCTTGGGACGCACCGTCCCTTAGGGTCCACGATGCACCGCCTCTTGATGTAATGGCGATCGATAATCTCCCTTCACTGCTCCCGAAGGAAAGCGCCGAAGATTTCGCGTCCCAACTGCTGCCATATCTCTTGCAGCTCTCCGAAATCGACACTGGTGTCTGGAATCGCGCCAAGGACACGTTTCTGGAACACCTCTGATTTCATCTTTCCACAAATACTCGAACTGATTGCCCCAAAAGGGGCAGTCAGACGTTACTTGGCGTCTCTGATTTCATCCAAAAGCCACTCCGCTCGTTTGATCTGCTCGCGAGCGGTTTTGATCTTGCGCTTCAGGCGATCCTTCTTACTGCTCTTGTCTGCATCTTTCAGTTCCGTCTGGAGCAGCTCTTCTTTGGCCTTCAATTTCTTGATGACCTTTTCAACATGCGACGGTTTGATCTTCTGGGCTTTACCCGATTCCAGCCGCTCGTAATACTTGTCGAGTTTCGCAATTTTTGTACTCAGGCCCATGGTATCACTCCTGACCAATCAACACAGAGAGGGGCAAGTAACCGTTGGTCATATCTGCACCTCTTCTTCATCTTCACCATCATCGTCGAGCTCGCCATGAAGTTCTTCATCTTCGAGCAACAGGATGCGTTCGACCTCGGCCATAGCGTCCTCGGTTTCGACATAATATGCACGGGCTGCGCCTAGCAAATCACGCATCGCATCATATGCATAGCCCGAGTCGTTGAGGAACGACGTCGCCATTGTCGCATCAATGCGTTCACGGCGGATCAAATCCTCGACCAGCGCATTCGCAGCCTTTGCATCAAGCTCGACCTGAATCCGTTCCTGATCTAGCCAAAGGCTCGAACGATCCTCTGGATCAGCAAGGTCAAGCTTTCGGATCTCTACAAGGATACGTGCCAATTCCGTCCGCAAACCGTTGTAGAGCTCGGTGATCACACCCTGATCCCGTTCGGTATAGGCCGTTGTATTTCCACGCATATGCTTGGCTGCTTTCACGGCGCGCACAATCCGTTCGGCCACGTCCCGCAGGTTATAGGCATTCTCTACAACATTCGGCGGAAGGTTTTTCCCACCGACACGCGTACAAAAATCGATAATCGCCACATAGAGCGTTTTCACACGCGTTTCGTAACCCTTGTCGACGTCATAGTCGAACGGACGTCTGCTGTTCTGTACCAGTGCTGCAATGTCATTGGCTTCAAACAATTCATGCCGGTGGATATTCAACCCGTGCAGGATGACCTCAACCGCGTTGTTGTACATGTGACGGAGTTCTTTGCGCAAAGCGATCTCAATCGTTGGCGGGAATTCGTCCACGGCCTCAGACAGATACCTCGGTTCGCTAAGGTTGCTTTTGGGTTTGGGAATTGTGCGCTTCAAAAGCCTGATAAGTCGTTTTAGAAGCGGCAGCATCAGTGCCACACCGATCACGTTAAAGATGGTGTGGAATACAGCAAGCTTCAGCGTGTAATCTGTATCCGCAATCCCGACTCCTGCCGAAACTATGTCAACTGCTGCACGGATCGGTTGGATGAACACCAACGCGACACCTGCTGTCGCGGTATTGAATATCAGGTGCGCCAGCGCGAGCCGTTTGCCCTGATAGTTCGAAGTGAGCGCCCCAATTATCGCCGTAATCGTTGTCCCGATGTTTGCGCCGATCGCCAGTGCGAGCGCGTTTTCATACGAAATCTGTCCTGCGGCCAAGGCTGTAATGATCAGCGTCATTGTTGCATGGCTCGACTGCATCACAACCGTCGCCGCTGCCCCGATGAGCGTGTAGACAACCAACCCCAACACGCCCGTCAGCGCAAAACGGCTCAAGTCGAACTGGTCTTTGAAGGCTTCAAAACCTTCCTTCATGTGGTGGATGCCCAAGAACAGGAAACCAAGCCCTGCAAGGACATAGCCAGCCCCGCGCAGGTATTTGTTCTTTTGGAAAACCAATACAATGGCCAAGGCCAGCATTGGCATCGCGTAAGCTGAGATTTTGACTTTCAGGCCAAATCCCGCAACCAGCCACGCGCCCGTGGTCGTCCCGATATTCGCGCCAAAAATGATGCCCACACCAGCGAGGAGCGAAATCAACCCTGCGGAAAGAAAGGAAATCGTGATCACCGAAACCAGTGATGACGATTGCATGATGGTCGTGGACACGATCCCAAAACCCAGAGACCGCGTCACAGACCCCGTTGCCTTCTCCAAAACTTTTTCGAGGAGCCCGCCGCTAAACAGTCGAAACCCGTCTTCGAGCATCAACATACCAAAAAGAAAGATCGCCACGCCTGCGGCAATCTCCTGAAAATCATTGCTCACCCAAAACCCGAAGGCGAGGGTGAGCAACACGACTGGAAGCAAAAGCTTCTTCATCATCTCGTCGGTCCTAACTTAAGGCAGCATGATGCCGCGAAGGACATAGTAGAACATCGCTGCGGTGACGGCCGCAACAGGCACGGTGATGATCCACGCAGAAACAATCTTCATAAGCGACGAACGATGAACAAGCTGGCGCTTCAACGCTTTGCGAAGCTGCTTGCGCTCTGCTGCGCTAATCACGGCCTCTTCACCCATCTTCTTGAGCTCATCAAGAATGCGGGCTTTGTCCTCTGCTGGTGCATTGCGGAAGTTCATCAGAACGTTCTGCGCAACAGCAAAGTCCGGGTCCCCTTTGTGCTGACTCAATACGTCCTCAACCACCTTGCCCATGCGGGTCTCAAGGAATTCGCGCAGAAAACCAACACCGAACACAGCGCCCAGAGCAACGTGGGTAGAGCTGATCGGCATACCGAGCTGGCTCGCTATGATCACAGTGATCGCCGCAGCAAGCGCGATACAGAAGGCTCGTGAACGGTCCAATTCAGTGATTTCCGAACCGACAGTACGGATCAGCTTTGGACCAAACAGAGCAAGACCGACCGAAATTCCAACCGCGCCAATCACCATAACCCAAAGCGGGATAGCAACTTTGGATGCCCCGGCACCGGCATTGGTCAATGCCTCAACAACGCCGGCAAGCGGACCGACAGCGTTCGCAACATCGTTCGCACCATGAGCAAAGCTTAAAAGTGCAGCCGAAATGATGAGAGGTATGGTGAACAGAGTGTTCACTCCATTTCTGTTGTTCTCAATCCGCGGTGCGACTTTGTTGATTATCGGGCGGACAATCAGGATCGACAAAAGCCCAGCCACCAGTCCGATCAACAGAGCGACAGGGAAATCGATTTTGATGATATGCTTGAGCCCCTTGAGCACAATGTAGGTCGTGAACGCCCAAGTCATGATCCCGATCATGAACGGAACAACCTTCCGCGCCGCTTCAACCGGATCATCTTTGAAGAAGATCGTCTTTTTCAGAAGTAAGAGGAACGCAGCTGCAATAACGCCGCCCATTACAGGAGAGATCACCCAGCTCGCTGCGATTTTCATCATTGAGTCCCAGTTGACCACGTCCCAGCCAACAGCTGCGACACCGGCCCCCATGACGCCACCCACGATAGAGTGTGTGGTCGACACCGGAGCTCCGAGCCAAGTCGCAAGGTTCAGCCACAAAGCTGCACCGATCAACGCACCCATCATAACCCAGATGAACTCGTTCGGATCGGACACCGATGCAGGATCAATGATGCCTTTCTTGACGGTGGAAACCACGTCGCCGCCAGCGATTATCGCGCCGGCCGCTTCGAAGGTTGCCGCGATTAAAATGGCGCCCGTCAATGTCAGGGCAAACGACCCAACAGCAGGACCGACGTTGTTTGCAACGTCGTTTGCGCCGATATTCATGGCCATATAGGCGCCAATCACCGCCGCTGCGACCAGCAGATGGAGCTGTTCGACATGCGCAAATGTGGCACCCGTATAGACCATTACAGCCACAATAAACAGAATTGCGGTGCCCAAACGGCCAACCTCGGTACGGCTCAAGCTGGCCGCATTTTCAATTTTCAGATAGTCCTTGACCTTCATGTAGCCTCCCTCATTCGGGTCCAGAAAACACATGCCCTTCCCTCACAATCATGAGGAAAAATCATCAAAACGGATGACGCGTGAGGGTTTTACGGGAGCTTTTTGAGTCTGCGCTATGTGACAGATCAATTTTGGGGCATGTGTGGGGCAGGTATACGAATAATCTGAACCACCTAACCTATTGGAGAAAGTGTCAGGCTACTCGGGACATCTTTCGTAGCGGAACGCGTACCCGTTCCAGAGCATGATGATGCCATCGCCATCACCTGCGTTCATAATCAGCGACCGTTCAGACCACTGATCCGCTTCACCAGAACATTGCATGGTATAAAGCGTGGCATCCATGTCGATCACGTCAACCGGACGGGTCATCCGACATTCCATTTCGACGCCGTAGAAAATGCCGTTCTCGATTTTCAGCGCACCGCCGTCCACACCGACAAGTGCGCATTCAGAATTGGCAGCCTGCCGGTATATCCCGTCATAGGGACCAGCGACTGCCATTACTGGTACGGCAGTCAGCAGCAGTGCCGCCAACCAACGCATCAAAGCGCCTCCAGATCCGTGATCAGACCGTCGATATCACCACGGCGGCGATCAAGCATCGCGCCGATCTCGGTCCGTTCCGAAGTAATCATGTTCACACCTTCGATGAACATATTGATGAACTTCGGCGCACCGGAGCCGTCAGAAATGACAAAGCTTACCTCGAAAGGTGCTTGTCCCTGCAAAACGGCCATCGCCCTGACTTCGATTCCGTTCGGAACGGAAACGGCTTCGCTCACTTCGATCCGGCCACCAATGAATTCACGGAACCGGCGGCCGTATTTTTTGGACACATAACTGCGGAACGCCGCAACAAAGCGGGTACGCTGACTTGATGAGGCACGACGCCAATCAACACCCAATGCGGTCCGCGCAATGATCGGCACATCTGCATAGTCGTCAAAGATCGCCTCGAACCGGGTGATCATCGCGTCTTCGGACATGCCGGACCCGATAACTTCGTTGATATCAGCGACAAGCCCATCAACCATCGACAATGCAGTCCGCGCAGTCAGTGCCGCAGCGGTGCCTGGCAACATCGCAACAGCTCCGGCAGCTCCGGAAAGGGCGAAAAACGAACGACGGGAAACACTAACAGTCATCACTGATCCTCATAGGGGTCGAAATATGGGTCGGCGTAGGGGTCAAGGTAGTTATCTTCAACGACAACGCCTAAATCATAACGGCGGTTGTCGAGGTAAAATCCTCGTGTTTGGGCATAGCTGTCCGCACTCTCGTACAAGACCGAATCTACGGTCGATCCAAAGTTACCTCTGGTTACGATCTTTTCTCCGATCTTTGCACCGGTTGCGTAAGGCTGCACCTCGGTCGGCAGGATAAAGCCGAGTGGATCGAACACGATGTCAACGACTTCACCGACAGCATCACGTTCGGTTGACGGGCCAAGAACCGGCAGCATCACAAACGCGCCTTCGGGTGCGCCCCAAACCGCAAGAGTTTCACCAAAGTCTGTGCTCTCTTCGTAAATTCCAGCACGGTCGGCGGGGTCGAACAGGCCACCAAGACCGATAATCGTGTTCACGATAAAGCGCACCGTGTTGGTTCCGGCACCTTCAAAGTCACCTTGCAACACGCCGTTCACGATCATCCCCGGCAACGCCAGGTTGTCAGAAAAATCAACAACACGATCGGTCACCTGGTGCGGCAGCGCCGAAGTTACCTGCGATGCAGGTCGCAACACTACGCGATCCAAACCAACGTTAAAATCATGCACCTTTCGGTTCACGTTCTCGTAGGGATCGTGCGTAGAAACGCCTTCGGGGGCAACGGAACACGCTGCCAATAGCGCGAAAACCGCGGACGCGACTATATGATTTGATCGAAACACGGTAATTCAATCTTTTTATCGTTTGAGTTTGTCCCTCTCAAATACCAATCGCCATCCGAAATCACAGGGGAAAGTTTTCCCCGATCCGGCGACGTGACGAATTTGAAACAGACTTTGTATACGAATATGCCTTATGGTGGTATTTCCAGAGACGTTAAATAAGTAGAAAAGCCGATATGACAACCCAAGTTTCCGCCCGAGGAACCGCACTGGGCGCGGCAGAGCTCTCTTCTATCCGCAGACAAAGCAGGGCGCTCTACTGGCTTGTGGCGTTGTTTAGCCTCGCAGTGAACATGCTGATGCTGACCGGACCTCTCTACATGATCAACGTCTATGACAGGGTGCTCGGGTCCGGGTCTGTTGAAACTCTGATCGCTCTCACTGTGCTGGTCCTCTTTCTATATGTGTGTATGGCAATATTAGACCATGTTCGCGGGCGGATCATGGCCCGTGTTGGCGGACGCTTCCAATCGGCGCTGGACCGCCGTGTTTTCGAAGCCGCGCTAACCGCGCGAGCCTCTGGCAAACTCCCTGGTGTCTCAACAACTGCTCTGCGTGATCTGGAAGCGGTGCAGCGGTTCATCATTTCTCCGGCCTTGATGTCAGCCTATGACCTGCCCTTTATGCCGGTCTTTTTCTTCGGTATTTTCCTATTTCACCCGACACTCGGTTACCTTGCGCTGGGCGGTGCGTTCATTCTGATCGTGATTACGATCGCGAACCGGATCATGACCAAACAACCGCTCGAGGATGCGAACGCCAGCACTCAACGAACCGAGGTAATGGGTCATATGATCCGGTCAGAGTCAGAAATGGTCACCTCTCTGGGGATGCGCGGGGCCGCCTTTGACCGTTGGAAACAGTTCCGTGACCAATCACTCGACGCAACGATTTGCGCTTCTGACCGGAGCGGCGTTTTCGGTTCGTTGACGAAATCCATCCGCCTGTTCCTGCAGTCTGCAATGCTCGGTCTTGGGGCCTATCTGGTTCTGAATGGACAGATCACAGCAGGCTCAATGATCGCTGGATCGATCCTGCTCGGGCGCGCTTTGGCTCCGATTGAACAGATTATCGGACAATGGGCCGTCGTCGAACGCGCTCGCGAAGGTTGGGGTAATCTTTGCATTTTGCTTGGTGAAATTCCCCAAGACGCGCCCCGTACGCAACTCCCCAAACCCAGAGCGATCTTGCAGGCTCAAAACCTCACTGTAGTCCCCCCGGGACAGGCCCAAGCAGCCCTTCGTGGTTTATCTTTCCGCGTCGAACCCGGACATGCGGTTGGCGTTATTGGCCCCTCCGGAGCCGGCAAATCGACGCTCGCACGTGCGCTAACCGGTTTCTGGAAACCGGCTGGCGGGAAAATCCGGCTCGATGGGGCGGCACTTGACCAATATGATCCTGACGTCCTCGGACAGCACATCGGCTATCTACCACAACGCGTTCAGCTCCTAGATGGTACGATCAAGGAAAACATTGCCCGTATGTCGCTTGCTCCGGATGATGCTGCAGTGGTCGCTGCGGCTCAAAAGGCAGCGGCCCACGAAATGATACTCAAGCTACCGGATGGATATGACACGCGGGTCACCGCCGCAGGCGGGCGCTTGTCAGGTGGTCAAATCCAGCGCATTGGGCTTGCCCGCGCTATGTATGGCGATCCGGTCGTCCTGATACTTGATGAGCCGAATTCCAACCTCGACAATGACGGGTCGCTTGCGCTGAACACCGCTATTCGCACCTACAAGGCCGAAGGCAAATGCGTGCTGATTATGGCGCACCGTCCAGCCGCCATTCAGGAATGCGACCAACTGATGATGATTGACGGAGGTATTCTCTGCGCGTTCGGACCGAAAGACGAGGTCATGAAAACCGTGTTGGCAAACCATCAGGATGTCGCCCGAAACTCCGGACCCGGAGGCGTGTCATGAATTTCCCCGTAAAACGCTATGTGGTGATCGGGCTGCTGACCATTCTCGCCCTTTTCGGTGGGTTTGGCGGTTGGGCTTTCGTGGCTGACCTTGGTGGGGCTATCGTGGCTTCCGGCAGGATCGAAGTTGATCGCAACCGACAAATTGTGCAGCACCCTTACGGCGGGCAGGTCGCCGAAATCCTTGTCGACGAAGGTGAAGTTGTCACTGCCGATCAGGTTCTCATCCGGTTGGACGGCGCAGAATTGAAATCCCGTTTTTCGGTGGTTGAAGGACAGCTCGCCGAAACCATCGCGCGCCGCAATCGGCTCGAAGCGGAACGGGATGGCGCAGAGCAGATCACTTTCGACGACTATCTGACCAACAACCCATCACCAGAGATCACTGCGCTCCTTGAAGGACAATCCCGCCTTTTCGAAGCGCGCAGGGATACGATCGCCACGCAAATCGAACAGTACCGTCGGCGTGGTGAACAAATCGCCGAACAGATCAAAGGGATTGAGGCTCAGCAAACTTCGCTCACCCATCAGCTTGAGTTGATAGAGCAAGAGCTCGTGGATCAACAGTCCTTGCTTGATCGCGGATTGGCACAAGCGTCCCGTGTGCTCGCACTCCAGCGCGAAAAGGCAAACCTCGAAGGGCAAAGCGGTGAACTCGCCGCGTCCAAAGCGCAAGCCGAAGGACGGATAACCGAACTTGAGCTGGGTATTCTGAATGTCCAAAGCACCCGCCGCGAAGAAGCAATTTCCGAGCTGCGTGACCTGCAGCCGACAGAACTTGAACTGC
The DNA here is from genome assembly GCA_050298835.1 of Marivivens sp. Classification (GTDB taxonomy): domain Bacteria; phylum Pseudomonadota; class Alphaproteobacteria; order Rhodobacterales; family Rhodobacteraceae; genus Marivivens. Next base: position 28,123 of record JBNKUW010000013.1, read on the forward strand.
GCGAAAACCATCAGACGCTCGCCACCCAACTGGAAAAACTCGACATCCGCGCTGGTGTTGCAGGTGTGGTCTACGGACTTCAGGTTTACTCCACCTCAGCGGTGATCGAACCCGCGCAGCCGCTTTTGTACATCGTTCCTCAGGACCGGCCGTTGATCATCACTGCACGGATTCAACCCCGGGATATCGATCAAATTCGTGACGGTCAGGATGTCACACTCCGGTTCTCCGCATTCAACCAACGTCAAACACCAGAGCTTTACGGCACCGTGGTGAATGTTTCGGGTGACGCTTTCGAAGATCAAGCAAGCGGCATGTCCTTCTTCCGCACGGAAATCACCTTGAACGGCGGAGAGGTCGATCGCCTCCCCGATGGTATAACACTCGTCCCTGGCATGCCCGTCGAAGCTTTCATTCGGACGAGCGACCGG
>JBNKUW010000014.1:0-27080 GCA_050298835.1 Marivivens sp.
GTGGTGAGCAAACCGCGATCATCTACGACAGCCCTGTCACCCACACCAAGCGGACAATTTCCTATGTCGAGCTGCGCAACCGTGTGGCCAACCTCGCGGGTGCTCTGCGTGCCAAGGGTGTTGAAAAGGGTGACCGCGTCATCATCTACATGCCGATGATCCCCGAAGCGCTCGAGGCCATGCTCGCCTGTGCCCGTCTAGGTGCGATCCACTCGGTCGTGTTTGGTGGCTTTGCAGCGCACGAGCTTGCTGTTCGCATCGACGACGCGAAACCCAAGGCGATCATCGCCGCCTCCTGCGGGATCGAACCGGGCCGTGTTGTTCACTACAAACCGCTCCTCGATAGCGCGATTGACCAGTCGACGCACAAGCCCGATTTCTGCGTAATCTTCCAGCGTGAACAAGAAGTCGCCGAACTGATCGAAGGACGCGACTTCAACTGGCACGGCTTCCAATACGGTGTTGAGCCGGCGGAATGCGTGCCTGTCGAAGGCAACCACCCCGCCTATATCCTCTACACCTCGGGCACCACCGGCCAACCCAAGGGCGTTGTACGCCCGACCGCAGGTCATCTGGTTGCACTGAACTGGACGATGAAGAACATCTACAACGTCGATCCGGGTGATGTGTTCTGGGCGGCGTCGGATGTGGGCTGGGTCGTTGGGCACAGCTACATCACATATGGTCCGCTAATCCACGGCAACACCACCGTCGTTTTCGAAGGCAAACCGATCGGTACTCCCGACGCAGGCACCTTCTGGCGGATCATCGAAGAATACAACGTCCGCAGCTTCTTTACTGCCCCGACCGCCTTCCGTGCAATCAAACGCGAAGACCCCAAAGGCGAGTTTATCAAAAAATACGATACGTCGTCGCTGCGCGCGCTCTACCTTGCTGGCGAACGGGCCGATCCTGACACCATCATCTGGGCGCAGGACACGCTGGGCGTTCCGGTCTATGACCACTGGTGGCAAACCGAAACCGGCTGGACCATCGCCGGAAACCCCGCTGGAATCGAAGCAATGCCGGTCAAAATCGGCTCCCCCACGGTTCCGATGCCGGGCTACGATGTCCAAATCCTTGATGAAGCAGGCCATCCTGTCAAAGACGGCGAACTGGGCGCTATTGCTGTGAAGCTCCCGCTGCCCCCGGGCACCCTGCCGACGCTCTGGAATGCTGAAGAACGGTTCGTGAAGTCCTATCTCAACACTTTCCCGGGCTACTACGAAACCGGTGATGCTGGGATGAAGGATGAAGACGGTTACCTCTACATCATGGCCCGTACCGACGACGTGATTAACGTTGCAGGCCACCGTCTATCGACAGGCGCGATGGAAGAAGTGCTCGCCTCACACCCTGATGTCGCGGAATGCGCCGTGATCGGTGTGACCGACGAACTCAAAGGTCAACTACCCCTTGGCTTCCTGTGCCTGAACTCCGGCTGCAACCGCGATCACGACGAAATCGTCAAAGAGGTCGTCAAACTGGTCCGCGATCAGATCGGTCCGGTAGCTGCGTTCAAACTCGCCACTGTCGTTGACCGCCTTCCGAAAACCCGTTCGGGCAAAATCCTGCGCGGTACGATGGTGAAAATCGCCGACGGTGAAGAGTTCAAAATGCCCGCAACAATCGACGATCCGGTGATCCTCGACGAAATCCGCGAAGCTCTGAAACCGCTTGGCTACGCCACGTCCTAAACGCGACATGAGTATTTGAAAAACAAAGAAGGGGAGCCGCGCGCTCCCCTTTTTCATCTTTCCGAAAATACTTCGGGGTGAATGGCCGGAGGCCAGAGGGGCAGCGCCCCTATTCCGTCCGCATCAAAACGGCACGAGGAATAGAACTGAACTCACGGCTCCAGAGCAAGTAGGTCACACAAGCGGTTGAAACCATCAACGCTAATGGCCCCACCAACCATCCCAGAGCGCCCAGCGCGAAATACATCGCCCGCAGACCGCGTGTGAAGTTGGTAGATGCCCTGATATTGATTTCAGCGGCCTGCTGCCAAAGCTTTTGCCCGCCAATCGCGCCAGGCTCTTCGACCGCCCCCATGATCACGGCACAATACCCGAACAACCGGTGCGCCCAGACAAATTTCAGAAAAGCTAGCGTTAGAAAGAAACCGACGAGGATCAGTTTAAGTTGCCAGACGAACTCGGGCGCTGTTGTAGCCGCGAACTCTTGGGCGACATTGCGGAGGCGGTCTGTATTTCCGATCAGCGCAAGAATACCGCCGATGGCCAGAACCGAAGTCGACGCAAAGAACGATGTTCCCTGCCGCATGGTTCCCATGATTTGCGCGTCAAATATCCGGTTATCGCGGGCTTCGAACGCCTTCATCAAAGAACGACGTTATTCGGACATGAGAGTCGACACCGAAGGCTTACCATGCGGCGGATGCTCAATAACCCAACCGACGATAGCCCAGCTTAAAAGGATCAGAACCGCGGCGCAGGCATCCCAAACGGAAAGGAGAGAAAGGTGATCTAAAACTGTCATGACAGCAACTTAGTCGGGCAACGAGGGGCTTGCCAGTCCCGATCTCTCCGGCCCATGCTGTGGAGAGGAGGTCCCTACATGGAAATGCCCGAACCCGATGCCCGAATTCTGGATCGCAAGGACCGGATTGTTGCCCGTCTGCGGGCAACCTTGCCAGATGGTCGCGTGATCGACGCTGAGGCAGAAACCCGTGCATATGAATGCGACGCGCTGTCTGCCTACCGGTGTTTGCCTTTGTGTGTGGTGCTCCCCGAGAGCACCGAGGAGGTTTCAACGCTGTTGAAGGTTTGTCATGACGAAGGTGTACCGGTGGTTCCGCGCGGGTCGGGCACATCCCTCACAGGGGGCGTATTACCGACAGCCGATAGCGTCGTCTTGAGCGTTGCAAAAATGAACAACGTACTCGAAACGAACTATCCTGATCGCTATGTTCGGGTGCAGACGGGACGGACGAATTTGTCGGTGACAGGTGCTGTCGAAGCTGATGGGTTCTTCTACGCACCGGATCCATCATCACAACTGGCCTGCGCGATTGCTGGAAATATCGGGATGAACTCCGGTGGGGCACATTGCTTGAAATACGGGGTGACAACGAACAACCTGTTGGGCGTTAAGATGGTGCTGATGGACGGCACAGTTGCCGATCTGGGTGGCGCGCAGATGGACGCGGGCGGGATCGACCTGTTGAGCGTTGTATGTGGCTCCGAAGGGCAGCTCGGCATCGTGACCGAGGCGACGTTACGAATATTGCCAAAGCCCGAAGGCGCCCGACCGGTGATGATCGCCTATGACAGTAACGAAGTCGCCGGACAATGCGTGTCCGATATCATCCGCGCGGGTATATTACCTGTGGCGATCGAATTTATGGACCGCCCCTGTATCAAGGCCTGTGAAGATTTCGCCAAAGCGGGTTATCCGATGTGTGAAGCCCTTCTGATAATCGAGGTCGAAGGCAGCGAAGCAGAGATAGCCGATCAACTGGCGCGGATAAGACAAATTGCCGAAAAGCTGAACCCGTTGGAAATCAGAGAGGCCGAAGACGCCGATCAGGCCGCACGCATTTGGCTCGGACGAAAATCGGCTTTTGGCGCGATGGGGCAGATCGCGGACTACATCTGTTTGGACGGGGTGATCCCTGTGTCCAAGCTTCCTCTGGTGCTACGCCGGATTGGTGAACTAACGGAAAGCTACGGTTTGGGCATCGGGAATGTCTTCCACGCTGGTGATGGGAATATGCACCCTTTGATCCTTTATAACGCGAATAAAGAGGGCGATCTCGAAAAGGCAGAGGCGCTTGGTGCGGATATCCTGAAGCTTTGTGTCGAGGTCGGCGGTTGCCTGACCGGCGAACACGGCGTTGGCGTGGAGAAGCGCGACCTGATGGGTGTGCAGTTTTCCAACGACGATCTGGAGGCGCAGATGGAAATCAAAGATGTTTTTGATCCCAAATGGCTCCTGAACCCTGCGAAAGTTTTTCCACTCGAGGTGACGGCGCAGCGCCGTGAAGGGGGCGCTGCCCCCTCTGCCTCCGGCATTCACCCCCGGGATATTTGAGGCACAAAGACATGATGATGCCAAAGACAGAAGCCGAGTTGGCCGAAGCGATTTCTGCGTCCACACGGCCTGTGAAGGTAACAGGGGGCGGGACGCGCAATTTCGGGCGTTTCGTTGAGGGAGAGATTTTGTCGGTCGCCGGAATGACTGGTGTTGTCGATTACGAACCGGGGGCGCTGACGTTGGTCGTTCGATCAGGAACACCTGTGGCTGTTATCGAAAAATTGCTCTCAAGAGAGGGGCAGCGATTGGCGTTCGAGCCTATGGACCATCGGGGACTACTCGGGACGAGTGGCACACCCACCATCGGCGGTGTCTGTGCCGCGAATGTAAGTGGACCACGGCGGGTTCAGGCCGGAGCAGCGCGGGATGCCATGTTAGGCCTTCGGTTTGTCGATGGAACGGGGCGGGTTCTGCGCAACGGTGGACGGGTGATGAAGAATGTAACCGGCTATGATCTGGTAAAGCTGCTGGCGGGATCGCACGGTACGTTGGGAGTGATGACCGAAGTGAGCCTGAAGCTACAATCCATGCCAGAGGTCGAACGGACATTGATCATCGACGGTCTGTCACCCGAATTAGCGGTGTCGGCAATGTCCGCAGCATTGGGCACACCGTACGAGGTATCAGGGGCGGCATACGAAAACGGGCGCGTGTACTTGCGAGTAGAAGGGTTCGAAGCGTCGGTTGCGCATCGGATCTCAGGGCTGCAAACAGCCGTAGCGCGTTTCGGGGAAAGCTACGTTGTCGATGAGGAGAGCGCCGCTCTCTGGCTGGCTATCCGTGATGTGGAGGCCTTGCAGCAAAGTCCCAATGTCTGGAAAGTCTCTGTTCCGCCATCAAGGCTGCGGGACGTGCTGGATGCTATCCCCGAGGGAATAGATTACCGGATGATGATGGATTGGGGTGGCGGACTCTGCTGGATCGGAGTGGCGAATGGGGCAACAGAGCTGCATCATGTTTTGCAGGGTGCTGCAAACGGGATCGGTCATGCGACACTGATCAAAGCACCCGAGGCGCTCCGCCGTGATGTACCGTCATTCCAGCCGGTATCGTCGGCGGTTGCCATGCTCACACGCGGTATCCGCGCGAAATTCGACCCCAAGTGCATCCTTAATCCGGGGTTGCTGGACTGATGCAGACGTTCTTTTCCGACGACCAACTCAACGATCCCAAGCTGGCCGAGGCAAACCGTATCCTGCGAGCCTGCGTACACTGCGGAATGTGCACCGCGACTTGCCCGACCTATCAGGTTTTGGGCGATGAATTGGATGGACCGCGAGGACGGATTTATCTGATAAAGGAAATGCTGGAGAGCGGGCGCGATCCGGACCCCGACACAGTCACCCATATTGACCGCTGCCTATCCTGTCTGGCTTGCACGACGACCTGCCCGTCAGGCGTAGACTACATGCATCTGGTGGATCAGGCGCGGTCCTATATCGACGAGCGCTATAACCGCCCGTGGCGGGATCGCGCGTTGCGCTGGTTGATCGCACGGGTGCTAACCAATCCAAGGCGGATGCGGCTGGCATTGCTAGGCGCAAAATTGGTGCGTCCGGTTAAAGGATTGCTCCCCGACGCGCGGCTTAGAGCAATGGTCGAGTTGGCACCAAAGCAGATACCACCGGTGAGCCGGACAGACGATGCACAGGTTTTGCCAGCCGAAGGGACACGCAAGATGCGGGTCGCACTGCTGACAGGTTGCGCGCAACGGGCATTGGATACCGACATCAACGAAGCGACCGTGCGTGTGCTGCGGCGTCTAGGCTGTGACGTGGTAATTGCAGAGGGGATCGGGTGTTGTGGGGCGTTGACGCATCACATGGGGCAGGAGGAAATGGCCCGCTCTGCAGCCGAGAGAAACATTCGTGCGTGGTGTAAGGAACTGGATGGCGACGGGCTTGACGCGATTGTCATCAACGCAAGCGGCTGCGGAACGACGGTTAAGGATTACGGCCACCTCTTTGCCCGTACTGCACTAGAAACAGACGCCGCTCGGGTGGCCGCGTTAACCAAGGACATCAGCGAAGTTTTGACAGCATTGAAACCGCAAGCGCAGGCTCCGAAACCACTACGTGTGACCTATCACGCGGCCTGTTCACTGCAGCATGGACAGAAGGTGCGCTTTGCTCCCAAAGATCTGCTAAAAGACGCCGGCTTCACGGTAAGCGAACCGCGAGATTCACATCTTTGCTGTGGATCAGCCGGGACGTATAACCTTCTCCAGCCCGAAATCTCGGGCGAACTGAAGACGCGCAAGCTCTCCACCATCCGTGATACTGCACCGGAAGTGATCGCCACCGGAAATATCGGCTGCATGATGCAGATAGGATCGGGGATCGACGTACCTGTTGTGCATACGGTCGAACTTATCGACTGGGCCACGGGCGGACCCTTGCCGGAAAAACTGCGCAGGGCGCTAGAAACGCCTTAATCCTGCCCTAGAAAGCTGGCAATGGAGCACCAACGAAAGGACGGACAGTGCGGTTTCTTCTGGTTCTCATGATTTGGCTGTCAGCCGCTGTTAGTGCAGCAGCCCAAGATAGTGATCTTGTCACACTGTCATCCGTGCAGGACGGCCGTGGCTGGGAAGCTGTCGGCCGGCTCAACATTGCGGGCAAAGGCTTTTGTACCGCAGCCCTGATCCGCGAAGACCTGATACTTACCGCCGCGCATTGCGTGTTTGACACCAACGGAGAAGAAATCGGACCGGAACGGTTCCAGTTTGTTGCAGGCCTGCGCGAAGGTCGCGCCGAAGCCTATCGTGGCGTCCGGCTGGTCGAACCGCATTCCGACTATCAATCCTCTGTTGGCACCGAAACGGACAACGTCTCGCACGATCTGGCGGTCCTCCAGCTCGATCAACCGATCCGGCGGACAAATATCCATCCGTTTCCTGTCGCCAATACCGTTGCATATGGGGATACGGTCGGCGTCGTGTCCTACGCACGCGGACGGGAAAACTCTCCTTCCCTGCAGGAGGTCTGCGATGTCCTCGGCTTTCAGGAAGGCGTCGTTGTTATGACCTGCGAGGTGAATTTTGGCGCGTCAGGTTCTCCGGTTTTCCGTATCCGGCAAGGACGCCCTGAAATCGTCTCTGTCGTCTCTGCCATGGCCGATTTGGATGGTGATCCGGTTTCGCTCGGGGTTTCTCTTAACCAGTCGCTCACCGATCTTTTGTACCGCTTTGATCGCACGGCGAATGAACGCCGCCTACCGACGTCGATTACAGTCGGTGAACGCGCCTCTGGTGGGGCGAAATTCGTGCGACCCTAAGGGGCTTGAAACCTCTTCATCAGCTTCCCAGATAAAATGAACAGGGTGCCATTGCGGGCCCTGAATTCACCGCCTGTCCCTTTGGGAAGGCATCAACACCAGTTATCGCTCAATGGAGGATGACCCATGCGTACTTTTGACCTAGCTCCGCTCTACCGTGCCACCGTCGGTTTCGACCAGATCGCAGACCTGATGGACCGCGTTATGACCAATGACGCCCCACAGCAGAGTTACCCGCCCTACAACATCGAAAAAACCGGAGAGCAAGCCTGGCGGATTTCGCTGGCTGTAGCGGGATTTTCGGATGCCGACCTGACTGTTGAACTTCGCGAAAACGCTTTGTTGGTGACTGGCAAGAAAGCCGAAGAAGACACCCCGCGAACCTATCTGCACCGAGGCATCGCCACTCGCGCATTCGAGCGCCGCTTCCATCTGGCTGACCATGTTCGTGTAAACGGCGCCAGCCACGAAGACGGAATGCTTCATATCGATCTGATCCGCGAAGTGCCCGAAGCACTCAAACCCCGCCGGATCGAAATCTCCAAAGCTCCGGCAGTGGATACTGACGTGATCGAAGGCAAGCCGGTAAACTGATTGTCGCAAGGGGGGGCTGTCTGCCCCCCTCTTTGCCCTAAGGCAAATTCACCCCCCGAGGATATTTGAAGCACAAAGAGGCCGTTAAGGGCTCTTTAACCGCAGCTTGAGATAAGTTCGTACGGTACAGGCGGGGACGCCGATGACCGTGCACGAAGACGCCAAGCGTCGGCCCGGCAGTTTTCACTGTCGGGCCTTTTCGTCTTTGTGCATCAAATATCCCGAGGGTGAATGGCCGCAGGCTAGAGGGGGCAGCGCCCCCTTTGCGCGTTCGATTAATGCGCCTCAGCCCAGTTCGCACCGATACCCGCGTCAACGCTAAGCGTCACATCGAGTTTGATGGCTGGATCCGCTGCGTTTTCCATAACGTCTTTCGCGCGTGCGATGAGCTCGTCTTCGTAGCCCTCATCCACTTCGAACAGAAGTTCGTCATGGACCTGCAGGAGCATCTTGGCAGGCAGATCGGCAATCGCGTCGTCCATACGAACCATCGCGCGGCGGATAACGTCGGCAGCCGTACCCTGGATCGGAGCGTTGATCGCAGCGCGTTTGGCGAAACCGGCTCCTGGGCCTTTGGCGTTGATCTCGGGCGTGTGGATAATCCGGCCGAATAGGGTTTCAACGTGGCCGTGCTCTTTGGCAAAAGCCACCGTATCATCCATATAGGTTCGAATGCCGGGAAAGCGTTCAAAGTAGCGATCGATAAATCCCTGCGCTTCGGCCCGTGGAATGCGGAGGTTACGAGCGAGGCCAAAGCCGGAGATGCCGTAAATGACGCCAAAGTTGATCGCTTTAGCCTGACGGCGGATGTCGGAGGTCATCTGGTCGAGCGGTACATCGAACATCTCGCTCGCCGTCATTGCGTGGATGTCGAGCCCGTCGCGGAAGGCCTGCTTCAGGGCGTCAATGCCCGCCACATGCGCGAGGATGCGGAGTTCGATCTGGCTATAGTCGAGCGCGACGATGCGTTTGCCTTCTTCGGCGATAAATGCCTCGCGAATGCGGCGGCCTTCTTCACTGCGGATCGGGATGTTTTGCAGGTTCGGGTCGGTTGATGCCAGACGGCCGGTGTTGGCCCCCGTTTGCAGGTATGAGGTATGAACTCGGCCCGTTTCCGCGTTGATGTGGTTTTGCAGAGCGTCAGTATAGGTCGATTTCAGTTTCGCGAGCTGCCGCCAATCGAGCACTTTGCGAGGCAGTTCGTGTTCTGTTGCGAGGTCTTCGAGGATATCGGCACCTGTCGAATAGGCGCCGGTTTTTCCCTTTTTCCCGCCGGGCAGCCCGAGGTCATCAAAGAGAATCTCGCCGAGTTGCTTCGGAGAACCCACGTTGAAATCTCGCCCTGCCAGCGTTTTGATTTCGTCCTCCAGCCCCGCCATTTTCTGGGCAAAGGCGTTGGACATACGCGAAAGCGTGTCTCGGTCGACCTTGACGCCTGCCATCTCCATCCGTGCGAGGACGGGAACCAGAGGGCGTTCGAGCGTTTCGTAGACGGTGGTGACCTTTTTCTGGGGCAGTTGCGGTTTGAACAACTCCCACAGGCGTAGGGTGATGTCTGCGTCTTCGGCCGCGTAATTCACGGCGTCCTCAACCGGTACGCGGTCAAAGGTGATCTGGGATTTTCCAGTGCCAAGGAGCGATTTGATTTCAATCGGGTTATGCGACAAGTAACGCTCTGACAACGCATCCATCCCGTGCCCGTGGAGCCCCGCATTGAGTGCGTAAGACATGAGCATCGTGTCGTCGATGGGCGCGACGTCCACGCCGTAGCGTTTCAGGATTTTAGCGTCGTATTTGATGTTCTGTCCGATTTTGAGGATGCTGTCATCCTCTAGCATCGGCTTGAGGATCGTCAGCGCCTCGTTCAGGGACATTTGCCCTTCGGCCAGATCAGTCCCTCCGAACAGGTCATCGGCGGCAGAAGATTTATGGGTGAGCGGGATGTAACAGGCCTCTCCTGCTGTCACACAGAGCGACACCCCGACCAGATCGACCACCATTTCGTCGAGGCCCGTGGTTTCGGTATCAAACGCCACGTAGCCGCGTTCGTAGGCACGATCGACCCACGCTTTGAGCGCTGTCGCATCACTGACCCATTCGTATTTTTCGTGGTCAAAGGGGGGCTGTTCGACAGTTTCCGCGACCGGATCTGCACCTTCGGGCGTTGTGTCGGGAATGACGGGTGTTTCGACGCCCATCTTATCGGCAATCCGTTTGCTAACGGTACGGAATTCCATTAGGGACAGGAAACCCAAGAGCGCGTCCGGTTCGGGATCACGGACTTCGAGGTCGTCAATCGAGAAATCGAGCGGCGTATTGCAGTCCAACTGAACCAGCCGTTTCGACATCTCGATCTGGTCGCGCTTTTCGAGCAAAGTCTGACGGCGCTTGGGTTGTTTGATCTCCTCGGCACGGTCGAGCAACGTTTCCAGATCGCCGAATTCGTTGATGAGCAAAGCTGCGGTTTTGATCCCGATCCCCGGCGCGCCCGGCACGTTATCGACGCTGTCACCGGCAAGCGCCTGCACATCGACAACCCGATCCGGCCCGACGCCGAATTTCTCGACGACGCCTTCGCTGTCGATGCGTTTGTTCTTCATCGGGTCGAGCATTTCAACGCCGCCACCGACGAGCTGCATAAGGTCTTTGTCAGACGACACAATCGTCACCCGACCACCTAGGTCTCGCGCCTGACAGGACAGGGTCGCAATGATGTCGTCCGCCTCGTAGCCTTCGATTTCGTGGCAGGCGATGTTGAACGCACGGGTCGCATCACGGGTCAGCGGGAACTGCGGGACAAGGTCCTCGGGCGCAGGCGGGCGGTGCGCCTTGTACTGGTCGTAAATCTCGTTCCGGAAAGATTTGCCGGAGTAGTCAAAGATCACCGCAACGTGGGTCGCAGCATCAGGGCCGGAATTCCCCTCGACATACCTTTGAAGCATGTTAACAAATCCACTGACAGCGCCTACGGGCAGTCCGTCGGATTTACGGGTTAAGGGGGGCAGCGCATGGTAGGCGCGAAAAATGAATGCAGAGCCATCGATCAAATGCAGATGGCAGCCTTTTCCGAACCCGCTCATATTCTTTCCTTCCCCTGTTTTTGTATTTGAGGTTTTGACATGTTCCGCTTCTTGCTTCCAGTCGCCATTCTGATCTCTGGCGCAGCAAATGCCCAAACCATGACAAGTTGTTCACTGACCGACGACCAGAAAAACTGCAATCGGGTGGTCGCCTGCGTAGGCGACGACGGTCTATGGTTTAATGGTCGCGCCTTCGGTCGCGGCGAAGGTACCTTTTCCGGCACACTTTCAGACGGCACAAATTGCGGAGGTGATTGGGTGTCCCGGAATCTTTTCGGAGTAGGCGAAGCGCATATCACTTGCGAAGACGGGCAAAAGGGAACCGTCTTTTATACATATCAGGACGCGTACACCGGCACAGCTCTGGGTCAGGGTGTCATGTTAAACGGAGACGCTATCCGCATCTGGAGCGGTAACAATGTACTGGAGTACTTGAAAGCGCAAACCGGAGAGCGGATTGCCCTCCTCCCCTGTTCAGGCGGAGATATTCCGATCAGTTAGTGATCGTGCTTGGGATTGTCGCTGATCTCGTAGCGGCAATCGCAGTAAGGGCATTCTACGAATTTCGTGTCCTGCGGAATGGTCAGCCAGATGCGCGGATGGCCCAAGCCCCCTTCGCCACCGTCACAGGCGATTTTCCATGTATCGACGATCTTGGTTTCGGGTGCGGAAAGGGTCATCACTTGGCCTATCTGGTTGTCGCGGGACTGCGCCCGCTTTAGATCGGTACACAGACTATATCAACCCCGTTCGCGGGCAAGCCGGAAAGCGCACGATGACCGAAAACGCGATTGAAATCGAAGGCCTGCGGAAAACATACGCTGCAACCGGACGAACAGAGGCCAAAGAAGCGCTCAAAGGCGTGGACCTGAACATTCCGCGCGGATCGGTATTCGGGCTTTTGGGACCGAACGGGGCTGGCAAGTCAACGATCATCAATATCCTCGCCGGTCTGGTGAATAAAACAGCGGGCCGTGTGAACATCTGGGGATTCGATCAGGACGTGAACCCGCGCCAGTCACGGGCGTCGATCGGGATCATGCCGCAGGAACCGAACCTTGATCCGTTCTTTACTCCGCGCGGCTCTCTGGAAGTGCAGGCAGGTCTATACGGTGTGCCGAAATCCCAACGGCGAACCAACGAAATCTTAGAATTCATTGGCCTGACCGATAAGGCAGATGCCTACGCCCGCTCACTTTCGGGCGGGATGCGTCGCCGGTTGCTGATGGGTAAGGCGCTGGTGCACAGCCCGCAGATCCTCGTGCTTGATGAGCCGACTGCAGGCGTCGACATCGAACTTCGCAACATGTTGTGGGAAAACGTCCGCCGCCTGAACGAAGAGCAGGGCATGACGATCATCCTGACCACGCACTACCTCGAAGAAGCGCAGGAAATGTGTGATGAGATTGCGATCATCAACCATGGCGAACTGATTACCCGTGATACGACATCCAATCTCCTCAGCCGACTTGACGGCAAAACGATGGTCATCACCCCCGCCATAGATTGTTCAATGCCAGAAATGCCCGAAGGGATCACCTCCACCCACCGCAAAGACGGCAGCCTTGCCTTTACGTATAAAACCACTGAAACCTCCGCCGAAGCTGTGCTCGGTGCGGTTCAGGCGGCGGGCATTCGAATTGCTGACGTGAAAACCGAAGAGGCCGACCTCGAAGACGTCTTCCTTTCCCTCACATCTAGCAAGAGATAGGGGCGCAAAAACCCGCGCCCCCTTTCATCTTTCCAACAATACTCCCGCCGGAGGCATTGCCCGCAGGGCAACCACGCCCGATCAGTAGATGTAGCGGATTTGGTCCGTCCAATACCGTTCGATCCGCCGCAGGGACGATGCAATCCCGTCCATTCGGTCCATATCGATCGCCCCGCTACCCAGTAGCCCGTCGGCGTGATTGGCAAAAAGATGGGAAATCATGTCGCGTATCCGGCGGCCTTTTTCCGACAGGCGCACGCGGACGGATCGACGGTCAACGTGGCTCCGTTCGTGATGCATGTAACCGGCATCAACCAGTTTCTTCAGGTTATAGCTCACGTTAGACCCCTGATAATAGCCACGGGATTTCAGTTCCCCGGCCGAAACTTCGTTGTCGCCCACATTGAACAACAACAACGCCTGAACCGGTGTCAGTTCGAGCACGCCAAGGCGTTCGAATTCGTCCTTGATTACATCAAGGAGCAGCCGGTGCAGCCTTTCTACAAGTGTTAGTGAGTCCAAATAGCTGGACATGAATGCGGCATTCTGCGCGGAAAGAGCGGAGGTTTCCTTCTGGACCCCGAGTTCGGACATCAGGCTCATGCCTATTTCTCCTCTTCGGTCATCTGTGAGCCACTATTGGGCCTAAAACGAGAACAAAGAGTTAATGTCGCGACAAATTTTCAGAAATTATTGGCGGGGCGCGGTTAAACCCGTCGCACCCGCCGCAATTTCAGCCACCAGTTCCCGATATTGCTCGGGTGACGCATCCTGACCACTGATCCAGCGGTAGAGGTCAAGATCGGCTTCGTCCATGAAGGTTTCGTATTCGTCAAGCTCTGTGTCAGACATCCCCGCGAGACGGCGGGTCGCGAAATCCGACAGGATCAGGTCCATTTCCTTGATCCCGCGACGCATCGATCGCATGGCAAGCCGTTTGATCCGGATTTCGCGTGTCTCTTCCACTAGCCCTCCTTCAGCGCTGCGCGCAGGCGTTTTTCCAGTTGCCCCAGACGTTCAGCGTTGCGGGTCATCTGAACGCGCAGGTCACGCACTTCACCCAGCAGGTTCAGAACGTCCGGCGCGATATCGGCATTGTCTGAAGGTTCTGTAGGCCCATCTCCGTCTCCCATCAATAGCCAAGACATGGGAACGCCCAAAAGACCGCTTACCATGCTCAGTTTGTTGGCCCGAGGCTCGGTCAGGTCATATTCCCACGCTTTGAGCGTCTTGAGTTTGATGCCCAGTTTTGCAGCCAGGCCCTTTTGAGAGAGCCCCGCAGCTTCGCGAGCTCCTGCCAGACGATCCCCAAATGTGGCTTGATCTTCGCTGAACCACTGGTCGTCGGTCGTTTCTGTCATGTGCACTCTCCTCACCGCTTGAAGGTTAATCGCCCCCACCCTATGACATCTGGGTCCAGATTGACCACCGGAGGCGTCATGTCAGTTCTGTCAGCGACACTTGATCGCGTTAAACCATCGCCGACAATTGCGATGACAACCAAAGCTCAAGAGCTGAAAGCAGCCGGCCGCGACGTGATCGGGCTTTCTGCTGGCGAACCTGATTTCGACACACCCCAAAACATCAAGGACGCAGCGATTGCCGCGATCAACGCAGGCAAGACCAAATACACCGCAGTTGATGGCATTCCCGAACTGAAGCAGGCGATCTGCGATAAGTTCAAACGCGACAACGGGTTGGACTATGTGCCCGCGCAGGTTTCCGTCGGAACTGGTGGCAAACAGGTGTTGTTCAACGCTTTTCTTGCCACGCTGAATACCGGAGACGAGGTCGTCATTCCGGCCCCCTACTGGGTGTCCTATCCTGACATGGTTCTGATCGCCGGTGGCACTCCGGTTATTGTGGAAACAACGTTCGAAAACCGGTTTAAACTCACCGCTGAACAGCTTGAGGCGGCGATCACACCGAATACGAAATGGTTTCTGTTCAACTCTCCTTCGAACCCCACCGGAGCAGGTTATAGCTGGGACGAGTTGAAGGCCCTGACTGATGTGCTGCTGCGGCATCCGCATGTTCAGGTCATGACCGATGACATGTATGAACACCTCGTCTTTGACGGGTTTGAATTCTGCACACCCGCACAGGTCGAACCTGCGCTGTATGACCGGACACTGACCGTCAATGGCGTGTCCAAAGCCTATGCCATGACCGGCTGGCGGATCGGTTACGCGGCTGGCCCCGAAGAGATCATCCGCGGGATGCGCAAGGTTCAATCACAATCCACATCGAACCCCTGCACGATCAGCCAATGGGCAGCTCTCGAAGCGTTGAACGGATCGCAGGACTTTATCGAACCGAACAAGGCGCTGTTCCAATCCCGCCGCGACATGGTCGTCGCCATGCTGAACGAAGCAGAGGGCATCACCTGTGCCACGCCGGAAGGCGCATTTTATGTCTATCCGGACATTTCGGGCTGCATCGGTAAGACATCTGCCACGGGCATCTTCATCGAAAACGACGAAGCATTCTGTAACGCTCTCCTTGAGGAGACTGGAATTGCTGTGGTTTTCGGGGCGGCATTTGGGCTTTCGCCAAACTTCCGTGTCAGCTACGCTACTTCTGACGATGCATTGAAAACCGCCTGCACCCGCATTCGGGAATTCTGCGCAGGACTGAGCTAGAGGCACTTATGGGGTCCGACCTACCCGAATTTTATTTCCGTGTTCGTGAAAACGGCGCAGCAGTCTTTCGGGTGGATACCGAGAACCGCCATCGCCGGATCGAGATGGACCAGATCGCAGTGGTCAACGTCAAGAACGGCGACATCAAACCCCAAGGGTCAAGAGAGCTCACCGCCGACGAACTTACCGTTATCCGCAATTGGATGGACGATCGTATTGATCTGCTCGCACGGCGCGATATAGACGATATCCATCGGGCGGTGGACTACCTCAACATCACGACCCAATGGGTTCAGTCCAAGGCGACTGACGACCAGTTGGAAGACGTGACCGATGCACTCTTGCTGGCGATGTATGATCTGCGCACCGTTCTGATCCGTAAAAAGGCAGACCGGATCTTGAAGGAACGGGACGCCAAGGCGGCGGGTTAACCGATCTTGACCGTGTTTCCCCAGAACCGCCACATCAACGTCACCGCTGCCACGCCCAGTCCGACCGTCAGCCCGAGCCAGAGCCCCTTTTCCGCCCAGCCCAAGGTGAACGCGAAAAGATAGCTCGCGGGCATACCGACGATCCAATAGCTGATCGTTGCCAGCCACATTGGGACGTTGGTATCTTGTGCGCCCCTAAGCAGGGATATGGCGATGGACTGTCCAGCGTCCACGAACTGGAACAGGGCTGCCATCATGACCAGTGATGCGCCGATCGCGACAACCGCATCCCTACGGGGATCGGAGGGATCGATGAACATGCCAACCATGACCTCGGGCATCCACAGGAACACCGTAACGACGACAACCCCGAAAGAAAGGCCGATCCCGATGGCTGCCAAAGCGGTGCGCCGTAGCTCTGCCCCGTCCCGTCGGCCATAGGCGCCGCCGGCACGGATCGTCGCGGCCTGACTCATTCCGACGTGGAACATGAACGCAAGTGCCGCGAGCTGCAGGGCAATGCCATGTGCCGCCAGTTCGTTTTCACCGATCCAGCCCATCATCATAGAGCTCGCGCCAAACAGGCCCGTTTCAGCCAGACTGGTTAGCCCGATTGGCAGACCGAGTTTGAAAACCCGTGCCATTGCTTCGCTGTCAGGCTTCCACAGCCGCTGAAACAAACGGACGTCGGGCGCGATGAGATGGGCATAAACCGCCAGAAACAGCAGAGTGACCGCCTGTACCGAAACCGAGGCAATCGCCGCCCCGCGCACGCCGAGTTCGGGCGCACCAAAGTTACCAAAAATCAGCACGTAATTCACTGCGGCGTTCAGGAATACACTTCCCAAAGTAACCCACAAAAGGATCGACGTGCGGTGCTGCGCGGACAGATAGCTGCGTAACACCGTGACCAAAAGTGCCGGGAGCATTCCGACGCCTGCAATCCGTAGATATTGCTGCGATAGTTCGCTCAAGTTATCCTCTTGCCCCAGAAATCTGAGCACGGGATCGGACCACCACATCAACGGGAGCACCATCAACACAAACAGGACGCTTAGCCACATCGCCATTCGGGTGGCGCGACGGGCTTGGGTATCATCCCCTTCGGCGGTCGCGGCGGCCACAAGTGGCATCACCGCGAAACCGAATCCGGCTCCGAGGATGTAGACGTTGAAATAGAGCGTTCCGGCTAACCCAACGGACGCCAGTGCGGGAATCGAATACCACCCCAACATGAAGGTATCCGTCATGTGGATTGCGAATCCGGCAACGCTGCTCCCCACCAAAGGCAGGCCCAGTTTCAGCAGCGGCAGAACATCACCACGATATGTCGGTATCATTGTCATAGAGGGAGCCTTACGCCAGGCCGAGAAATTCGTCCAGACGGTCAAATATCAGATTGTCGGTAGACAGACAGAGCTTGTACGAACATGATCCGCACTGCAAGACCGGAGGCTCCGATGGATTTCAGCGACTTTATTCCGACAGGACAGCGGTTCTACACCGAACTTGCCGCGAACAACGACAAAGCATGGTGGGCCGAAAACCGGACGACCTATGATGACGTTCTGAAGCCGATGGCGCTTGCCCTGTTGGACGATATTGCACCACGGTTGTCAGAAATTCTGGACGAAGAAGTCACGACAAAACTCTTCCGACCCTATCGTGATACCCGTTTCTCCAAAGATAAAACGCCTTTCAAACCGCATTTGCATGTGCTCTGGCAGGTTATGGGGGGCCGGCAACCTGTCGCCTATTTCTTCGGGATCGAACCCGACGGCGCACGGATAGGAGGCGGGATCATGACAATGGAAAAGCCGGTCTTGGAAGACTGGCGGAAATTCGTTGATCTTGATGGTCCGCGTGTCGCCAGCATCCTGTCGGGAGTTGAGGCCAAAGGGTTCACGTTCCGTCCGCCCGAGCTCGCCCGCTGTCCGCGTGGCTATCCGGCGGATCACCCGAACCTGACGTTGCTCCGGCATAAGTCAATTATCGCGACGCGTTCGTTCGAAAACAGTGCGCCTCTGACGGATCGTATCCTTGACGGGTTCATGGATTTCCGGCCGCTCGGGGATCTACTGACCACAGTGGTCTGCGCATGATCGACAAACTGGAGATGTTCATCGCTTTGGCCCGCGAACGCCATTTCGGGCGCGCGGCTGAAAGCCTCGGAATTACCCAGCCGAGCCTTTCGGCAGGGATCAAACAGCTGGAATCGCAACTGGGCGTTCAGTTGGTCCACCGCGGGTCCCGTTTTGGCGGCCTCACCCCCGAAGGGCAGCGGGTTCTTGATTGGGCGCGACAAATCGTTGGCGACGTGCGGACGATGAAACAGGAAATGCGGGCGGCTCATGTCGGGCTGTCCGGCAATATCCGGCTGGCCGTTATTCCCACAGCCCTGCCGCTCGTGTCTTCTCTGACCGAAGCGTTTAACCGAACCCACCCCGACGTCCGCTTTACCATCTATTCGCAGTCTTCCGTTGCCATCCTCGAAGCGATGGAAGGATTGCAGATCGACGGCGGCATTACCTATCTGGATAATGAGCCGCTTGGCCGGATGACCTCGGTTCCTCTCTATCACGAAGACTACGCGCTCGTTTGTCATAGGGAGTCCGCCGAAGCGGCAGCAGCACAGGTTGATTGGCCGGATTTGGGAAGCGTGAACCTATGTCTTCTGACACCGGACATGCAGAACCGCCGGATTATCAATCAGACCCTCGCAAGCTATGGGGCAACTCCTGTCCCGACTGTAGAGAGCAATTCGACCGTTGTTTTGGTCGCGCATGTGGAAACCGGAAAATGGGCAACGATTCTGCCCCGTCAGATGGCCGGCTTTCTGATCGAAGGCCGCCCGCTGGTTATGCGGCCTTTGGCTCCTTCCAGTCGGGAAAACCGTGTCGGCCTCATTTCACCTGACCGCGATCCGCAAACTCCGGTTATGGCCGCGTTGATTGAGACCGCTCGCAAGCTTGGCCGGACCTAAAACCGGCCGGTGGGCCCATTCTAGGGGTGATGAAACGCTCCCTATCCTCTTTTGCCCACTCTTCTCTGTGGAAAAAAGCAAACCAGCGATTGCCCCTGCCTTTGGCATGGGCCACAATATGCGCCATACAAAAAAGAGCAGCCACATGTCCGACGATCTTCTTTCCGGTGCCGACCAGTCCGATTACGATGCCTCCTCGATCGAGGTTCTCGAAGGTTTGGAGCCCGTCCGCAAACGCCCCGGTATGTATATCGGCGGGACGGATGAACGTGCGCTGCACCACTTGGTCGCGGAAATCCTCGACAACTCCATGGACGAGGCCGTCGCCGGTCACGCCAACCGGATCGAAGTCGAACTGCACGAAGATTACTCCGTCACGGTCCGTGATAACGGTCGGGGGATGCCGGTGGATCCGCACCCCAAGTTTCCGGGAAAATCCGCGCTCGAGGTGATTTTTTGCACCCTTCATGCTGGCGGCAAATTTTCGGGCAAAGCCTATCAAACCTCAGGCGGCTTGCACGGCGTTGGTGCGTCTGTGGTGAACGCTCTGTCGGACACGCTGGTTGTGCAGGTTGCCCGCAACAAAGAACTCCACGAACAACGGTTTTCCCGTGGCCTGCCGCTCGGCCCTGTTGAAAAAGTCGGCAGTGCACCGAACCGTCGCGGCACGATCGTGACTTTCCATGCCGACGAACAGATTTTCGGCCATCACCGGTTCAAACCGGCCCGCCTGTTCAAGTCTATCCGTTCCAAGGCCTATCTGTTCTCTGGCGTTGAAATCCGTTGGAAATCCGCCATCAATGACGGGGAGACACCGACCGAAGCCACGTTCCACTTCCCCGGTGGTCTGTCCGATTACCTGTGTGAAACCCTGAACGGCTCAACGACCTACGCGGACAAACCATTTGCCGGCACGGTCGAGTTTCAGGAGAAATTCAACACCCCGGGCAAGGTCGAATGGGCCATCAACTGGACCCCGTCCCGTGACGGTTTCATCCAATCCTATTGTAACACCGTCCCCACCCCCGAAGGCGGCACCCACGAGGCCGGTTTTTGGGCCGCGATCCTAAAGGGCATCCGCGCCTATGGGGAGTTGGTGAACAACAAAAAAGCATCACAGATCACGCGCGATGATCTGACCACCGGCGGCTGTGCGTTGGTGTCCTGTTTCATCCGTGAACCGGAATTCGTAGGCCAGACCAAGGATCGTCTGGCAACCGTCGAAGCACAAAAACTGGTCGAAAATTCGGTTCGCGACCACTTTGACAACTGGCTTGCTTCGGACACGAAGTCTGCGGGCGCCATCCTCGATTTTCTTGTCCTGCGCGCCGAAGAACGTCTTCGCCGTCGTCAGGAAAAAGAAACCGCGCGAAAGACCGCAACGAAGAAACTTCGCCTCCCCGGGAAGCTGGTCGATTGTTCAGCCACCAACCGCGAGGGGACAGAGCTGTTCATCGTCGAAGGTGACTCGGCTGGTGGCTCTGCAAAAATGGCACGAGACCGGAAAACGCAGGCTCTGCTACCGCTGCGTGGCAAAATCCTCAACGTTTTGGGTGCCGCGTCCAGCAAGCTGGGCTCCAACCAGGAAATCAACGACCTGACCCAAGCTCTGGGTGTTGGTCTGGGCACAAAATTCAATGTCGACGATCTGCGCTACGACAAGATCATCATCATGACCGATGCGGACGTGGACGGCGCGCATATTGCGTCGCTTCTGATGACGTTCTTCTTTACCCAGATGCGTCCCCTGATCGATCAAGGCCACCTGTATCTGGCTTGCCCGCCGTTGTTCCGTGTCACCCAAGGCGCACGTCGTGCCTATTGTTTGGATATCGCCGAAAAAGACGCTGTGCTGGAAAAGGGCCTGGGCGGCAAAGGCAAAATGGACGTGTCCCGCTTTAAGGGCCTTGGCGAAATGGACGCGAAGGATCTGAAAGAGACCACGATGGATCCGAACTCGCGCAAGCTGATCCGTGTCACGATTGACGAAGACGAACCCGGCGAAACCGGTGATCTGGTCGAACGTCTGATGGGCAAAAAGCCGGAGCTTCGCTTCCAGTATATTCAGGAAAACGCCAAATTCGTCGAAGAACTGGACGTCTGACCGCAGGCTACCTCCGGTTTGGTTCACTATTGGTTGTTCATGGCCCCTCCGCGTCTCGGATGAAACTTGCATATCTGCGCAGTTCAGTGCCCCGCGAAAGCACGACCTGCGCAGATAGAGTAATCCGAAAATCTTACGAAATGGTTTAGAGCCGGACCGGACGTGGCCTATTCCTGAAGGGTGGCCAAATAACCAGCTAAAACAAGAAGTTCGGCTGGAACAGGCGTGCGGTCAACCATCACGACGGTGCCCATGTCCCCTGCCCCGAATTCTGGCATCGGGCTACCGTCTGCCCTGTGCATACCGTCGATCTGGCTCATCACAGCATTCGTATCGAACACGCCGCCGTTGCGGAACGCGATGCGGGTCAAATCGGGCGGAGACGTCTCGAGTCCGGCAGACAATTCGCCGTTCCCTTTGGCGTCTACGCCATGGCAGCCCGCACATTGGTCCTGATAGACCACACGACCGTCCACGACCTCTTCGGTACAGGCTGCAAGGCCAAGTCCGGCGCACAGGATCAGAACCCGTTTCATAGCTACTCTCCCTCGGGGTTTTACCCATCATCGCAAAGCCTTGCCGACAGGTCCACCGGAAAGAGTTTGTCGCTCGCTGTTAGGAATTTGTTCACCTATTGTCCCTAGAATGAAATGGATTGTACTGAGTCTGTTGGTCTGGGCCTCTGCAGCGGGAGCAGAACCTTATGACCGCGCCCTGTTTTACGAAGACTGGCCGGTGAGCGAAGGGTGTATGACCCTGCGCCATCAGCTTTTGCGCGACACTGCCGTGTATGTAACCGCATCGGAAAATGGATGCTGGGTAGATCGGGGAAAGTGGATCGACCCCTATTCCGGTGATGCGATCTATGATCCCCGGGAACTCCAGATTGATCATCTGGTTCCGCTGGCATGGGCGTGGCGTCACGGGGCCGAAAATTGGACCGATGAACAGCGGTATGAATTCGCAACGGATCCGCGTTTCCTGATTCCGGTTCGGGGCACGCTAAACCAAGGAAAGGGTGCTGACGGGCCGTTGGATTGGCTCCCACCGGATGAAAACTACCATTGCGCCTATGTCACCCGCTTCATGCGTGGTGTTCTGACGTGGAAACTGGAACTGTCGGTCAACGAGGCGATAGAGATGTCGCTTTTGCGGGCCGAAGTTTGCGCCGATAAACGACCGGCATCTTGACGGGGCTATCGCGCGGGATAGGCTCTCTGTCGGGAGGACTTCATATGAACGGATCGTATTTGGTGATGCTGCTGGCCGGCATTGGCATTCCTGTGCTCGCAGCACTCAACGCAGGGCTTGGCCGCTATGTCGGATCACCGGCCGCCGCCGGAACGGTGTTGTTCGTTGTGGCCTTTGTCGCTGCGCTTGTAACCGCCCTCCTGACCGGAGTGGACGGGTTCGCCAAACTGGCCTCTGCCCCAAAGCACATGTTCCTCGCGGGGCTTCTGGTTGCGTTTTACGTGCTGTCCATCACATGGATTGCACCAAAAATCGGTGTCGGGAACGCGGTGTTCCTTGTTCTTCTCGGGCAATTGATCTCGGCAGCCGCGATCGACCATTTTGGTCTGTTCGGTGCCAATGTCTCACCTCTGACGGCAACCCGAATGGCCGGAATTGCCATCATGGCGGTGGGCGTTTTCGTCACTCAGAAGGTGTAACGAGCCCCGCATCAAGCCGCACGGTGCGATCCATCCGCGCTGCCAATTCATGGTTGTGGGTGGCAATTAACGCCGAAAGTCCGGTTGACCGAACAAGTTCCATCAACGCATCGAACACCCGATCCGAAGTTTCGGGATCAAGGTTCCCCGTCGGCTCGTCCGCGAGCAGCAAACGCGGTTTGTTGGCAAGTGACCGGCAAAAGGCCACCCGCTGCTGTTCCCCACCCGAAAGAGCCGCTGGACGATGATCGGCGCGGTCTGCGACCCCAACGCGGTCCAGCAATTCCATCGCGTGCGCCTTGGCTGCGCGTTCGGAAACACCGTTCGCCAGCTGCGGTAGGACGATGTTTTCCAACGCCGAAAACTCGGGCAGCAGGTGGTGGAATTGGTAAATGAACCCGACGTCGGAACGCCGAACAGTAGTGCGACGACGGTCTGAATGACCGGTGAGGTCTTCGCCAGCGATTTCGACGCGTCCCGCATCAGGGGTATCAAGAAGCCCCGCGATATGCAGGAGCGTTGACTTGCCTGCCCCAGACGGCGCAACAAGCGCCACGACTTCACCACGTGCGACATCAAGGTCGATACCGCGCAGGACCTGCACTTCGTTAGGTTTACCGTGGTTATAGCCCTTCTGGATGCCTTGCAGCGACAGGATATTATTCATAGCGCAGCGCCTCCACAGGGTTCATTCGGGCCGCTCTGCGCGCCGGTAGTAAGGTGATCGTCCACGACAGCCCCAACGATAGGGCCACCGCTGACACAACCGTAGATACTCGCAATTCAGCGGGGAGGTGGTAGATGCCGCGTATCGACGGGTCCCAGACACCGCCGCCAGACACGTAGTTGATCAAGCTGAAGATCGGGTCGATGTAGACTACGAACAGGCACCCAAGAACCACGCCCAGCAGCGTGCCCGCCGTCCCGATGCTCGCCCCGCAGATAAAGAACACGCGCATGACCGACCCTTCGGTCAATCCCATAGTGCGTAGTATGCCGATATCCCGCCCCTTGTTTTTCACCAACATGATGAGGCCGGAAATGATGTTCATCGACGCGATCAGAACGAGGATCGACATCAGCACAAACATCACGTTGTCTTCGACCGTGAGGGCGCGCAGGAACGCACCTGCCCTGTCCCGCCATGTCCAAACAAGCGTACGATCACCGGCGGCGAGCATAATCGGGGCAAGCAGGTCGTCCACGGCTTCGGGATTTTCGACCATGACTTCGATTTCGTCGGCAACACCGTCCTTATTAAAGAAGGTCTGCGCCTGTGCGATCGGCAAATAGGTGCGGGTTCGATCGAGGTCCCAACGGCCTGCGGTAAAAATATACACAACCTCATAGGCGTTCACTCGCGGTGACGTGCCAAAAGCAGTCCGCGTCCCGTTCGGCGAAATCAACTTGATTCTGTCACCGACCGTCACACCCAATTCACGCGCGACACCGGAGCCGATCGCGATCCCTTTTTCGAAATCTGCAATGTCGCCAAGGCTGTCTTCTGGATGCGCAATGCGCGGGATGGTCATCAGATCGTCAAACGAAATTCCATAGACTTCGACGCCTGCGTTGGCGTTGTTGTAGTTGGCCATAATCTGCTGACGCACCAAGGGTGCGGCGCGTGTTACGCCGTCTACATCACGGATGGCTGCGGCCATCGCGTCCGGATCAGAGATCGTCCGGCTGGTGTTGCCATTTTCGTCAACAGAAAGCGTTTGATAGACCGTGACATGCGCGTTGGCGCCAAGGATCGTATCAACAAAGTCCGTCCGAAAACCGGCGCGGATTGCCATGGTCGCAACCAAAGCAAACACCGCCAAAGTGATCCCGATGAGGCTGATCCACGTCATAACGCTGACACCACCTTCGGCCCGTTTGGCACGGATATAGCGCCAGGCAATCATCCATTCGAAACGGGAAAACGGCGGTGTCTTACGCGCCGGAGTTTGGTCGGTCATGACGGCTCCTGTCTTTGGCGCGACCTTATGGGAATGCCCGCCTAGGTCAAGCCGCGACAGCGAAGGATCGCGCATCCAGTGGAGTATGGTAATTCATACCGTATGTAAAAAATACTTTACCTAATGTACGACTCACATTACCTAGTGTCGCAGATACTGGACTCACTATGGGGAAAACCATGTCCCACGAAGAACGAAATACCTGCGCGTCGATCCTCAGTAACTTGCTGGTGAACGGTTATGTGCTCTGGAAATATCTTGACCTGCGTGGCGCTGGCCTTCTTGACGGGCCGGACAGCTTTGTCATTTGGGGCAAGATGATTGTCTGGGTCATTCCGGCCGCCGTCGTGCTGAACATCGCCCTTTACATTCTGGTCAACATAATCGCTGCCGTACGGAGCGGTGAAGGCGAAGGGGCATTTCTCACCGATGAACGTGATCGCATGATCCTTGATCGTGGAAACGTTGTTACGCTGTCAGTTGCGGCAATGGGATTTATCCTGTCGATGATCTTTCTTGCCATCGGTTGGAACCCTGTAACCGCTTTTGTCACGATCTACTTTTCGTACGCTTTGGGCGATTTGGTGGGGAGCCTGCATAAATTCGCGACCTATCGGGCGTGGATTTAGCGATGGCCAAAGCCAAGATTTCAAACACCATTCGCCGCTTGCGATTTGACGCGGATGAGATGACGCAGAAAGCGCTCGCTGAAAAAGTCGGCGTCACCCGTCAAACCATCCTCGCCATTGAGGCGGCGAAATATGCCCCGACACTAGAGCTCGCGTTCAAGATCGCGCGGGCATTTGGAAAACCACTGGAAGACGTCTTTATCTACGAAGACGACTAAATTCTAATCTGCTGTTAAATCAGGATTTTCGCCATGAAACCCATGACTGCGAAGCCCAATCGGCTTGCCTTTTTACTCCTCTTTCTTTCCGCCGCACCGATCCTTGTCGCGCTTGTGCGGATTGTACAAATTCCCCTCGGAACATTGCCCGAGATCAGCCAGCACTTGACCGATACACCGGTGTCGCACTGGCTCCATGTGGTTGGCGGGGCGCTGTTCGGCATCATCGGACCGATCCAGTTCACCGGTGTCCTCAAGCGCCGCTACGGTGTCTGGCACAAACGTCTTGGCTATGTGTTTGTCCTATCCGGTCTGTTTCTCGGGCTCAGCTCTCTCACGCTGCTTGTCAGCCACCTTGCCAGCGCGACCTTTGTCCTCCACAGCGCGCGCGCCTTTGCCGGTATCGGTATGGCAATCTGCCTGATCCTGTCGGTGCGCTTTGCAATCAATCGGAACATCGCCGCACACCGCGCATGGATGATCCGAGCCTATGCTCTGGGAATGGGGTCTGCGACGGTGGTCTTTATCTTTATTCCCCTCACGCTCATCACGGGGCAGGAAATCGAAGGTTATCTTAGCGACGTGATCTTTGTCGTCTCCTGGGCCGTCAACATCGGCATCGCCGAAAAGATCATTCGCATGGGCCGGATGGGGTCCCGCTCCCGACGCAGAAGGCCGCTCCCTTCGCCGTTGAAAGCGTAACATCGGTCAAAAAAACGGCCCGTCTGTTTCAGGCGGGCCGTTGACCGTTCGGGGATGAAAACAGATCAGTTGTCTGACATCTCCATACCCTCATCCTCGGTATCGTCGCCATCCATGGTCATAGCGCCCATATTTGCGTCCCGTTCGAGGTCTACAGGGATCTCAACAGTGATATCTCCCGCTTCACGGAAGGTGAGTGTTACGGTCACGATATTGCCTTGCTCCATCGCGCCGGTCAGCCCCATGAACATCACGTGGTCCGAACCACGCTGGAGCACATGTTCGCCACCAGCCGGAACGGCAAA
The DNA here is from genome assembly GCA_050298835.1 of Marivivens sp. Lineage (GTDB taxonomy): Bacteria > Pseudomonadota > Alphaproteobacteria > Rhodobacterales > Rhodobacteraceae > Marivivens. The sequence goes on from JBNKUW010000014.1 coordinate 26,363, forward strand.
GCCGCCTTCGACCTTGCGCATACGGGCCACGCCATCTTCCATGATGTGGGTATGCAGTTCGGCGACATTCGCTATGTCGGACGCCACACCAATCAGTTGATCGTCGGTATCACCGCTGTTTTTAATTACGAAAAAGGCTGCGCCCGCCATGGCCGACATGCCCGAAGCACGCGCATAGGCGTCCTGAATTTCAATGACGCTCTCTGCGGAAGCAGACGTAGCAAGAAAAGTAGCAGCCACTGCCGCCAGTTTTACGGATTTCATAAGCATTCTGTAGTCCTGTGGTTTGAAAGTTTGTCTGAGAAGGGTTCAGACAACCACTGGCGGACCTCTGGCGGTGGGAACGGGTACAGCCTTACCAACCGATACAGAAACTGTTACGGGCAAAAGGGAACGGGAACGACCCACAACAGCCTGAACCTGCGTTGGCGCATCGGCCACAGCAACCATTACATTCAGTGCACAATCCGGACAGAAATGACTGGGCTTGATCGGCTTTCCGTCGGCATCGACTGAAACCGAAATCGCCTGATCATCTATGCATAAAACCGCTACGCCGACCGCCTTAGTCTGCCCGCGCAATAGCGCCATTTCTTGCGACGTAACCGCCACAAGAAGGGACAGGAGCAAAGCAGAGATCAAACGCAACCGGATCATGCGCGCACCCTAGCAAAGCCGCCCGAAAAGGAAAGAGCGACAAACGGTCTCGCCCTGTTCG
>JBNKUW010000015.1:0-26837 GCA_050298835.1 Marivivens sp.
CATAAGGTAACTTTACACTTATAAAAGGAAAAAATTATGTCCAAAAAAATAATAAAAGGAACAATAATTTCAGTAATGCTTGTATTGATCCTGATTTGTTCTGCCGATGCCGCGCAGAAAAAAGTCGATTTCGATCCGTTTGCGGCCGAACCATGTGTTCCACAGGCTTTCACCCAATTGTCCGCCCGGCACCATCATCAGATTTTCGCGCACAGTCATGGAGTGGAACTCATGTGCAATCTGGAACGTCCGGAGGAGACCTTTGGAAAACAGTTCATGCGGGGGCAGGCCGGTGATGTCTTCACCATCCATCGTCACCCGACCACTGGTCGGGGGCAGGTCACCCGCAATAACGTTGAAAAGAGTGGTTTTGCCGGCACCATTTGGACCGATCAGGCCGGTGATCGACCCTTTTTCGATACTCAAGGATGCTCCATCAACAGCATGGAAGCCCCCGAAGTGTCTGTGGAGGTTGTCTACGACAATCATTTTTTATCCCCAGCGGCGCGGTTTGATGCGCTCATCTTATGGAAAACGGCGCGGGGAAAGACCCCGCGCCGCCATAACGTCAAGTGTGACGATTAGCGATATTCGACGGGCACCATTTCGCCGCCTTCCATCTGGATCACTTTGTAGGATCCAGCGGCTTCACCACCGTTTACAAGTTCAACACCTGTGGCACCGACAAAATCGATGTCGCCGCCAGAGGCAAGGATATCGAGCGCTTTGCCCAGTTCACCCGGCATGATCTGTTCACCCGGAGCGTTTGCAACGCCTTCGATGAAGTCTTTGTAGACGTTCGGATCGGTCGAACCAGCAGCCTGCATACCCAGAAGGATCAGAGCAGCAGCATCGTAGGATTCTGAGGCGTAGACGCCACCACCGTTGAAGCCGTCACCAGCCAGATCAACAAAAGTCTGATAGCCGGGGTTGTCCGAACCCGGGGCCTGACCGTAAGAGCCGTCGATTTCGTCGCCAAAGGTGCCGCCCAGTGCGTCACCAATCATCCCGTCAGGGAAGTGGAACTGATCGAATGCACCAGCGTCGAGCGATGCGCGAACGATATCGCCGCCACCTTGGTCAACATAGCCTGCAACAACCAGCAGGTCGCCACCAGCAGACGACAGGGCAGCAACGTCAGCAGAGTAGTCACCTTTACCAACTTCGTGCGAAGCGGAAATGGTCACGGTGCCGCCCAGTTCGGTGTAGGCAGCCTCAAACGCGTCGGCCAGACCTTTACCGTAGTCAGAGTTGATGTAGGTCAGCGCAACAGAATCGTGGCCCTGTTCCATCAGCAGTTCAGCCATAACAACACCCTGACGGGCATCGGACGGTGCAGTGCGGAAGAACAAACCGTTGTCTTCGACGGTGGACAGACCCGGCGACGTTGCGGAGGGCGAAATCATAACCATACCGTTCGGCACAGCTACGTTCGACAGAACCGCACCGGTAACACCAGAACAGTCAGCACCGAAGATGCCGGAAACGCCTTCAGCGATCAGCTCTTCAGCCGCAGTCGTAGCAGCAGCAGCGTCAACACAGGTCGAATCCTTGCGGATCGGGGTCACGGTCATGCCGCCCAGCAGTTTGCCAGAGTCCGACACTTCGGACATTGCGAGTTCCGCACCGGAAGCCATGTCAGGTGTGAGCGATTCAATCGGGCCGGTGAAGCCAAGGATCACGCCCAGTTTAACTTCGTCAGCCGAAGCTGCGCCCGCAAGCAGGGCAGTGGCAGCGGTGGCCAGCAGCAGTTTTTTCATAGTTGGAGACTCCCTATCGATTTTGTTTTCTGGATCGCAGGCTAAATGCAGGATTTGGAAAAGAAAAGCTGTGACGCAAAGGAAAATAGACTGCACTTGCCAAATTTTCAGGTCAATTCACTCTAATCACCCCGAAAATAGTGCAATACGTGCTAATCCTTGCGACCTTGCGCCCCTCTTTCACGGTATGGAGTAGTTTCGTAGTGCGACCGGTAGCATTTTGAAAAATGCGACGGTGAGGTGAAACCACAGGCCAACGCCACGTTGATCACGCTCATATCGGTCTGCATCAGAAGGTTGCGGGCCTTCTGGAGACGAAGCTCCATATAATAGCGTTTCGGTGAGCGAGAGAGATAGCGACGGAACAGTCGTTCCAACTGTCGCGTAGACATACCAACCTCTTTGGCGAGGCTGGCCGGACTGATCGGCTCTTCGATACTGCGCTCCATCATCTGGATTACCGCACTCAGTTTCGGGTGACGAACACCGATACGTGTCGGAACAGAAAGCCGCTGGGTATCCTGGTCGGTACGGATCGCAGTATAGATCAACTGGTCAGCAACTGCATTGGCCAGTTCTGCACCATGATCGTCTGCAATGACTTTGAGCATGAGGTCCAAGGCAGCAGTGCCGCCAGCGGCGGTCATACGGTTTCCGTCCACGACAAAAACAGATTTGGTCAGAATGACTTCGTCGAATTCTTCCGAGAAACTGTCATGGTTTTCCCAGTGGATCGTGGCCCGTTTGCCATCCAGAAGACCGGCCTTAGCGAGTGTATAGCCAGCGGTACACAGCCCACCCATGGTAACGCCGCGACGGGACTCTTTGCGAAGCCAGTTCAGAATTTTCCGGTTGGTCGAACCTTTGACGTTCACACCACCGCAAACAATCAAAACGTCATCCCTGTTCAAATCCTCGAAATCCATGTCGAGTTTGAATTCGACACCTGTGGACGAACGTGCGGTTTCGCCGCCATCCCCAGCGAGCGTCCACTCGTAGAGGGTACGACCGGACATCCGGTTCGCCAGCCGCAAGGATTCAATTGCACTGGCAAATGAAATCAAGGTGAAGTTTTCCAGCAAAACAAAGACAAATCTGCGTGCTTTTCTGGTTGCGTCCACCTCTACGATTTGAAGTTCAGAATCCATGTCGTCCCTAGCGTTTGAATTCGGGGTGATGAACACCTTTTTTCCGGCTGGCGCAAGAGCATCATAGTCCCGTTTGCGGTATCATTATGCAGTTGCCTTGTTTGAAGGCAATTTGCATTTCTGATTGCCCAGAACGGTTCAGCCTTTATAAACGTGTTTCGATACCGCTAAACCTATACCCCGCGGTATTCCACATTATTGATTAAACGGAGCGAGACAATGACCAAGTGGCAAAAATCTGACTGGCGCGCTAAGCCCCGGGTTCAGATGCCCGAGTATACGGATGAGGCAAAGCTGAACGCTGTAGAAGCGAAGCTTTCCAACTATCCGCCGTTGGTCTTTGCGGGTGAAGCCCGCACGCTCAAGGCCAAGCTGGCAGAAGTAAGCCGTGGTGAAGCATTCCTGTTGCAGGGCGGTGATTGCGCTGAGAGCTTTGCAGAGTTCAACGCCGACAACATTCGCGACACCTTTAAAGTGATGCTGCAGATGGCAATGGTTCTGACCTACGGCGCCAAAGTTCCGGTTGTGAAAATCGGACGTATGGCTGGTCAGATGGCGAAACCGCGTTCGGCACCGACCGAAACGGTGGGTGGCGTAGAGCTGCCGAGCTACCGTGGTGATATCATCAACGGTTTCGATTTCACCGAAGGTGATCGCATCCCTGATCCGGATCGTATGCTGCAGGGGTATACCCAAGCGGCGGCAACGCTGAACCTTCTTCGTGCATTTTCAACCGGCGGCTTTGCAGACATCCATCGTGTCCACGCTTGGACCCTTGGTTGGACGGATGCACCCGAAGCTGAAAAATACCGCGCGATGTCTGAACAGATTTCGGCAGCTCTCGATTTCATGAAGGCCGCAGGTCTGGATTCACACACGAACCACGAGCTGGGGACTGTGGAATTCTACACCAGCCATGAAGCACTTCTTCTGGAATACGAAGAAGCCCTTTGCCGGATGGATTCGACCTCTGGTCAGTGGGTTGCTGGTTCCGGCCATATGATTTGGATCGGCGACCGGACCCGTCAGCCGGATGGTGCTCACGTTGAATTCTGCAAAGGTGTTCAGAACCCGATCGGCCTGAAGTGCGGTCCGTCGATGACCTCTGGCCATCTGAAGTCTTTGATGAGCTCGCTCAACCCGAATAACGAAGAAGGCCGTCTGACGCTGATCGCCCGTTTCGGTGCAGGCAATGTTGGTGAACACCTTCCGCGTCTGATCAAAGCTGTTCAGGAAGAGGGCGCAAACGTAACCTGGACCTGTGACCCGATGCACGGCAACACGATCAAATCGTCCACAGGCTACAAAACCCGTCCGTTCGATAGCGTCTTGCGTGAAGTGAAAGACTTCTTCGCGGTACACAATGCCGAAGGATCAATTCCGGGTGGTGTCCACTTTGAAATGACGGGCAAGGACGTGACCGAATGTACCGGTGGTGTTCGTGCTGTTTCCGACGAAGACCTGAGCGACCGTTACCATACCGCTTGCGATCCGCGTCTCAACGCATCGCAGTCGCTGGAACTTGCGTTCCTCGTTGCCGAAGAACTGTCGAACCGCCGGAACATCTTGTCCAAGGCCGCTGGCGCTTAAGTCCGCGTATTATCGACAACCAATCGAAGGGCTGGCCGTTTGGCCGGCCCTTTTTCTAAACGGACAATCTTTCCGTTCCCCAGCAGATCACGCCGAACAGGTTCACCCTCCGGAATTGCAAACCTCTGTGGTTTCAGTCCTTCTGGAGCATCCAGAACAATCGCACCCAACGCTTTGGTGACCTGACCACCATGTCCGGCAAGCGGAAGGAGGAGCAGTCTGCCGTTGCGGCTCCGATGTAGCAATGATCCTTCTGTCGATATTGCAATGCCAATGATCGACGGCCCGCCAAAACAGTCTTCGAGGAGGTTTGACAGTCTGAGGCGTGATGTTCCCGAAAACAGGGCGGTGATTGGCATGCCCCGCATCTCCATTCCTGCATATGCGTTCACCCTCTGACCGCTAACACGGACACAGGCGATACCGGTGGCAACACGTTCCAAAACAAAAGAGTAGGGGAGCGCTGCGTCCAATTTCGCAGAATCTATGGACGTTCGATCAGGGAGAAGGTCAGCACCGCGCAGTTCCTGCCAATGCGTTTCAAGCACGGTCAAAACGCGCGTGACCGGATTGTCCGATCCATTCGCAATAGAGTCCTGATCGTGTCGTGATTTCGTATCATTGAAAAGATCTGTCATCGGCACATCCTCGAATAGGTTACCAAATCCTAAACGTGATCGATCAAAATAGCATGAAACTTTAGGGAAATTGGTTAAAGGGTTAACGCCAAGGCCTTGCCGCAGAAGGTGGTTTTGCCATAGGACCATGTGCAAAGGAGGACCTTTCGTGATCCGATCTATGACCGCATTCGCCAGCCGTTCAGGTGCACTCGATGGAAGCCAATGGACGTGGGATATTCGCAGTGTAAATGCTCGCGGGTTGGACCTGCGCGTCCGACTACCCGATATCGCGTCCGGTCTGGAACAAAAGGTCCGCGCAGAACTGGCCAAACGGTTTGCGCGCGGCAACATTACACTGGGCCTGCGTTTATCCCGCGAAGAAGGCACCACAAGGCTAGAGCTTGACCCGATGGCTCTTGAAACTGTGCTTCAGGCGCTAGGGCAAGTTCGCCAGCGGGCAGAGCTTCAGGGGGTGCCAGTCGAAAACCCGACGAGCGCGGATATCCTCGGGATCAAGGGCGTTCTGACCCAGCCGCAAGTCGAAGATGATGCAGACGCCTTGCTTGCTGCGATTTGGGCGGACTTCCTACCGTTGCTTGATGATTTTGCCGCGATGCGTGAATCCGAGGGCGCTGCGCTCCATACTGTTGTTTCCGAACAACTGGATAAAATCGACCAATTGGTTGCTGAAGCCAGCGTGGCCGCCGACGCACGCAGGCCAGAGGTTCGGGCCGCAATGAAAGCTGCGCTTGAACGGGTATCGGAAGATATCCCCAAAGTAGACGAGGCACGGTTGGCACAAGAATTGGCCGTTGTTGCGATGAAGCAAGACGTAACCGAAGAGCTGGACCGCCTGCGCGCTCATGTACCTGCTGCTCGAAAGCTCATTGGGGATGCCGCGCCTGCAGGGCGCAAACTCGATTTCCTGTCTCAGGAATTTAATCGTGAAACCAATACCTTGTGTTCCAAATCTCAAGCGATCGGATTGACCTCTCTGGGGTTGGAACTGAAGGCTGTGATCGAACAAATGCGCGAACAAATCCAGAATGTGGAGTAAGTCATGACCGAGATGAACCGGCGTGGGCTATTGATTATCCTGTCTTCTCCTTCGGGGGCTGGTAAATCCACTTTGGCGAAACGTTTGATGGCATGGGACCCGACGCTTTCGTTTTCGGTTTCCGCAACCACGCGCCAACCACGCACGGGCGAAACCGACGGGGTAGAATACTATTTCAAAACCAAACCCGAATTCGAAACCATGGTCGACGCAGGCGAAATGCTCGAACATGCAGAGGTTTTCGGGAACTACTACGGAACCCCGAAAGGTCCGGTAGAAGAGGCGATGAATAGCGGACGGGACACATTATTTGACATCGATTGGCAAGGCGGGCAGCAAATCCGGCGGTCATCTCTGGCCAAGGATGTTGTATCGATTTTCATCCTGCCACCATCTATCGCTGATCTGGAAAGCCGCCTTCGTGGACGGGCGCAAGACAGTGACGAAGTCATTGCAGGCCGTATGGCGCAAAGCAGGGATGAAATCAGTCATTGGGGCGAATACGACTATGTCGTCGTAAACCGTGATGTTGACGAAGCCGAAGCAACGCTGAAAACCATTCTGATGGCTGAACGCTCCCGTGCGGATCGCCAGCCCGGACTTACAGAATTCGTTCGCAACCTGAACAAGGAGTTCGACGCAAGATGATCTACGAATTGGACGGCATCGCACCCGAAGTCGCTGATACGGCCTGGGTCGCTCCAGATGCGAATGTGATCGGTAAAATCACGCTAGAAGCGGCATCGTCTGTTTGGTTTGGATGCACCCTTCGGGGTGACAACGAACGGATCACCGTTGGCGAAGGAAGTAACGTTCAGGAAAACTGTGTTCTTCACACGGACATGGGATATCCGCTGACCATCGGCAAAGATTGCACGATCGGTCACAAGGCAATGCTTCACGGTTGCACCATCGGGGACAACAGCCTGATCGGTATGGGAGCGACCGTCCTTAACGGTGCCGTGATCGGGAAAAACTGCCTGATCGGGGCAGGGGCTTTGGTCACCGAAGGTAAGGTCATTCCCGACGGATCATTGGTCATGGGAACACCGGGCAAAGTTGTTCGCGAACTCGATGCCAAGATGATCGACGGACTTACCCGTTCGGCCCAGTCCTATCAGGAAAATGCCGCGCGTTTCCGCAAAGGTCTAAAGCCCGTCAGTGAATAGTCGGGTCAGGCGCTTCGCTACATAGGACGTCAAACATCAATGCCGGTGCAATCTGCGCAACTTCGCGTCGCACCATGTCGGGATTGGGCAGGGCATTTGTGACGACAACATAGCGCCCTTCATAGCCCATTCGTTTGAGCTCTGCCGCGATATCCAAAGCATCGTATCCAGTCTCAAAGAGATTTGAGATAACGACCGACGGGCGAAGTTTGTCGAACAATTCACGGGTGAGGTTGGAGAAATCAACGAAATAGCAGTTGCTAGCGTTGATTTCCGCGTCATGCGCTTTCCAGTCATCCCGATGTCCGATGACGAGCGTTTCCAAAACCATACCGTCCCCATCGGTATGAAAGCGGTTTTGCATATTCATGTGCTGTCCCTTGCAAATCTCGTTTCTACTCGTTTCTTTTCCAACGTGATCTCAAGTATAGGGGGACACGGAATCCGCACAATCGCCGTAAATGGGGAGTTAGTTCATCAAACTGTTTCTTTACTTGTGCAATGTGTCAGGCACGCTAGGAATTTGATATGGACTTCGAAAAAGACTTCTCGAACGAGGTTGTTTCCGCTCTCCCGTTGGCCGCATTGCTGGTCGGACGGGATGAGAAAATTGTCTCAGCCAACGCGGCGGCTTGTCGATTGTTCGGGCAGGAATGCGTTGGACGTCACTGTATCACTGCCCCCAGACAACCGAGTGTGCTGGACGCAATCGAAATTGTGTTCAGAGACGGGATCGCTCAGGAAACACGTTACCTCGGGCGGGATGGAACGCGGGACACCACGTTTCGCGTGCACGTAGCTCCGATCAGGGGCGCACGCGGGATTTCGGTTCTTGTCACATTCGAAGACCTCACCGATATCGAAGAAGCCGGCAAAATGCGCCGTGATTTTGTTGCCAACGTCAGTCATGAACTGAAAACGCCACTAACGTCATTGATCGGTTTCGTAGACACCTTAAAAGGTCCGGCCAAAAACGATCCAAAGGCGCAAGACCGGTTCCTTTCGATTATGGAACGTGAAGCAGGGCGAATGTCTCAATTGGTCAATGACCTTTTGTCGTTAAGCCGCGTGGAAGAGGACGAACGTATCCGTCCCGTCGATCCTGTTGATCTGTGTGAACTCGTTGAGTCGGTTAAAATGGCCCTCGTGCCGGTGGCTGAAAACTCAAACGTCACTGTGTCTGTTGAGTCTCGAGGAGGGGACTGCACGGTGCCCGGTGATGAAGGGCAACTCCGTCAGGTGATGACCAACCTGATTGAGAACGCCATCAAATACGGTGGGTCAGGGGGACGTGTCGATGTGACAATCTCTGACCCCGAGGATAACCCGCTGGTCCTGACCAAAGCGGTGTCCGTTGTTATTCGGGACTTTGGTGACGGAATCGATCAGCACCATATCCCCCGTCTCACTGAACGGTTCTACCGGATCGACACGCACAGATCCCGCGAAGTCGGCGGAACGGGACTGGGACTTGCTATCGTAAAGCACATCATTGGCCGTCACAGAGGGCGCTTGCGTGTCGAATCCGTTGTCGGAGAAGGCACTGCATTTACGGTTATTCTGCCAGTGACCTAAGGTCATGCGAAGAATTTCCGGTGTGTCATAAAACTTTTACACAACTGTCACAAAACGTAGAACAACACCCCGTAGCAGGGCGCCATAGGCCGCACGGTTCGCGTGCGGTCCATGTCTGACAGACAGGAGCTAATTTATGTCGTTCATGAAACTCACCGCCTCGACCGTAGCTATTGCTGCCGTTTCGGCTACCGCCGCTATCGCTCGTGACAACGTTCAGGTTGCTGGTTCTTCGACCGTTCTTCCCTACGCATCGATCGTAGCCGAGGTATTCGGTGAAAACACAGATTTCCCGACCCCCGTTGTTGAATCCGGTGGTTCCTCCGCTGGTCTGAAGCGCTTCTGCGAAGGCGTTGGCGAAAACACCATCGACGTTGCAAACGCATCGCGTGGCATCAAAGCATCGGAAATCGAAACCTGTGCTGCTAACGGCGTAAACGACATCATCGAAGTTCGCATCGGTTACGACGGGATCGTATTCGCATCGCAACAATCCGGTCCGGCTTTCGCCGCGTTTAACCCGTCCGACGTTTTCAACGCACTGGGCGCAAACGTTCTGGTCAACGGCGAAGTTGTAGCAAACCCCTACACCAACTGGTCCGAATTCAACGCTGACCTGCCGGATGCTGACATTCTTGCTTTCATCCCGGGCACCAAACACGGCACCCGTGAAGTTTTCGAAGAAAAAGTTCTGCTGATCGGCTGTGAAGAAACCGGTGCAATGCAGGCAATGGTCGACGGCGGCATGTCCGAAGACGACGCAGAAGATGCTTGCCTTGCTGTTCGTACCGACGGCAAAGCAGTCGACATCGACGGCGACTACACTGAGACCCTCGCTCGTATCAACGCCAACACCAACGCTATCGGCGTCTTTGGTCTGGCCTTCTACGAAAACAACCTCGACACCCTGAAGGTTGCCACCATGTCCGGCGTTGAGCCGTCGACCGAAACCATCGCTTCCGGCGACTACCCGGTTTCGCGTCCGCTGTACTTCTACATCAAAGCAGCGCACATCGGTGTTATCCCTGGCCTGAAAGAGTACGCACAATTCTTCGTATCTGACGAACTCGCTGGCCCGACTGGCCCGCTCGCTAACTACGGCCTCGTTTCCGATCCGGAACTGGCTGAAGTCCAAGCGACCGTTGCTAACGAAGTGACCATGCAGTAATCGGGTACCGGTTACATTCCGGGGGGCGGAGTTCACCCCGCCCCCTTTTCCTTTTGGACCTTATCACAAGTAACCTGAAACGGAGGGCGAATGCCTCTATTCTGGCTCTTTTTGGTTGTTTTGGGAATCGCTGCGGTCGGGTTCGTCCTTGGGCGTAGTCGCGCATTGCAGAGTGCAGGAAATGACCCCCGCAATCTGCATTCTTTGCCTTCCTATTATGGCAACAACGTCGTCATCAAATCACTCGTTCCTGCGCTGCTTTTGCTTGTTGTTTGGTTGGTCGCACAGCCGATTATCGTTGGTACAATTGCCTCGGATATGATCCCTGACAGTGCAATTTCCGACAGTTCCAGCCGTGATCTTGTGATGGCAGAGGTGCGTCGGACAGCCGACGGATTTGACGCCGCAATCGAACAGGGTTCGTTCACTCTTGAGGCCGCAAATAGCGCCGCGCTGACGCCGGAAGAGGCGACCGCGATGCTCAAGGACTCCGGTCAGATCGTGACCTCGGATGTGACCGAGCCGGTTTTGCGGGCTGCGCAACGGTATCGGGCAGCAAACAACACCGGCAATACGGTGATGAGCGTCGTTGTGATCCTGCTGGCACTGGCTGGCGCGTTCTGGGGCATGCGTGGAGCACACGCTGATTTCCGCGCGCGCAACGTCGTTGAACACAGCATTCGGGTTCTGCTGATCGCTGCGGCATCGCTCGCGATTCTGACCACAATCGGGATCGTCCTGTCGCTGATCTTTAACACCTACGAATTCTTCCGCCTCTATAGCTGGATCGACTTCTTCTTTGGCACCACATGGTCGCCGAGCTTTTCCGGTCGCGGCGGATCCTCCGAGCTTGGCATTCTGCCGCTCTTGTGGGGCACGCTCTACATCTCGATCGTTGCACTGGCGGTTGCTGTGCCGATCGGTTTGTTCTCTGCGATTTACCTGTCGGAATATGCCAGCAGCAAGGTCCGGTCGTGGGCAAAGCCCATGCTCGAAGTGCTGGCCGGTATTCCGACCATTGTTTACGGTCTTTTCGCCTTGTTGACGGTTGGTCCGATCCTGATGTCGATCTTCGGCGATCAAGGTCTTGGCTGGATGCAATCCGGTACCGCTGTGATTACCGCAGGTCTGGTGATGGGCATTATGCTGATCCCTTTCGTTTCGTCGCTGTCTGACGACATCATCAACGCAGTTCCTCAAGCCATGCGCGACGGGTCCTACGGATTGGGTGCGACCAAATCCGAAACCATCAAACAAGTCGTTATTCCCGCAGCATTGCCCGGCATTGTCGGTGCCATCCTGCTGGCGGCATCCCGTGCAATCGGCGAAACGATGATCGTTGTTCTTGGTGCCGGTGCCGCTGCGCGCCTGAGCCTCAATCCGTTTGAGGCGATGACCACCGTGACGGCCAAGGTCGTTTCCCAGCTTACCGGCGACAGCGACTTTGGATCTCCAGAGGCGTTGGTGGCCTTTGCGCTCGGAATGACGCTGTTTGTTCTGACCTTGGGACTGAACGTTTTTGCCCTCTACATCGTGCGTAAATACCGGGAGCAGTACGAATGACCGATACAAACATGCACGACGCATCCCCAGTACAGCGCAGCTCTTTGCACACCGTTTCAGAGCGGACAAAAAGGCGGAACGCTGCTGAAGCACGGTTCAAAACATATGGCGTAGTTGCCCTGTTGATTGGCGTGTTCTTCGTGTTCCTTCTGGCGTTTTCGATCGTTCGGGCAGGGGTTCCGGCGTTTACTCACACCGTAATGGATGTGGAATTTACGCTGACCCAAGAGCAGTATGACGACGCTGAGAGCCAGTTGATGAAGACGGGTGCTTATCAAAAGTACTTTGTCGCTTCTATCGAACAGACCATGGCCGACAACGGAGTTGAAGTTGCGTTTGACGCATCCGCTGTTGAACGTCTGTTGGGTAAAATCGGTGGCGATCTGCGTGAATTCTACAAAGAGAACCCGACCGAGTTGGATCAGCCGGTTCGGTTCGAACTGCCTGCGTCCTCTCGTGTGGACGGGTATTTCAACGGCCGTGTGACCCGCGATACGCTGGTGGACTCTCGTTTCCTGCAATTGTCCGACCTTGATCTGGTTGATGCACTGCATTCGGTCGGGATGATCCATGGCGCCATGAACTGGAACTTTATCACGGGCGCTGACTCCGGCGTGGACAACCCCGGTGGAGCAGGGATCGGTGCATCAGTTGTAGGATCGTTCTACATGATGCTCGTGGTCCTTGGACTGTCGTTGCCGATCGGCGTCGCTGCGTCGATCTACCTTGAGGAGTTCGCCCCGAAAAACCGTCTGACGGATTTGATCGAAGTGAATATCTCAAACCTCGCTGCGGTCCCGTCGATTGTTTACGGTATCCTTGGTCTGTCGGTGTTTATCCAGTTTGCGCATCTGCCGCAGTCTGCACCGCTCGTCGGTGGTCTGGTTCTGACACTGATGACCTTGCCGCGGATCATCATTCCGGCGCGCGCCGCACTCAAGGCTGTCCCGCCGTCGATCCGTGACGCAGCCCTTGGGGTAGGGGCGTCGAAAACGCAGGCTGTGTTCCATCACGTACTGCCACTGGCCATGCCCGGTATTCTGACCGGCCTGATTATCGGTCTGGGGCAAGCGCTTGGTGAAACTGCACCTCTGCTGCTGATCGGGATGGTCGGGTTTGTTGCCCGCGGCTACCCCGAAGGCTTTATGACCGGTTTTGTAGAGCCGAACTCCGCCATGCCGGCGCAGATCTACACATGGGCCGCCCGTGCGGACGTGTCCTTCTATGACAAAGCGTGGGGCGGCATCATCGTGCTGCTCGTGTTCCTACTGAGTATGAACGTTCTGGCAATTGTTTTGCGTCGTCGCTTTGAACGCCGCTGGTAAGAGAGTACAACCAATGAATGATATGCGACTACTGGATAGAGCGGTGGACATGAAAGACGTCAAAATCTCGGCCCGCAAAGTACAGGTCTACTATGGCGAAAATCACGCCATCAAAGATGTGGACGTGGAAATCGCGGACAAAACCGTTACGGCCTTTATCGGTCCGTCTGGCTGCGGGAAATCTACGTTCCTTCGTACGCTCAACCGGATGAATGACACCATCGATAGCTGCCGTGTCGAAGGCGACATCCTTCTTGATGGTGAAGATATCTATGACAAACGGGTCGACCCTGTGCAGCTACGTGCAAAGGTCGGAATGGTGTTCCAGAAACCGAACCCGTTCCCGAAGTCGATCTATGACAACATCGCTTACGGTCCGCGCATTCACGGTCTGGCCAAGAACAAAGCCGATCTGGATGTCATCGTCGAACAATCCCTGCGTCGTGGCGCAATCTGGGACGAGGTCAAAGACCGTCTTGATGCGCCGGGAACGAGCCTTTCGGGTGGCCAGCAGCAGCGTCTGTGCATTGCGCGCGCCGTCGCCACGGAACCCGAAGTCTTGTTGATGGACGAACCTTGTTCTGCTCTTGACCCGATCGCCACTGCGCAGGTCGAAGAACTGATCGACGAACTGCGCGAAAACTTCTCGGTTGTGATCGTGACCCACTCGATGCAGCAGGCTGCGCGGGTCAGCCAAAAGACCGCATTCTTCCATCTGGGCAACCTCGTCGAATACGGCGAAACGGGCCAGATCTTTACAAATCCGACCGACCCCCGGACCGAGAGCTACATCTCGGGTCGTATCGGCTAGGAGTGAATTGATATGTCAGAAAACCACATTCTAACGGCTTATGACCGTGATCTCGAAGCCATTCAGGCGCTCGTGATGAAAATGGGCGGCCTTGTTGAAGAGGCGATCCTTGACGGGTCCACCGCGCTCTCGACCCGTGATATCGAACTCGCCGAAAAAGTGCGGGCAGGGGACAGGGTCATTGACCAGCTTGAACACCAGATCAACGAAGAAGCATCGCGGACCATCGCGCTGCGCGCGCCTGTTTCGGGCGATCTTCGTACGATCCTGACTGTTATCAAATTTGCAGGCAGCCTCGAACGTGTTGGTGACTACGCCAAGAACATGGCGAAACGGACGCCCGCGCTCGTTGAACTGCGCGAAATTTCCGGCCCCGACGCCGCCCTGCGCCGCATGGCGCGCGAAGTACAGGGGATGTTGAAAGACGTTCTGGATGCCTTTGTCCAGCGCGACGACAAACTGGCCGAACAGGTCCGCCTGCACGATCAGGACGTTGACCAGATGTATAATGCGCTGTTCCGTGAATTCCTGACGTTTATGATGGAAGATCCGCGCAACATCACCGCCTGTATGCACCTGCACTTCATTGCAAAGAACGTCGAACGTATGGGCGATCTGGTGACCAACATGGCAGAGCAGGTGATCTACCTTGTGACCGGTGAAATTCCGGAAGATGCCCGTCCTAAGAGCGACACAACAACGACTGTTTCTTCGGTAGAGTGATGAGCCAGCAACCGCATATCCTCGTGGTCGAGGACGAACCGGCCCAACGGGAAGTTCTCTCTTATAATCTTGAATCCGAAGGCTTTCGGGTTTCCATGGCGCAGAACGGAGAAGAAGCACTACTGCTCATCTCCGAAGAGGCTCCGGACGTGATAGTTCTGGACTGGATGATGCCGAATGTTTCTGGGATCGAGGTCTGCCGTCAGGTGAAAACCCGTCCGGAAACCCGCGAAATTCCGGTGATCATGCTTTCTGCACGGTCCGAAGACGTGGACAAAGTACGCGGTCTGGAAACCGGCGCGGATGACTATGTCACAAAGCCGTATTCTGTGACCGAACTCCTTGCGCGCGTCAAAAGCCAGCTCCGCCGTTCGCGGCCGACAATGGCCGGTCAGGTGCTCGTTTTCGAAGATATCGAGCTCGACAGCGACAGCCACCGCGTTACCCGTGATGGTCAAGCCCTGAAGCTTGGTCCGACAGAGTTTCGCCTGTTGTCCACATTCATCGAAAAGCCGGGACGCGTCTGGTCGCGTGACCAGCTTCTTGATCGTGTGTGGGGCAGGGACATCTATGTCGATACAAGGACAGTAGACGTTCACGTGGGTCGCCTTCGGAAAGCACTGACCACACATGGTGGAAGTGATCCGGTACGCACCGTTCGTGGCGCGGGCTACGCGCTTGGATAGGCTGCGCTAAAACTGCTGGAAATCGCTGGATAGTGCCGTAAGGTTTTCTGGATCTTTTTTGGAGAATCCCGATGCCAAGTTCCCGCACGAGTCCGTCCTTTACCGACGCAGAATACTGGGACCGAATTGAAAAGACACGCGCAGCCATGGAAGCTGCTGGCGTTGACGTAATCATTGTCACTGATCCGTCAAACATGGCGTGGTTAACCGGCTACGACGGATGGTCGTTCTACGTACATCAGGCTGTTGTTCTTGCCATGGAAGGCGAACCAGTCTGGTGGGGACGTGGCATGGATTCCTTCGGGGCAATGCGGACGGTCTTTATGCACGAAGACAACATCTTCGGGTACGAAGACAGCTACGTGCAGAACCCTGAAAAACACCCCATGGAAGACCTGACGCGGGTGCTAAGCGGCTATGGATGGGACTCCAAGCGCATCGGCGTTGAAATGGATAATTATTATTTCAGTGCAAAGGCTTATGCGTCACTGTTAAACAACAACCCAAAGGCCGAATTTGTTGACACAACGGGTCTGGTGAACTGGCAACGGGCTATTAAAAGCCCGATGGAACAAACCTATATGCGTCGGGCGGCTGACATTGTCGAAGCGATGCACGCCCGGATCGTAGAATGCGCCGAACCCGGTATGCCCAAAAACCATCTGGTTGCTGAGATTTTGCACACTGGGATCAAAGGCGTCGGTGGTCACTGGGGCGACTATTCTGCGATTGTTCCGCTTGCGCCTTCGGGATTGGACGCGACTGCGGCTCATCTAACGTGGGATGATTCACCGCTAAGAACCGGAGAAACAACGTTTTTTGAGATTGCAGGCGTTCACAGACGCTATCACGCTCCACAAAGCCGGACGCTGTACTTCGGCAAACTGCCGCAAAAGTTTGTCGATGCCGAAAAGGCCGTTGAAGAAGCCACAGCAGCCGCGCTTGAAGTTGCAAAGCCTGGAAACAGGTGCGAACAAATTGCAGAAGCGTTCAATACAACGTTGAACCGATTGGGTTTTGTGAAAGATAGCCGCTGTGGGTATCCAATCGGCCTGAGCTATCCGCCGGACTGGGGCGAACGAACAATGTCGTTCCGCAAAGGCGACAAAACTGTTCTGCAACCAGGTATGACATTCCATCTTATGCCAGCGCTATGGTTGGAAGACGGAGGGATCGAAACGACAGAGCCGATCCTTATCACCGAAACCGGTGTTGAAAAGCTGTGCAAAACGCCCGTAGGGATCGTTGTTAAGGATTAAACGCATTACGCATAATCGGTATTATGGTAATAAAACGATCCATTGGGACAATTCAGGTTGGTTTGGCGTGTATAAAGTGTTAATTCGCTGATAAATAGGCTCCAAAACGCTGATTGGTAATTCGTTGTCAGACATTCTCGACTATCTAGAAGCGCTCACCAACGCGCAGTCTGTAGAAGACCTATGGGTCATGCATTCAGAACGCATGGCCCGCTTTGGATTTGATCGGCTCATTTTCGGCTACACACGCTATCGTACAGAGCACTCTCTTGGTGATCCGCATGACTGGGTGATCCTGACCAACCAGTCACCCGAGTACATGAAGATCTTCATCGACGAAGGAATGTACTTCAACGCCCCGATGGTCCGTTGGGCAACCGAGAACTCGGGTGCCTGCAGTTGGCGCTATATTCATGAACGTGTCCTTCAAGGTGATTTGTCTCCACAAGAGCTCAAAGCGCTCGAAGTGAACAAAGCCATGGGCGTTACGGCTGGTTACACGATCAGTTTTCGGTCAATGACGCACCGCACCAAAGGTGCTGTTGCGTTGACCGCGAAAAAATCCATGACGCAGAACGATGTCGATGCGTTGTGGGAAAAAGAAGGTCGTGAGCTATTGCTGGCCAATAATGTGGCCTACCTGAAACTGATGACCCTGCCCTATACCCGCGCCCGTCAGCTTACCAAACGACAGCGCGAAGTTCTGGAATGGGTCGGTGACGGAAAAACCACTCAGGATATTGCCCAGATCATGGGGCTGACACCGGCGACTGTTGAAAAACACCTTCGTCTGGCACGGGAATCCCTTGATGTGGATACGACGGCTCAGGCCGTTCTCAAGGCATCATTTTACAATCAGATGTTCGTCCTAGACGCCTGATTCTCGTTTCCAAACAAGGGGAATAAAAAACCAGACGCGTCATGGTCTGGTTTCCCTGACTTTAGGATTCATCACTTTTCGCTCAAATTATCTGTGTGTTCCGTGAGTGGTGGCTGTTTTGGCCAATTGGAAGACAAACAGATGAATATACCCCGTGTGATTTCGCGGCTCTGTTCGTTTGTGCCGGGTTTCCGGTTTGTCGGGCGCGGGTGGTTTGCCACCCTAGTCCGACGCTTTATAACAGGCAGGTGGTTGCATCCCATCCTTATCACCTGTGTGTTCCTTTGCGGCGCACTCGTTCTCCCGACGAGGCGCCGCTTTTTTTATTGCCAAATCAATTACCTAACAAAAAAGGCCCGCCAAAATGGCAGGCCTTTTCACAAATCGGATTAGATCCGATTACTGGTTCATTGCAGCAACTTCAGCAGCGAAATCAGATTCTTCTTTTTCGATGCCTTCGCCAACTTCCATGCGGATAAAGCCGGTGACTTCAACGCCTGCTTCTTTGGCAGCAGCTTCAACAGTCAGATCGGGGTTCACAACGAACGCCTGACCAAGAAGGGTCGATTCTGCGATGAATTTCTTCATGCGGCCTTCGATCATCTTCTCGATGACTTGCTCCGGCTTGCCGGATTCACGTGCGATATCGATCTGGATCGAACGCTCTTTGTCGACGATTGCAGCGTCGAGGTCAGCTTCGCCCAGAGCAGCCGGGTTCGCAGCAGCAATGTGCATTGCAACCTGTTTGCCGAATGCTTCGTTTTCAGCGGACAGAGCGACGAGAACGCCGATTTTGCCCATGTTGTCGCCAGCAGCGTTGTGGACGTAGGTCACAACCTGTGCACCTTCGACCGAAGCCATACGACGCAGGGTCATGTTTTCGCCGATGGTTGCGATCGCATCGGTCAGCGTGGTTTCAACGGATTTGCCGTTGATTTCAGCAGCTTTCAGCGCGTCAACGTCAGCGACGTTCAGTGCGGCACCGGCAATGTCGGTAACCATCGATTGGAAACCAGCGTTTTTCGCAACGAAGTCGGTTTCGGAGTTCACTTCAACAGCGACACCTTTGCCACCGTTAACTGCGACTGCAACCAGACCTTCAGCGGCGGTACGGCCAGCTTTTTTGGCAGCTTTTGCCAGACCTTTGGTGCGGAGCCAGTCTACAGCGGCTTCCATGTCACCATCAGTTTCAACCAGAGCCTTTTTGGCGTCCATCATGCCAGCGCCAGTCGACTCGCGCAGTTCTTTCACCATTGCTGCGGTGATAGCCATTTCACATCTCCTGCAAATTAGGGTGCCCGGACGAGGGCATATCCCACGTCCGGTAACAAATATGCAAAGCCCCTGCCCTTACTCGGCAGATGCTTCTTCAGCCAGAACTTCTTCGGCCATTTCTTCGACAGCGCCGAGGTCAACGCCAGCTTTAGCCAGCTGAGCCGACATACCGTCCAGAGCAGCGCGTGCTGCCAGATCGCAGTACAGAGCGATAGCGCGAGCAGCGTCATCGTTGCCAGGAACAACGTAGTCAACGCCATCGGGCGAAGAGTTGGTGTCAACGATGCCAACAACCGGGATACCCAGTTTTTTAGCTTCGGCGATTGCCAGGTCTTCTTTGTTTACGTCGATAACAACCATCAGGTCCGGAACGCCGCCCATTTCGCGGATACCGCCGAGCGATGCCTGAAGTTTGGCTTGCTCTCGTTCTGCGTTCAGGCGCTCTTTCTTGGTGAGGCCTTCGAAACCCTGAGCAGCGGATTCGTCGATCGCTTTGAGACGGTTGATCGACTGGGAAACAGTCTGCCAGTTGGTCAGCGTGCCGCCGAGCCAGCGGTAGTTCATGTAGTACTGAGCGCATTTTTCAGCGGCTTCGGCGATCGGCTTCTGGGCCTGACGCTTGGTGCCGACGAACAGGATGCGGCCGCCTTTGGCGACGGTGTCACGGATGACGTTCAGAGCCTGGTCCAGCATCGGGACGGTCTGGGTCAGGTCGAAAATGTGGATGCCGTTGCGCGAACCATAGATGTATTGCTGCATCTTGGGGTTCCAGCGCTGGGTCTGGTGTCCAAAGTGTACGCCGGCCTCAAGCAGCTGACGCATGGAGAACTCGGGAAGAGCCATGTCTTTTTCCTTTCCGGTTTAGCCTCAGCGGGGGATCAGACGATTGTCCAACCGGTGGATGTATGGGATGTCTCCCCATAGCACCCGCCCCCGCTTGCGGAGTTGAAGTGCGGCGCGTTTACCTCAGGGTGTGTAGCTTTGCAAGTGCCTATGTTTAAACTCCCCGACGGAAGGTCTTGCAGACGCTCTACAGCCGCGTCATGAGGAATGATATGAACAAAAACGTAGATATCCTGTGCATCGGCTCTGTCCTTTGGGACGTGATCGGCCGATCATCCGTCGTGATGAAACTCGGGTCCGATGTACCGGGCCGGATAACGCGGCTCCCTGGTGGGGTCGCCATGAATATCGCCATGACCCTTTCACGGTTTGGTCTGACACCAGCGTTGCTGACCGCCGTCGGGCAAGACGCCGAAGGTGAAGAGCTGATCAGTGAATGTGACAGCATGGGCATGATCACGGAGTTTGTTTACCGCTCCGATGATCTTCCGACAGACAAGTACATGGCCATCGAAGGCGCAAACGGTCTGATTGCAGCTATCGCAGATGCGCATTCGCTTGAACGGGCCGGTGACAAAATCCTCCGCGCCTTGGCAGACGGCAGGTTGGGCACGGAACTGGCCCCTTACGAAGGTTTGGTCGCGCTGGACGGCAATCTGACCGTCGATCTGCTGCGCGACATTTCCACATCCCCGCTTTTTGCGCGGGCTGACTTGCGTGTCGCACCAGCAAGCCCCGGTAAGGCGGATCGCTTGCTTGCGCTTCTTGGTCATCCGTCTGCCACGCTTTACGTCAACCTTGAAGAAGCCGGATTACTGTGTCGCAAGACCTTTGAAAGCTCTGCCGAAGCGGCGCTTTCCCTGATCCAACGCGGGGCCTACCGCGTTCTGGTGACCGACGGCGGTAAATCCGCTTCTGAAGCAACCGGCAACGATGTTATCACACGAACACCACCCGAAGTTCTGGTCACGCGCGTGACCGGAGCAGGTGACACATTCATGGCGGCCCACATCGCCGCCGAACGCGATGGCGCTGACCGCGCAACAGCGTTAGAGTCAGCCCTTACCGCTGCTGCAACCTATGTTTCCGGAGAACCTCCTCGATGATCCCAATGTCTTTTTCGCCCGAAGTCGGCGAGGCCCTGAAAAACAGCCAACCGATTGTGGCTCTCGAAAGTACGATCATCAGTCACGGGATGCCCTACCCGCAAAACGTTGAAACCGCCCGTCAGGTCGAAGCAACGGTCCGTGAAAACGGTGCCTGTCCGGCGACCATTGCCGTGATCGACGGGGTTCTGTGTATCGGACTGGACGATGCTCAGTTGGAATATTTTGGTCAGGCGGATGGTGTGGCAAAACTCAGCCGCGCGGACATTGCAGCCTGTCTGGCGTCAGGTGGAACCGGCGCGACAACGGTCGCCGCAACGATGATCGCAGCCCACCATGCTGGTATCAGCGTTTTCGCCACCGGCGGGATCGGCGGCGTCCATCGCGGGGCCGAAACGACATTCGATATTTCCGCAGACCTACCCGAACTTGCCCAGACACCTGTGACCGTCGTTGCGGCAGGCGCCAAAGCCATTCTGGACCTCCCCAAGACATTCGAAGTTCTGGAAACCTACGGCGTACCTGTCATCGCATATGGTCAGGAAGAAATGCCTGCCTTTTGGTCACGATCTTCTGGTATTCCTGCCCCTTTGCGGATGGATACCGCCGAAGAGATTGCCAAGGCGCACCAGATGCGCGGGTTACTTGATTTGCCCGGTGGTCAGCTTGTCGCCAATCCGATTCCCGAAGTTGCAGAAATCCCGGCTGAAGAGCTCGCTCCAGTGATCGAGGCAGCCTTGGCAGATGCCGAAGCTCAGGGAATATCCGCAAAAGAGGTCACGCCGTTCCTCCTTGACCGGATGTACAAGATGACCGAAGGCCGAAGCCTCACCGCGAATATTGCGCTGGTGCTCAATAATGCGCGGTTGGCAGCAGAAATCGCCAACGCACTGCACAAGCTGTCACATAAATCTGCCTAGATAGCAGGGGAGAGTTGTGATGCCCCCAAAGGGCACCTAAGTAGTACCCAGAGTTCTAAGCAATCAGGCGCATAAAGTGGACGACCCCAGTCAGATCGAAATACCCAAACGCAGGCATCGCTATCTGAGCGGCCTGCGCAACAATTTCCTTGCGGGGATTGTCGTCATCGCTCCGATCGGACTTACCGTCTGGTTGATCTGGTCTGTTGTCGGCTGGGTTGACGGGTTTGTTTGGCCCTTGGTCCCCATGGGCTACCGTCCCGAAGCGCTGATTAACCGCTGGCTTGGCCATCCAAGCGCGCTGGACCCTGATTATATCACGATCAACGTTCGTGGTCTGGGTGTCATCCTGTTCCTTCTGGTGACGATCCTCACCGGTTGGATCGCCAAAGGTCTTATCGGGCGTAGTTTCCTGTCATGGGGCGAAAGCCTTGTGGCACGGATGCCTGTCGTCCGCTCTATCTACAATGGTGCCAAACAGCTTGCTGAAACGGTCTTTGCGCAAAGCGAAACCAGTTTCGACCGTGCCTGTATGATCGAATATCCGCGCAAAGGCGTCTGGGCCATCGGCTTTATTTCCACGAAGGCCAAGGGCGAGGTTGCCCAAAAGGTCCCGTCAGAAGACAACATCATAACTGTGTTCTTGCCGACCACGCCGAACCCGACCTCCGGATTTCTTCTGTTCCTTCCTGAGACCGATATCATCTACCTTGATATGACCGTCGAAGACGCGGCAAAGCTCGTGATTTCTGCCGGTCTGGTTTACCCGTCGGACAAAAAGGCCCCGTCAGCGGACGCCAAAGCCCTGCCCCGCGCAACGTCCAAAACCTAAGAGAACATCTCTTCCAGATTGGCGCTGCCGCGTTTTCCCAGATCCGCCTTGTGGTTGGTCAGGAACCTGTCCATCGACGCGCGTCCGGCCTCTTTGAGACGGTTCAAAACCGCAGGCATGGCGATGATCTTTGTGGCCACATTCAGTTCGGTCATGAGGTTATCGTCATCCACCAGATGGACCAGAACGTCTTTCATTTTACCACGTTCGAGGTTTCCGTCAGAAATCAACCGTTTCACAAAATTGATCGCGCGCAGTTCGCGCAACAAAGAGCTGTTAAAGCTGATTTCATTGATGCGGTTCTCAATTGACTGACTGTCTGTCGGAACTTCGTCCCGATACAGCGGGTTGATGTTTACGATGACAATGTCATCCGGCAAGTGATTGGGAAACAACGGAAACAATGCCGGATTGCCGCTATATCCGCCGTCCCAATAGGCTTCTTTCTTGCCCGTTTTCGGGTCGTCGATTTCAACAGCTTCGAACAAGGTCGGCAAACAAGCCGACGCAAGGATCGCTTCGGAACAAAGGTCTCCACCAGTGAAAACGCGGATCTTACCTGTGCGGACGTTGGTGGCACTGACGTGGAGCTCTGGTCCGGCTGCGGAACACATGCCCTCGGCATCAAGCTCCCGAACAACACGCTCAAGCGGGTTCTTCATCACGCCGCCAAAGCTATAGGGGGACGTCATTTTGCCCATGGTATCCCACCAGATGTAGGCAGGCGAATACGCAAGCGCTTGGGCGAACAACTCTGTTGCAGGCGCAAAAGGCGCCATCCAGCGGGTTAAACTGGGATCGGTAATCGCGCCCACCTGCCGCCAAACCCAATCGAGCATTTCGCGTGCCCCATCCCGTCCACCACTGATCAGACCGGATTTGAACGCCGCCCCGTTTAATGCGCCCGCAGAGGTGCCGGAAATCGCGGCAACCTCAACGTCTTTTTCGTCCAGCAAACGGTCCAGTGCACCCCAAGTAAAGGCACCATGAGCTCCGCCGCCCTGAAGGGCGAGATTGATCCTGTAGGTCATGTGTTCATGCTCCGAAAACCGGTGCCTACCCGACGCAGGCACCGGAGGATAGACATCAGAGCGCGGTCCAACCGCCATCAACACTGATGGTGGTTCCGGTGATCTGTGCTGCAGCATCAGAACACAGGAAAATTGCCGTGCCGCCAATCTGTTCTACAGTCGCAAACTCTTTGGACGGTTGGCGCGACAGGATCACCTGTTCGACGGCTTCTTCCTCGGTCAGGTTGTATTCCTTGGCCGTGGCAGGGATCTGTTTTTCGACCAGCGGTGTCAGGACATATCCGGGGCAGATTGCGTTCGCGGTGATATTTTCTTTTGCGGTTTCCAGCGCAACCACTTTGGTCATCCCGACGATGCCGTGCTTTGCAGCAACGTAGGCGGACTTATACGGGGACGCAGTAAGCCCGTGCGCAGAGGCGATATTCACGATCCGGCCCCACCCTGCCGCGCGCATCTTGGGCAATGCGGCAGCGGTCGTGTGGTAGGCGAAATTCATATTGATCGCGATGATTGCGTTCCACTTGTCTTCGGGGAATTCGTCGATCGGCGCGACAAACTGGATGCCAGCGTTGTTCACCAGAATATCGCAGTCCCCAGCCTTTTCGATCAGAGCGCGGCATTCGTCCCCTTTGGACATGTCCGCCTTGATATAACGGGCAGTGACACCGAATTCCTTGCCGATGCTTTCGGCCAATGCGTGGTCTTCGTCGGTGTCGGTGAACGAATTCAGAACGACATTCGCGCCAGCTTTCGCCAGTTCCCGCGCAATCCCGAGTCCGATACCTGAATTTGATCCGGTGATTACGGCCGTTTTTCCTGAAATTGACATCACAGTCTTCCTTATTCGAACGTTTGTTGAATTGAATAATGCTGCAGTTGCGAAATAATTCAACTCGCCTAACACGAATCCGGCAAAAGAATCGGACGATTCTTGGGGTGATTCCCGAAAACGTGATGCGGAGTGATATTGCGCGAAAGCCCAAGAAAAAAACGCCGGCACAAGGCCGGCGTTAAGTCATTGAGGCAGGTTTCATACAGGCAAGAAACCTATCGAGCAGTGACTTACTTATAAGCAATTCCGTGCTTATAGCCAAGCTTAAAAGTTTGAAATGCTTGAGAAGCCCAGATAGCCTTTGACCAAAGCAATACAGGCAAACGGGGGATTGTTACCAAAATGCGATCAGTGTTTTTCAATCAAAGACGATTAGGAACGGCGGCGATTGCGCTAACGCTTCTTGGCGGATTCGCAGTTGCTGAACCGCAGCATGGCATTTCCATGTATGGGGAACCCGCTCTTGCCGCAGATTTCGTATCGCTTCCCTATGCAAATCCTGATGCGCCAACCGGTGGCAGCATGGTCACCGCAGAGGTCGGAAGCTTTGACAGTCTGAACCCCTATGCAGATAGCGGAACGGTGCCTTGGCAGCTCCGCTACCTGACCGGTGAGAGCCTGATGGGCCGGTCTCTGGATGAACCTTTCACCCTGTACGGCCTGCTGGCTGAAGGTGTTGAAACCGGTCCCAACCGCGAATGGGTTGAATTCACGCTCCGCCCCGAAGCCGCATTCTCGGACGGCTCCCCCGTCACGGTTGAAGACGTGATCTGGTCTTATGAAATCCTCGGAACCGAGGGCAACGGACGCTATCGCGGCCTGTGGTCAAAGATCGCAAGCATCGAAGCAACCGGCGACCGCACGGTTCGGATTACCTTTAACGAAGACAACCGCGAACTTGCGCTGATCGCCGGTTTGCGGCCCATTCTTCAAAAGGCCCAATTCGAAGGAAAGTCTTTCGCGGATGACGGTCCCGATATGATCCCGGTTACGTCGTCCCCTTATATGATCACAGACTACGAACTTGGCCGGTATATCGAACTGACCCGCAACCCTGATTACTGGGGCGCTGACGTTCCGTTCCGCCGCGGGACCAACAACCTCGATACGCTTCGGCTCGAATTCTTCGGAGATGAAACGCCTGCCTTCGAGGCAATCAAAACCGGAGAGGTCAACTTTACCCGCGAATTCAACGAAGCCCGTTGGGAAACCCAGTATGATTTCCCGCGCATTCAGAACGGCGACATGGTCCAAGAGATCATGACCCACCAGCGCCCGTCCGGTATGACTGGTTTCGTTATGAACACCCGTCGTGAACCGTTTGATGATTGGCGTGTTCGCGATGCGCTTATTCAGGCGTTCAACTTTGAATTCATAAACGAAGCGATGACCGGTAGTTCGCAGCCGCGCATCACGTCGTATTTCTCAAACTCTCCGTTGGGTATGCTGCACGGCCCCGCCGAAGGCCGCGTCCTTGATTTCCTTGAACCGCTGTCCGCAGATCTGGTTCCAGGCACAATCGAAGGATACGACCTGCCCGTCTCTGACGGGACAGAACTGAACCGCAGCGGAATGCGTGCCGCGCTGGCTGAACTGGAAGACGCAGGCTGGACCGCAGGCGACGATGGATTGCTGCGCAACGCAGACGGTGAACAACTGGCCTTTTCGATCCTCCTGAAAACAGGCGCCAGCGAAACCGAAGCGATGGCAGACATCTATGTTCAGGCGCTTGAACGGATGGGGATTTCGGCAACAGTCGAAAGCGTTGACAGCGCGCAATATGTCGAACTGACCGGCGCGTATGACTTTGACATGACCTACTACCGCCGCGGTTTGTCGCTCTCTCCGGGTAACGAACAGTATGTTTATTACGGGTCAGAGTACGCAGACACGCCGCGCGGACGGAACCTGATGGGCGTGAAATCTCCGGCTGTTGATAGTTTGATCGGAACGCTCTTGACCTCGGAAAGCCAAAGCGATTTTGTTGCGGCGGTTCGCGCGCTTGACCGCACCCTAACGGCTGGGCGATATGTGATCCCGATCTATCAATGGAACATTAGCCGGCTTGCCTATGACAAAAACCTGCATCACCCCGAAACAATCCCAATTTTCGGCGACTGGCCCGGCTGGCAGCCGGATGTCTGGTGGTATGAAGAGTAAGGCCCTGATCGTTGTGGCCCTGCTGGCACTGGCAGGCTGCAACACCATCGCGGGCGTCGGGGACGATGTGTCCGATGCCGCACGAACGGTGCAGGACTGGTTCTAAACGAACGGGGCTGATTTCAGCCCCGTTTTGCTATTCCGCTTAGCTAAGTGACGTGACCCAGAGGATTGTCGCATCCTCCTGACTGGTCGACACAACGTTGTGCCCCATTGATGCATCATAATAGGCGCTATCACCGCGCCGCATCTCAACCGGTTCATAGAATTCGGTGAAGAGCTTTATCGTACCTGTCAGAACATACAGGAACTCTTCGCCATCGTGCCGGACCCAGCCGTCAAAATCGTCCATGCTTCGCGCCCGAATGCGCGCCCGATATGGCAGCATGGATTTCTTCACGAGCTGATCGGCCAGAAGCTCGTGTTCGTAGGTGGTGGTGATCTGGCTGTGGCCGTCCCCGTTGCGCGTTGTCACCATGCGGCCATTGACCTGTGACCGGCTCG
>JBNKUW010000016.1:0-26257 GCA_050298835.1 Marivivens sp.
CGCATTGCCCGCATCGCGACCGCCGGCGCGTACGACCGCAACGCCATTGCCGAAGACGACACCGCGTACATCGGCCAAAACCTCCAAGCCCAAACAAACACCATCGGTGGTGCGAAAAACCACATGATCATCATGCCCGACGCCGATCTGGATAAAGCTGCGGACGCGCTCGTCGGTGCTGGCTACGGTGCGGCTGGCGAACGTTGCATGGCGATTTCTGTCGCTGTTCCGGTTGGTAAGGAAACCGCGGATCGTCTGATCGAAAAGCTGGTTCCCCGTATCGAAAAGCTCAAAGTTGGCCCTTACACCGGCGGCGACGACGTGGATTTCGGTCCGGTCATCACCAAAGCTGCAAAGGATCGTATCGACGGTCTTGTGACGTCGGGTGTTGAACAGGGTGCCGAACTGGTCCTCGACGGTCGTGATTTCACGCTGCAAGGATACGAAGACGGCTTCTTTGTTGGTCCGTCGCTGTTTGACAACGTGACCGAGGAGATGGACATCTACAAAGAGGAAATCTTTGGCCCTGTTCTGTCGACCGTTCGTAAGGACAGCTATGAAGAGGCTCTCGACCTCATCATGAAGAACCAGTACGGCAACGGGACGTCGATCTTTACCGCTGACGGCGACACCGCCCGCGATTTCGCATCCAAGGTCAATGTTGGCATGGTCGGCATCAACTTCCCGATCCCTGTTCCGCTGTCCTACTTCACCTTTGGTGGCTGGAAAAAATCGGCATTTGGCGACCTGAACCAATATGGTCCGGACGCCTTCCGGTTCTACACCAAAACCAAGACCGTCACCGCGCGGTGGTTCTCGGGCATCAAGGAAGGTGCCGCGCTGAACTTCAAGGCGATGGACTGATAGCGAAAACATTGCGGGGCGGCCATTGGCCGCCCTTGCTATTTCCGACCGGGCATCGTTTAATTAAACAACCGTTCAATTAGTGACTTTGGGAGGAGGCGCTATGGACTTTGCATTGTCCGAAGAACAGACAGCCATTTTTGATATGGCAAAGGCTTTTGGCGAAGAACACATCGCCCCCAACGCTCAGACGTGGGAGGCCGAAGGCACAATCCCCAAAGAGCTGTGGACCACAATCGCAGAGCTTGGCTTCGGTGGTCTCTATGTCAGCGAAGAGTCCGGAGGCTCTGGCCTGACGCGGCTTGATGCGACGCTGGTTTTCGAAGCATTGTCGATGTCCTGCGCCTCTGTCGCGGCATTCCTGTCGATCCACAATATGTGCGTTAAAATGATTGACGCCTATGGATCGGACGACCT
The DNA here is from genome assembly GCA_050298835.1 of Marivivens sp. Classification (GTDB taxonomy): domain Bacteria; phylum Pseudomonadota; class Alphaproteobacteria; order Rhodobacterales; family Rhodobacteraceae; genus Marivivens. The sequence continues at coordinate 1,282 of JBNKUW010000016.1, forward strand.
GAAATCACGACATCTGCCCAAAGCGCTGTCTATGGAAACCGTGTTTTCCTACTGCCTGACCGAACCGGGGAGTGGGTCTGACGCCGCAGCCCTGAAAACACGCGCGGAAAAGACGAACGAAGGCTACACCCTGAACGGCACAAAGGCGTTCATCTCTGGTGGTGGCTACTCGGACGCCTATATCGTCATGGCGCGCACCGGAGATGACAGTCCGCGCGGGATTTCGTCCATTGTCGTTGAAGATGGTGTAGACGGGCTTTCCTTTGGTGGGCTCGAGCAGAAAATGGGCTGGAAATCCCAACCGACCCGTCAGGTGCAATTCGACGACGTCGCCGTCCCTGCGCACGATCTCTTGGGCGAAGAAGGCAAAGGGTTCCGCTATGCGATGGCTGGCCTTGATGGCGGACGATTGAATATCTCGGCCTGCTCGCTCGGGGCTGCGCAAGCAGCGCTGAACGCGACGCTGGTTTATATGTCCGAACGCAAAGCATTCGGTCAGAGTATCGACCAGTTCCAAGCGCTCCAGTTCCGCCTCGCCGATATGGAGATCGAGCTTCAGGCTGCGCGTACGTTCTTGCGTCAGGCCGCTTGGAAGCTCGACACTGGTGCGCCAGACGCATCAAAGTTCTGCGCCATGGCCAAGAAATTCGTGACCGAAGCAGGAAGCCGTGTTGCTGACCAATGTCTGCAGTTGCATGGTGGTTATGGTTATCTGGCGGACTACGGTATCGAAAAGATCGTCCGCGACTTGCGGGTTCACCAGATCCTCGAAGGGACGAACGAGATCATGCGCATGATCGTAGCAAGGGACCTCGTCGGTAAATGAGCGATATCCACACCCGCAAAGAGGGCCGTGCAGGCCGCATCACCCTCACCCGCCCCAAAGCGTTGAACGCACTGACCTACGATATGGCACTGGCGGTTGAGGCGGCAGTGGACGCGTGGAGCGACGATGACGATGTGCAATTGATCGTCATCGATGCCGAAGGGGATCGCGCCTTTTGCGCAGGGGGTGACATTGCGGTGGTTTATCAGGCCGGTCTGAACAAGGACTACGACTATCCATCCAAGTTCTGGCGCGACGAATACCGGATGAACGCCAAACTGGCGGAATACAACAAGCCCATCGTGAGTTTCATGCAAGGGTTTGTGATGGGCGGTGGCGTTGGCATCGGTTGCCACGTATCGCACCGGATCGTCGGGGATAGCACCCGCATGGCGATGCCCGAATGTGGGATCGGCCTGATCCCTGACGTCGGCGGCACGCATCTGCTGGCCAAAGCGCCCGGACGCGTCGGCGAATACCTTGGCCTGACGGGCGACCGGATGGACGCTGGTGACGCGATCTTTGCAGGCTTTGCGGATACCTATATCGCAGAAGCCGACTGGGACGCCCTGAAAACCACCCTGATCGAAACCGGCGATGTAGACGCCGTGACCTATGCCGCGCATCCCCGACCCGCCAGCCGTTTGGAAGGCTGGCAGGACATGATCGACGGTATTTTTGACCGCGACACATTGGCCGAAATCCAAGAGGCGCTCCGCCTTACCAGCCATGATGCGGCGGAGAATGCAAAAAAGATTTTTGCGAAAAACTCTGTAATTTCGATGATTTGCACGCTGGAGCTGGTGCGGATGGCGCGTGCCAATCCCGACATTCGCAGCGCGCTTGAACAGGAATACCGCTTTACCAGCAGGTCCTTGGAGCTTGCCGAGATGATCGAAGGTGTCCGCGCTGCAATCATCGATAAGGATCGCAATCCACACTGGAAATATCCGGCTGACGCCGAGGTGCCCGAAGACCTGATCCGGACGCTCCTCGCCCCTGTCACCGGCCCGCAAATTGACTTCTGAGGGAGGACTCAAATGAAGATCGCATTCATCGGACTGGGCAACATGGGTGCCCCCATGGCCGCAAATCTGGTCAAGGCCGGATATGACGTGATGGGGTGCGACCCGATCGCGACCGCAGATTTCATGCCGCTGGCCGCGAGCAACGCAGATGCCGCAAAGGCGGCGGACGTGGTCATTACGATGTTGCCCAACGGGGCGATCCTGAGGTCGGTCGCAGAGGAAATTCATCCGGAAATGAAACCCGGTGCCGTACACCTTGATTGTTCCACAGTGGACGTCGAAAGTGCGCGCGCTGTCGCCGATGCCGCGGCCGAGCGTGGGCTGATGGCACTGGACGCACCTGTTTCCGGCGGGGTCGGCGGTGCGGCTGGCGGGACGTTGACGTTCATGGTCGGCGGCACCGAAGAGGCCTTTGAGATTGCTAAGCCGCTCTTTGACGTGATGGGCCAAAAGGCCGTGCATTGTGGTCCGTCCGGCAACGGTCAGGCCGCAAAAATCTGCAATAACATGATCCTTGGCGTCACTATGATCGCCACCTGTGAAGCCTTTGCTTTGGCAGATAAACTCGGGCTTGATCGGCAGGCGATGTTCGACGTGGTCAGCACGTCGTCGGGCTATAGCTGGACGATGAACGCCTACTGCCCTGCCCCTGGTGTCGGCCCGCAATCCCCTGCGGACAACGACTACAAACCGGGGTTCGCGTCGGAACTGATGCTCAAGGACCTGACGCTTGCCCAGATGGCAGCAGAGGCTGCGGACGCGGATACGCCCATGGGCGAACGCGCGATGGAGCTTTACAAGCAATTCGTTGAAAAGGAAGACGGCAAAGGTATGGATTTCTCGGCCATGCTCCCGCGCTTTGAAAAACGAAATCGTGAATAGGTTGAACAACTATCCCGATGACATTCGTCGCCGAACGTATTAGACTATTTTCATATATAATCAGATTGGGAGTCTGACCATGTTCAAGACAAACGAAGGTACCGTTGACCGCATCCTCCGCGTCGTGCTCGGCGTTGCACTGATCGCCGGTTATTTTATGAACGGCGACGGTGCCTATAGCTGGCTCTATCTGCTGGGGATCATCCCGCTGGTCACCGGCCTGATCGGGTCCTGCCCGATTTACACCATGCTGGGCATCAGAACCTGCCCGATGAAGAAATAAAGAAAAGGGGCCGCAAGGCCCCTTTTTTTCACTCCGCCGCGACCTGAAGCCCCAGCATCGGGGCGAGGTAGTGGCCGGTGTGCGACCCTGCAATGCGGGCGATGTCCTCGGGCGTGCCGGTGCCGACGATCATGCCACCGCCGTCGCCGCCTTCGGGTCCGATGTCGATGATCCAGTCGGCGGTTTTGATGACGTCGAGGTTGTGTTCAATCACCACCACCGTGTTGCCCTGTTCAACCAGTTCGTGCAGTACTTCGAGGAGCTTGCGGACGTCCTCGAAATGGAGGCCGGTTGTCGGTTCATCAAGGATATAGAGCGTCCGTCCGGTGGAGCGTTTCGCAAGCTCCTTGGACAGTTTGACCCGCTGTGCTTCACCCCCTGAGAGGGTCGTCGCTTGCTGGCCGACCTTGATGTAGCCAAGGCCCACGCGCATGAGCGCATCCATCTTTTCGCGGATCGACGGAACGGCGCGGAAAAACTCCTGCGCTTCTTCAACCGTCATATCAAGAACGTCGGCTATGCTTTTGCCTTTAAAGTGAATTTCGAGTGTTTCGCGATTATACCGCGCGCCTTTGCAAGTTTCACATTCGACGTAAACATCCGGCAGAAAGTGCATCTCGATCTTGATAACACCGTCGCCCTGACAGGCCTCGCAACGGCCACCTTTGACGTTGAAAGAGAACCGGCCGGGTTTGTAGCCACGTGCCTTTGCTTCGGGCAGTCCGGCGAACCATTCGCGGATCGGGGTAAAGGCACCGGTGTAGGTCGCGGGGTTGGATCGCGGCGTCCGGCCAATCGGGCGTTGGTCGATGTCGATCACCTTGTCCAGATGTTCGAACCCTTTGATCGTTTCGCAAGGCGCGGGGGTTTCCCGAGCGCCGTTCAATTTCATCGCGGCGTTCTTATAGAGCGTCTCAATCGTCAGCGTGGATTTCCCGCCGCCCGACACGCCCGTCACACAGACAAATTTACCCAGCGGGAAATCAGCCGTCACGTTTTTGAGGTTGTTCCCCGTCGCCTTTTTCACGGTGAGGGTTTTGCCGTTTCCGTCGCGCCGGATCGCGGGCACCGCAATTTCACGGGTGCCTGACAGGTATTGACCGGTAATGGACCCTTCGTCCGCTTGGATATGTGCAGGCGTTCCGTGAGACACCACCTGCCCGCCGTGGACACCCGCCCCCGGACCGATGTCGAATACATAGTCAGCCTCGCGGATCATATCCTCATCATGTTCGACGACGATCACTGTGTTCCCCTGATCGCGGAGGTTCTTCAGTGTGCCGATCAGGCGGTCGTTATCGCGCTGGTGCAGCCCGATCGACGGTTCGTCGAGCACATAAAGAACGCCGGTCAGGCCAGAGCCGATCTGTGACGCGAGCCTGATCCGCTGACTTTCCCCGCCCGAAAGCGTGCCAGCGTTCCGGCTCAGCGTCAGGTAATCGAGGCCGACATTATTCAGGAACCCAAGCCGTTCCTGAATTTCCTTTACGATGGCCCGCGCGATTTCCTGTTTCTGTTTGCCAAGCGTCGCCATGACGCCGCCGATCCAGTCGTGCGCTTCGCGGATGGATTTCTGGACCACCTGCCCCACGTGCATTCCGTCGATTTTCACTGCGCGGGCTTCTTCGCGCAGACGATAGCCGCCACAGTCGCCACAGGGCCGGTTGTTCTGGTAGTTTTCGAATTCTTCACGAATCCAGTTGCTATCGGTTTCCCGATAGCGGCGCTGCATGTTCGGGATCACGCCTTCGAATGCGCGTTCGACCTGATAGACACGCCCGCCTTCGTCGTAGCGGAACATGATTTCTTCTTTACCAGAGCCATAGAGGAAAACCTGCTGGACCTTCTCGGGAATATCTTTCCAACGGGCGTTTTTGTCGAAGTCGTAGTGTTTGGCGATAGCTTCGATGGTTTGCAGGAAATACGGCGATTTGCCTTTGCGCCACGGGGCAAGCGCCCCGTCGGCCACACGCAGGGTTACATCCGGCACCACCAGACGTTCGTCAAAGAACAGCTCTACCCCCAGACCGTCACAGGACGGACAGGCCCCGAACGGGGCGTTAAACGAAAACAGGCGTGGTTCGATTTCGGGGATTGTGAAGCCTGATACCGGACAGGCAAATTTTTCCGAAAACGTGATGCGTTCGGGATCGCCTTCACGCGGGGCGGTTTCAAGGATCGCGATCCCTTCGGCAAGGTCCAGCGCGGTGCGGAAACTGTCGGCCAGTCGGGTTTCCAGCCCTTCACGCACAACGATCCGGTCAACCACCACGTCGATGTCATGGCGGAATTTCTTGTCCAAGGTCGGCGGCTCGTCGAGCTCGTAAAACTCTCCGTTAACCTTGACCCGCTGGAACCCCTGTTTGCGCAGTTCCAGCATTTCCTTGCGGTATTCGCCTTTGCGGTCCCGCACGATCGGGGCGAGCAGATAGCCGCGCGTCCCTTCTTCCATCGCCATCACGCGATCGACCATGTCCTGCACCTGCTGCGCTTCGATGGGCTTTCCGGTGGCGGGGCTATAGGGCGTACCGACGCGGGCAAAGAGCAGACGGAGGTAGTCGTAAATCTCGGTCACGGTCCCCACGGTCGATCGCGGGTTTTTCGACGTGGTTTTCTGTTCAATGGAAATCGCGGGGCTGAGGCCCGAGATGTGATCCACATCCGGCTTTTCCATCATATCAAGGAACTGGCGGGCGTAGGCCGACAGGCTTTCGACATAGCGGCGCTGGCCTTCGGCATAGATCGTGTCGAACGCGAGTGAGGATTTGCCAGACCCCGACAGGCCGGTAATCACCACCAGTTCGTCACGCGGAATATCGACATCAATGTTTTTGAGGTTGTGTTCGCGCGCACCGCGCACCTCGATATGCTTTAGCTCAGGCATCGTGCCCCCAGAGGAAATCTTGCCCGCTACACATAGGGCGGGACGTGGCGAGTCTCAAAGTGAGTTAATAGAACATTAATAGAACATATGGAATTTCTATACCAAAGTTTTTTTCTTCCCCCTTTACATTTCATTTTTCTTATCTATTTATCGTTCACAACGCACTCCTCCGCTGCTGCAAAAGGATCAATGAATGTTCTCCATGTTTCGCTCCCCCGGCGCTGCTGCCGGTCTGTCGCCTAAGGATGCAGTAGAAAAAGCTGCCAATGGTGAGATGGTCGTCATCGATGTCCGTGACCCTATGGAAGTCCGCATGTCCGGCATCGCCGAAGGGGCAATCAACATCCCCCTCGCCGCATTTCAGATGAAGGTCGATCCGCGTAGCCCCGAAGTAAACAAGGCGCTTTCGGTCGACAAAACCATCGGTGTCTACTGCGCATCCGGTGCACGGTCTTCGATGGCAAAACAGATGCTGGAGCGTCTGGGCTATCAGGACGTTCACAACCTTGGTGGTTTTGGCCACTGGGTTCAGGCTGGCGGCCAAGTCGTTCGCGGCTAAAAAATTACCCACTCACGAATGCAAAAAGGGCGCGAGGATGACCTCGCGCCCTTTGTCGTTTCAAATGTCGAATGATCAGATGTGCAGCGCGCGGTCATAGGCGGCCAGAACGGATTCGTGCATCATTTCAGACAGCGTCGGGTGCGGGAACACGGTCTGCATCAAATCTTCTTCGGTGGTTTCGAGCTGACGGCTCACTACGTAGCCTTGGATCATCTCGGTCACTTCGGCGCCGATCATATGTGCACCCAGCAGTTCGCCGGTTTTTGCGTCGAATACGGTTTTGACCAGACCTTCGGCCTCGCCTAGGGCGACAGCCTTACCATTGCCGATGAACGGGAACTTGCCGACTTTGACGTCGTAGCCTGCCTCTTTGGCTTTGGCTTCGGTCAGACCAACGCTGGCAACCTGCGGGTGGCAGTAGGTGCAGCCCGCAATAGTGTTCGGCTTGATCGGATGAGCATGTTTACCTGCAACCAGTTCGGCAACCATCACGCCTTCGTGGCTGGCTTTGTGCGCAAGCCACGGTGCCCCGGCCACGTCGCCAATCGCAAAGAGGCCTTCGACACCGGTCCGGCAGAATTCATCGGTCACAACGTGGGTGCGGTCGACTTTGACGCCCATTTCCTCAAGGCCAAGGTTTTCAACGTTGCCGACGATCCCGACAGCGGAAATCACCGTGTCGAATTCCTGTTTTTCGATTTTACCGCCAACTTCGATATGGGCCACGACCTTGCCATTACCACGGTCGAGCTGTTTGACCGCAGCCTTCTCCATGATCTTCATGCCCTGTTTGACGAACTGCTTTTTCGCGAATGCGCTGATGTCAGCATCTTCGACAGGCAATACGCGGTCCATGACTTCGACCACGGTCGTGTCAGCACCCAGCGTGTTGTAGAAGCTGGCAAACTCGATACCAATCGCACCGGACCCGATAACGAGCAGTTTCTTCGGCATACGCACCGGAACCAGTGCGTGTTTGTAGGTCCAGACCAGATCGCCGTCGGCCTCAAGCCCCGGCAGTTCGCGGGCGCGGGCACCAGTGGCAACCACGATGGCTTTGGAGGTCAGTTCCTCAACACCGTCAGCGGTTTTAACCGTGACCTTACCTTTGCCGGTCAGCTTGGCCTCACCCATGATGCTGGTGACTTTGTTCTTTTTGAACAGGCTTTTGATGCCACCGTTCATCTGCTTGGCAACGCCACGTGACCGTTTGACGATCGCATCCAGATCAAAGCCGATGTTTTCCGCCTTGAGACCGAATTCGGCAGCGCGTTCCATCTGATGATAGGTGTCGGAACATTTCAGCAGTGCTTTGGTGGGGATGCAGCCCCAGTTCAGGCAGATCCCGCCAAGGTGTTCACGTTCGATACAGGCGACGTTCAACCCGAGTTGTGCCGCGCGGATCGCGCACACATAGCCGCCCGGTCCAGCGCCGATAACGATCATGTCGAAATTCTTGACGGCCATTGGTTTCTCCTCCGTTCAGAAATTAGTTTGACGTTAAACTATTTTTCCACGCCGATCCAGAGCGGCAATGTCATGGCAGCATCCCGTCGCATGCAAAGCTACTATTTACGTTAATCTTCAAAGCCTTACCTTTGAATTCATCAACCATTCGTCACTTGCAAGGCGAATTTATAGCCGCCATTGGCCATAAACTCTGCCTCTTCATTCGTATTTTTGCGGTTCAACGCAGCATTGCGAAACGGAAAACGGCCGAACCTTCTGATGATCCATCGATGCGCACGCGCATGGGACAGATTATCTGCGCCGGTTTCGGGCATCCGATCACGAAAACACGCAACCGACCGGTCCTGATCGACCAGATTCTCCGAATGCATCAGCGGCATGAAAAAGAACTGGCGCAAGGGTTCCTCAATTGCTTGATCGAGGTTTTCGGACAGGGCAAATTTGCTTGCTGCGCGGGCATTCGGGTCCAGATCGAATGCCTGACCGCTCCCCCTGAACATATTTCGCGGAAACTGATCCGTGAGGAGGATATAGGCCAGAACACCTTCGGCATCGGTAAGCCAATGCCCCAGCGCGCCTTCGGCAGCTTCTTTCCACAGGTCTTCGAATTTCGAGCGGATGAGTTCATCAATCTCATCGCCCCCCGCGTACCAGCCCTTCGGACCCAGTTCGTCGCGCCAGAAACGCAGCACAGTTTCACATCTGGTCATAAGGAGGCTTCCTCTGCCTCTTCGGCCTCTGCCTCTTCAAGAGCCTGGTCTTCTGCTTCGATGTAGTACTCTTGTGCGACTTCGAGCGCGACAGGCGTGGCAGAATGGAGAACCGGTGCGTATTGGACCGTATCTTCGACTGCGACAGACCCCCGCCGGGTCATTCGCCAAGCCGCGTAGACGGCAATACTAATCATCAGAAACGCAACATAGGCCCAGTACCCGCTCGGCCCGACGGTATCCATTGCGAAACCCACGATCAGCGGACCCGCAATTGCGCCAACGCCGTTAATAAAAAGGAACCCGCCCGATGCAGCCGCCATGTCTTCCCGTTCAAGAAAGTCATTCGCATAGGCCAGCAGAAGCGCATAGAGGGGGTTCGATGTCCCCCCCACCAAAGCTGCGCTAATGTAGAAATAGAAATGGTTGCCGGACACCACCGACAGCACAGCCCCTGCCCCGCCAATGGCACCAAGACCAAGGATCAAAACCCGCCGGTCCATGCGGTCGGACAGCCAACCGATGGGATACTGCAAAAGCAACGCTGCCATATAGACCAGCGAAATCATCAGCGAAATCTGGGGAACTGTCATCCCAGCGCGTGCGCCGAAAACGGCGGACATACCGAATTGCGCCGCGAACACGCCGCCCAGCAGGAACATCCCCATAGACGCCAACGGAGAGATTTCGATCAACCGTCGCAGCGGCAGCGGTTTGGTCGTTTCAAACGCAGGCGTGGGACGGATCGACAAAAGGATCGGCGCAAAGGACATAGACACCAGAACAGACGGAACGATGAACAGGATATAGCCGCTAACGTCACCCAGCAGCAGGATATATTGCGCCAGAACGATCCCTGCCATTTGCACGATCATATAGAGCGACAATGCCTGCCCGCGGTGTTCATTTGCCGACCCGTCATTGAGCCAGCTTTCCGCAGTCACATACACGCCACAGAAACAGAACCCGATAAACAACCGCCCCAAGGTCCACGCCCACGGTTCGGTCAAGGCAGGATACAGGATCAGGATCGCGGAAATCGTCGATGCAAGCGCTGCAAAGACCCGCACGTGCCCGACCCTTTGGATCAGTTTGGGCACACTTTGCGATGCAAAGAGGAACCCAAGGAAATAGGCAGACATCACCACGGACATCGAGAAAGTAGAGAACCCTTCGAGTTCACCGCGCAGACCCAGCAATGTACCCTGCAGTCCATTGCCGATCATCAGCATGAACATACCGAGCAAAAGCGCCCAGGAACTGCCTATTACTTGAATCATTCGTCACTCCGTCCGTCAGACATTGCACCACCATAGATCAAGAGATGCAGAGGTCCATCAAAGACTCTAACTTGCCACAGAAACGCAAAAAATTCGCTAAGTGTTTGTGACAGTTTCCTGACGTCGCTTTTGTTACCGCAACAAAAGCGACGCATCACCGTAGCTGAAGAACCGATAGTGATGTTTGATCGCGTGGTCATAAAGATCGCGGATTTCCTGCGTTCCAAGGAACGCTGACACCAGCATCAGTAGCGTGGATTTGGGAAGGTGGAAGTTGGTCATCAATCCGTCGGCCACGTGGAAGTCAAAACCGGGGGTAATGAAAATGTCCGTCGGTCCTTCCCACGGGGCGATACCATCGGCGTTGGCCGCGCTTTCAACAAGCCGGAGCGCGGTCGTACCAACAGGGATCACACGGCCTCCGGCGGCTTTGGTGGCGTTGATTTCGTCAGCGGCCTTTTGGGTGACGCGGCCCCATTCGGAATGCATCTTGTGATCGGAAATGTCGTCCACCTTGACCGGCAGGAATGTCCCCGCCCCGACGTGCAGTGTGACATAGGTGAACTGAACGCCCTTTGCGCGAAGATCGTTCAACAGATCATCATCGAAATGTAGCGACGCCGTCGGAGCGGCAACAGCACCGGTATTGCGGGCCCAGACGGTCTGGTAGTCTTCTTTGTCCTGTTCGTCCGGTGCGCGCAGCGCGGCAATATAGGGCGGCAAAGGCATCGCGCCCGCCTCAGCCAGTGCCGCGTCAAAACTGTCACCGGTCAGGTTGAAACGGATAAACGCTTGTCCGTCCTGGCGCCCTTCAACGGTAGCAGAGAGTGCTTCGGAAAAGATGATGTCTTCGTCGTCGTGAACCTTTTTGAGCGGCTTGAGCAATGCCGTCCATGTACCGTCTGCTTTCGGTTCGAGCAGCGTCACTTCGATCCGTGCAGCGACGGGCCCTTCGGCGCTATTGCGGTGGCGCAAGCCGGACAACCGCGCGGGAATGACCCGTGTGTCATTCAAAACCAGCCGGTCACCTTCGCCAAGCAAATCGATCAGGTCGCGCACGTGCAAGTCTTTGAGCGGCGTTCCCTTTTGTGCCAGCAACAGTCGCGCCGAACTGCGTGGTTTCGCCGGACGGGTTGCGATCAGGCTTTCGGGAAGATCAAAGTCGAAATCACTCAGTTTCACAAAGCACCTATTGGTTCAAATCCGGCGGCGGACGGCGGAAAATTTCACGGAACATACCCGGCGTTAAAGCAGACAGCGGGTTAACCCCGATCTGCTGCGCATCACGCGTTCCACGTAGGGTGAAATTAAAGCCGATCAATCCCTCGCCCCGACGGGTTAAAATCGATCCGATTCCGTTGATGAGGTAGAGGGGCGATATGACCCCTTGGAAGTCCATGATGCCAGACCCGAGCGTGTAGGTCCCGTCCAATGACAGACCAAGCCCCGGCCCGACCGCGCTGGACTGCGCGACGATAATCTTTTCGGGGGTCAATCTGAAGGTCGCATCAACGTCCGAGAACATTAGCCCCTGCCCGCCCAATTGTTGGAGCAGACCGACTACGCTGATCGCGTCAAGAAGCGCCGCCAGCGCTGGCGCATCACGCACCTGAAGATTAGCGATGTGAAGCATGCCGTCGTAGACACCTTCTGAACCTGTCGGACTGAGGGTGAGTTCAAAATCTTCGCCCCTAGCATTGGACAGGAGACCGGCTGCCATGGCGATCTGGCCACCGTTGTCAGCAAGCAAACGAACAGAGATCCCGTTCGACAGTGTTTCGACTTGTCCATGAACCGGTGCGGTGCCGTTCAACGCGCCGCGGTAGGTTCCGTGAAACGGTCCACTACCGTCGAATTCACCGATGAAGTTGGTGAGGTAAACGCCGGACGCGACGGTCAGGCGGTCAAGCGTAACAGACATCGGGCCGCCTTCGCCTGCGCCTTGGGCGAAATTCGCGTGACGAAGATCAAGCGTTCCGCTGTCTACGTTGACGCCGACGGTTTGACCGGCCCCGCGCCCGACCAGCCGGACAGCCCCGTCAAACCAATCGCTGACGGTCACGCGATCAAATGTCGCCTGATCAAGCCCCCCGTTCGGGCTGACGCTGATCGAGCCCTCGCCCCTGAGACCTGCGGCATCCAAGACCAACCTGTCGATAGAAGGTGTCTCCCCCAACCGCCCTGAAACGGTAAGTTGCCCGGAGGTGCCGCTGGACTTTTGCCATCCCAAAGCTGGCAGGGAAAGAGTCGTCCCCACAAGATTGGATGTAAGCGTAAAGTCCGGCGCGTGATCCGGTGCAAGGTCGAGCTCTAGCTGTCCGGCTGTGCTGCCCCGCACCATGCCGGACGGAAGGCCGATGTTGAATTCGGACAGGAATACCTGTGATAGCTCCACATCAGCGGAAAGGTGGCTCCCGTCCGGAACATCAGGTCCAAAGTCACGGGACCAGACGACATCCATCGGGACTTCACCAACATGTACCGGCCCGCTCAGTTCTATTCCGCTGTTGTCCACGGATACGGAAATCTCTGCGGCGGTCACACGCCGGTCCGGTACAATCTGTTCGGACCGGACATTGCGGATGGTCGCTGTCGCATCAAACCGGACATCCTCCGGTTGCGGATGCGGGATGAGAGGAAGCGACAAATGCACCTCGGTTTCCGCCTGCCCGTCAGCTAGTGTTACCGGTTGCCCAGCTTTGGTCAGGAATTGCCAATGGGGCAAATCCAAATAGGCCAACGCGGCCGTCAGCGTGCTGTGCGTGTGGAATATGAATTCGGCCACCGCCCCCCTTTGACCGAGGTCGGGAATAACCATTTGCGAACCGGCCACATCGATCCGCCCACCTTGCGGCGCTGTCACGAACCCTTCTTCGAGCGTCACGCTAAACCGTTTGTCGTAGATGCTCAGAAATCCGGTGGCCTCTTCGATATCGGGATATTTGTCTGATGGCCGGAAACGCGCGCCTTCGAAACTGTGGGTCAGAGCAAAGCGGTTGTCTCCGTCAGCCGAGTTGCGAAGCGAAAGGCTCAGATCACGGGCCACTAGGTTGGTGACATTGTCACCGAGCCATCGGCGGGTATCCACCTTTGCGCTTTCGGGCCAGAGCGGCAGAATGGCACTCAGCGCGACCTCATCCGAATGCGCATCGAAAGAGACGCCCCAACCTTTGGTATCAGCGGAAATGACGCCGCTGCCGACAACTGTCTGGCCTTCGGTCGTGACATTGAATTCACCCACATCAATGCGGAAAGGTTGCAAATTCAGACGGAAATCCGTTGATACGCGGTCGATCTGACGCGGCTCTGGATAGAGGTCCGCCGGATCAAAGGTTACATCCGTTGCTTCGAGCTGTGCTTCAAAGCTTTGTGGCCAGCCGTCCTCGGACCAATCCCGCAGATAGGCATCACCCTGCGCGCTAAAGCCACCCCAGTCGGTGTCTGCCTCAACACTACGGAACTGGATGCGGGAATCTTCGGGCCGGTAGGACAGATAGGTCTTCGCCCCCCGCATCGGGATCGGTCGAGATTCCGCAGTTGGCTGGATGACGCCTTCTTTGATCTGAAGCGATGCAAACATGGGACCCAGCGCGCCGGATTCGCTCACTGTTGCGCGGATCGACCCGTTGATCGGCGCATCCACGACAGACAACCAGCCAAGCGCGGGAAACTGGGACGCCATTTCGCCGGCAACCGCATCTGTCACCGTGACCCCCATGCTCGACGCAATGCTCCCGCGCGGGCTGTTGTAGAACATCTGGACGTTGGTCACGAAGGGCCGCCCCGAAAGGACGGAAAAATCACTGCGGAGCGACACAACACCGCCCGTCAGATCCAGCGTGACGATACCACCATCGACGGTCCAGCTCTGGTTAGCGCGCGCGTCGTCGTAGTTGATGATGACCCCTTCCGCGCGGACGATTTCAAGCGCTTCGAGGGCGGGTCTTTCAAGTACTCGGTCCACCCCTTCGAGCAGGTCAACAAAACTGGCCGCTTCGCCCACAGCGCCACCTTCGGACTGGAATGAAATCGCAACCGACCCGTCGGAATGACGCAAAAGGCCAAGCTGGGCGCCGCGAATAACGACTTCTTGAACCAGAACTTCCCGCCGGAACAGCAAACCGCGCGGCGAGATCAGCGTTTCAATCGACGGTAACCGCGCGAGGATGGTATCATCGGCATCCCGCAACACGGTGTTTTCCAACCGCGCACGGAGGTGGAGATCGCGTCCCAGTGTCAACCCGATGTCACCGAACTCTAGCGATCCGCCATTTAGCATTTCGGTCGTCGATTGCTCCAGCCGGTCTTGTATCCAGCTTGGGGCGCTGACCTCGTGATCGATGAGCATGGTCAGAGCGATACCCGCAAAGACGAATGGCAACACGAGAAGAATCCAGAGAACTCTGAAGGTATGGCGCACCGCTTTTCGCGGTTTCCGGCCGGGCTCCGGGGCCTTATCTTCCTGCGTTTCTGTCATTTCCGCCGGTTGGCCTCTTTCCTCTTTACCGTGGTGCTCTAGAACGAGACAGTGCCACGCGCTCAACCGCTTAGCAAAACCAAACGGAGGATACCATGAGCCAATCCATGCCCGAAGCCGGACAAATTGCCCCGTCGATCTCTTTACCTCGTGACGGAGGCGATACGGTGACCCTTGCGGATTTTGCCGGAAAGCCGGTTGTTGTCTATTTCTATCCCAAGGACGATACGCCCGGTTGTACGATCGAAGCCAAAGATTTTACCCAGATGGGTGATGACTTTGCTGCTGCCGGAGCTGTCGTTTTGGGTGTGTCCAAGGACACCGTCGCCAAACACGAAAAATTCCGCGCCAAACATGACCTCTCTGTCATTCTCCTATCTGATGCCGAAGGCGATGTGTGCGAACGCTACGGCGTCTGGGGTGAGAAAAAGAACTATGGCCGCACCTACATGGGCATCCAGCGCGCGACTTTTCTGATTGCCGCGGACGGTACGATTGCGCGCGCTTGGCCCAAGGTCAAAGTTGCCGGCCACGTCGAAGAAGTTCTGGAAGCGGTACGCGCCCTCTGATCGGTTGACCTTAAGGGCGAGACGCGGCAGGTCACGGCCACGTTCTGACAAGGAAACACCGATGCCGACGCTCGCCCAGATGGCAACCGAAGTGCTGACAACAGCGAACGGGCGCGAAAAATGCGCCCTTTCCCAGAAATACGCGGCTGAATGGTTTGCGTCGCGTGAGGCTGGAACGCCCATCCAAATCGGTACGGCATCGCCACCCTTGCGTCCGTCCCGACCGGACCAGCCCGAACTTTTGAACCCGCGCGATGTCCCCCGCAGACGCCCCGAAACCCGCAAGGGACGGATCGCTATGCTGCATGCAGTGGCGCATATCGAACTGAATGCGGTTGATCTGCACTGGGACATCATAGCGCGGTTTTCAGGCACCCCCCTGCCTATCGGTTTCTTTGATGACTGGGTCAAATCCGCCGCCGAAGAATCCAAACATTTCAATCTGATCTGCGACTGTCTTGAAGCATACGACAGCCATTACGGCGCGATGCCCGCCCACGCTGGCATGTGGCAAGCCGCAGAAGAAACACGCGATGATCTGATGGGCCGCCTTGCCGTTGTGCCCATGGTGCTCGAGGCGCGCGGCTTGGACGTAACGCCCGGTATGATCGCGTTGTTCGAACGCGCGAAAGACCACCAAACCGTGGCGGCACTGAATGTGATTTATGCAGAAGAGGTTCACCATGTGGCCTACGGTTCCAAATGGTTCCATTTTCTGTGTGGACGCCATGACCTCGACCCGAAAGACGCCTTTCATGGCCTTGTGAAGCGGTACTTTCACGGGGCACTCCGCCCGCCCTTTAACGAAGAGAAACGTGCCGAGGCCGGATTGCCGCCGGATTTCTACTGGCCATTGGCGGACGAAACACCGGACAGAACCGCCAAAGCAAAGACTGATTCGGCAAAAAACCGCGCATAACACCCGTAAGATGCGGCTTTTGGCGCAAATCTCCGTAAAACTGTTGCGATACAACAGGCTGGTCGGTAACACCGTTCCCAAGAGGGATGGGTAGTAACCTCCCCGATAGGTTGGGACGGGACGAAGGATACTGACAGTGCGCACACGGGTGATGGCTCGGCTTCACGCCGCGCTCGAAAAGCGTTTTCCAGAAAAACGACTATTTCTGAGATCGGACACGGAAACG
This sequence comes from Marivivens sp., assembly GCA_050298835.1. GTDB lineage: Bacteria > Pseudomonadota > Alphaproteobacteria > Rhodobacterales > Rhodobacteraceae > Marivivens. The sequence continues at coordinate 17,398 of JBNKUW010000016.1, forward strand.
CGGTTCATCCGCCTGCGGTCCGAAACGCAGTTGTTCATGTGGGCTACGGGAATAGCCGTTGTTGCATGGACGATTATCGCGACCTCAATCGTCATGATGGACTCGATCGGTGCAGGCAACTACCGCGCTCAGGCACGTCGTGACCAAATCGAATACGAAACCCGCCTGCAGGCGCTTGCCACCGAACGGGACCGTCGCGCCGAAGAGGCCGCTGCCGCACAATCGCGGTTCAGTTCGGCCCTGACCCAGATTTCTTCGATGCAGTCAGAGCTCCTTCACTCTGAGGACCGCCGTCGCGAACTGGAAACCGGGATCGAAGTCATCCAAGCCACGCTTCGCAACACGATGCAGGACCGCAAAGCGCTTTCCGACGAAATCGCGACGCTTCAGACCGCAATCGAAGGCGATGGAACCGTTCCGGGACTGACCGGCAGCACGTCGGACGGAACCGTAGACATGCTGGCCTCAGCGCTTGCCGAAACGGCTGCAGAACGTGACCTGATCGAAGCGAACGCCCAAGACGCATTGGACCGCGCGTCTGATCTGGAACTTGAACTGCGCCTGATGGAAGAAAAGAACGACGAGATTTTCCGCCAGCTAGAAGAAGCCATGCTGGTTTCTGTCGAACCGCTGGACAACATGTTCCGCGCCGCTGGTCTTGATACCGATCGTTTGCTCAGCGAAGTGCGCAACGGATATTCTGGGACGGGCGGCCCGCTCATGCCTCTCCAGATTTCGACACGTGGAAGCCAGGAGATTGATCCCGACGCCGAACGTGCGAACGGAATCCTGTCCGATATGGATCGGATCAACCTCTATCGTATTGCAGCAGAGCGCGCGCCGTTCTCCCTGCCCGTCCGCGACAGCTTCCGTTACACCTCTGGTTTCGGAATGCGCTGGGGCCGGATGCACAAGGGCACTGATTTCGCGGCTCCGGTTGGCACCCCGATCTATTCGACCGCTGACGGGGTCGTGACTCACGCGGGCTGGTCCTCTGGCTATGGTCGGCTTATTAAAATCCAACACGACTTTGGAATTGAGACCCGTTATGCGCATTTGAATGCCATTCGCGTCGAAGTTGGCCAAAGGGTCTCGCGCGGGGACCGTATCGGTGATATGGGGAACTCCGGTCGCTCGACCGGGCCGCACCTTCACTATGAGGTCCGCGTAGGGGGCGAAGCAGTTAACCCGATGATCTACATAAGAGCTGGACAAGATGTTTTCTAAGAGCAAAATCAATCAACCGGGTCCTCGCAAGGACGCCGAAGCCAAAGCACCTGCACCGGCCCCGACGCCGACCCCTGCACCGACCTCGGACACCAAGATCCCTGCCCCCAAAGCAAAGCCGCCGGCATCGGTTCTGTCCTCTGACCTTCACGTCAAAGGCAACCTGCGGACCTCTGGCGATATCCAGATCGAAGGCGAAGTTGACGGCGATATCCGCGCGCACCTGCTGACCGTTGGCGAAACCGCTACCGTTCGTGGCGAAGTGATCGCAGACGACGTTGTTGTGAATGGCCGCATCGTTGGCCGCGTACGTGGCCTGAAAGTTCGCCTCACCTCGACCGCTCGTGTCGAAGGCGACATCATCCACAAAACAATCGCAATCGAATCCGGCGCCCATTTCGAAGGCTCGGTTCAGCGTCAGGACGATCCGCTCAGCACCTCTGGTACGGCAAAGCCGAAAGCACCTGCTGCTGCTGCGGCTGCACCGGCCAAAGACGCCTAAGAGCGAACAGATATTCCAAGTGGAAAGGGCGCCCGTTGCGGCGCCCTTTTCGTTAGACCGGGTCGTAAAGCACCCGCCGGTATATGTGCCACGTTGCGTGCCCCAACACCGGCAAGACCACCAACAGTCCCAGAAATGCAGGCAGTAGTGCCAGCAGTGACAGCAGCGCGATGACGGCAGCCCATGCCAGCATTTCTGGCAGGTTGGCAGCAACGGTGTGGATCGACAGGAGCATGGCAGAGATAAAATCGATCTCCTTTTCAAGAAGGAGCGGTAGGCTCACCACCGTCATCGAAAATAGCAAAAACGCCAGCACCGCCCCGACAGCCAATTCAACCGCGATCATCGTCATTCCCTGAGGGGTAAAGAACACATCAAGGCTGGAGGACACATTGCGGATGACCGAAAGCCCCATGAACAACGCAAAGAGCATATGGGCGAGAAAGGTCCAGAACAGGAAGTAGATCACGATGATCGCACCCATCCATGGAATCTGCCGCGTCCGTTCTTTCCACACAACGCCGAGCACTTCGCTCCATAGCATTGGCTCACCATCCTCAAGCCTGCGGCTTACTTCATAAAGGCCCACTGCCGCAAAGGGTGCCGCAAGGGGAAAGCCCAAAGAGGTTGCCAGTACCCAACTGACGTGCCCTGCCCCGAGGAACACCAGCAAGAACCCGACCACGACGTAGACCGCAGAAAAGAACAGCCCGAATTGCGGTGCTCTTTTGAAGTCGTTCAATCCGGCTTTCAGCGCGTACCAGATATCGACCAATGAAAATTTACCGACAAGCGGTAGCTGCGACGGCGTGGCCGGCGGTGCGTTATTCGTCATAGTTTTCTCCCTTACGTCGATCTGACCTAAGGGAGGCACTATCTGTCAAGTTTTCTGTGTGATTGGCGGGTGTTAAGCCGATCCCGATCAGTCTTCGGCGTTGGCATCCGCACGGGATTTGCCAGAGGCCCCGTGCGCCAACGTCGCGGCCATCAGACCGTCCAGATCGCCGTCCAGAACACCCTGCGTGTCCGACGTTTCAAAGCCGGTCCGCAGGTCTTTGACCATCTGATACGGCTGAAGGACATAGGACCGGATTTGGTTGCCCCAGCCTGCATCGCCCTTGGCTTCGTGCGCGGCGTTGACCTCTGCGTTGCGGCGGTCAAGCTCCATCTGGTAGAGACGCGATTTCAGCGCTTTCATGGCGATGTCACGGTTCTGGTGCTGTGATTTCTCGGACGAGGTCGTCACGATACCGGTCGGAATGTGGGTAATCCGCACGGCAGAGTCTGTCGTGTTCACGTGCTGGCCACCAGCACCGGACGAACGATAGGTGTCGATACGGATTTCGTTCGGTTTGACCTCGATCTCGATGTTGTCATCGACGACAGGATAAACCCAGACGGACGAAAACGACGTGTGACGACGCGCAGCGGAATCGTAGGGCGAAATCCGCACAAGACGGTGAACGCCGCTTTCGGACTTGAGCCAGCCATAAGCGTTCGGGCCGCTGATTTTGTAAGCAGCGGATTTGATCCCCGCCTCTTCGCCTGCTGTTTCGGACTGAAGTTCGACCTTGTAGCCCTTCTTTTCCGCCCAGCGAACATACATCCGTGCAAGGATCGACGCCCAGTCGCAGGACTCTGTCCCGCCAGCACCGGAGTTGATTTCAAGGAACGTATCGTTGCCGTCCGCCTCGCCATCAAGAAGGGCTTCAAGCTCTTTCGCGGCGGCGGTTTCTTTCAGGGCTTTCAGCGCCTCTTCGGCCTCTTTGATGACCTCGGCGTCATCTTCCATTTCGCCGAGTTCGATGAGTTCGACGTTGTCCGAAAGCTCTTGTTTGATTGCTTTGTAGCCGTTGATTGCGTCCACCAGAACCTGACGGTCGCGCATCAGCTTTTGCGCGGCCTCTGGATCATTCCAGAGGTCGGGGTCCTCAACGCGGGCGTTGAACTCTTCCAGCCGGTATTCTGCCGTCTCCCAATCCATCCGCTGAGCCAGCAGATCGAGGGATTTTTCGATGGCGTTTACAACGTTTTGCGTATCGGCGCGCATGGGACTACTCGCTTTTTCTGACGTAGGGCACAGGACCGCGCCCTACGGATTGGATCGCGTCATAACCGCTGACCGCGGTCGGGGCAAGAAGGCGTCAGTAAAGACCGCCCGAAGACAGGGTGCCAAAGGATGCGTTGGGACCAACCGTTGCGGTTTCACCGTCAGAGCTCGTCACACTGCGGGTTTCCTGCGGCACTTCATCAAACAGCGGCAGATCAGCCGACATGGCAAAGCCACCGTCGTAAAGGATACCGAACAGAGGCTCTTCGCCCACGCGGAAACATTCGCCGATTACGTTCGGACCAGAAGACCCGTCAGGAAGACGGGCACCTGTATACCGGTCGATATTGATGAACTGGCAGTCCTCCGGAACGTTGAACTGGCCGCCACCAAATTCTTTGATCGCTTCTTCCATGAAACGCTGGAACACCGGGCCACAGGTGGACCCGCCATAGGCACCACGACCAAGCGGTGTGGGGGTGTCATACCCGATGTAGCAACCGGCCGCGATATTGGACGAGAACCCGACAAACCAGACGTCTTTGGCATCGTTGGTTGTACCGGTCTTACCGGCAATCGGAACCGGCAGGTTGATGACGCTGCTGGCGGTGCCGCGCTCGACCACGCCACGCATCATTGAGGTTAGCTGGTAAGCGGTCACAGCGTTCATGATCCGGTCGCGGTTGGACACGATCGTCGGGGCCTGCCCTGCGGGCAAGGAGACTTGGGAACAATCCACACAGTCGCGCGGATCATGGCGGTATACCGTTTGACCGAAGCGGTCCTGAACGCGGTCAACGAGCGTCGGTTCCACACGTTCACCACCATTTGCGAACATCGAATATGCCGCCACCATACGGAACAGCGTTGTTTCCTCGGCACCAAGTGATGCGGCAAGGTATTGCCCCATGGTGCCCGGATCATAGACCCCGAACCGTTCGGCGTATTCTGCGACAACATCCATACCGACCTCTTGTGCCAGACGGATGGTCATCAGGTTCCGCGATTGTTCGATCCCCGTCCGCATCGGTGTCGGACCGTAGAACTGACGTGAAGAGTTCTGCGGACGCCACATACCTTGCGGTGTGTTAATCTCAATCGGGGCGTCAACGATGATCGTTGCGGGGGTATACCCGCTATCAAGTGCGGACGCGTAGACAAAGGGTTTGAAGGACGAACCCGGCTGGCGATAGGCCTGCGTTGCGCGGTTAAGTTCGGTCGCCTGATACGAAAAACCACCCTGCATAGCCAGAACACGACCGGTGTTCACGTCCATTGCCATGAACGCACCTTCGACCTCGGGCACTTGTCGAAGGGTCCAACGGATAAACGATCCGTCGGCGTCAGCGGTATAGCGGCGCACATGCACCACATCACCGACGTTGAAATTGTCGTGGAAGTTGCCCTGCATCCACTGAATATCATCACGCGGGACGACCTGCGGCTCGGCCTCGGTTATGTCTACGCCTTCGATACCGATGCGCAGGCGCTGGTCCTCAACCCCGAGAACAACGGCCGGATACCATTTGCTATCCAGCGCGATGTCACGCGGGACGGTTACGTTTGCCAGAGCCGCCCGCCAGCTTTCTTCGCTGCCAAGTTCGGCTTCGTCGATGGTCACGCCAGTGCCGCGCCATTCGCCTTTGTTCCGGTCGTAGTCTTCCAGCGCTTTCTGGAGCGATTGTTCGGCAACAAGCTGCAACTGGTTGTCGATGGTCGCGCGGATCGACAGACCACCGGTAAAGAATTCTTCTTCGCCAAAGTCACGGCTAAGCTGACGGCGGATTTCGTCGGTGAAATAGTTTCGCGGCGGCAGTTGCGACCGGAAGCTTTCGTAGTCACCAGACTGTACAGTCAACAACGGTGCGGCTTTTTCAGCTTCGGCCTCGGCTTCGGTGATGTACCCGTCATTCGCAAGACGCCCCAGAACATAGTTCCGACGTTCGATTGCGCGGTCATAGTTGTTTACAGGGTGCAGCGTGGACGGTGCTTTGGGCAGTGATGCCAGATATGAAACCTCGCCCGGTGTCAGTTCCGACAAGGATTTGTTGAAATAGGTCTGCGCAGCCGCCGTTACCCCGTAGGAGTTCTGGCCAAGAAAAATCTCGTTCAGATAGAGTTCGAGGATGTGGTCCTTGTCCATCACCCGTTCAATCCGCGTCGCAAGGATGATTTCACGGATTTTCCGTTCTGCCGTTCGGTCAGAGGACAGAAGGAAGTTCTTCATCACCTGCTGGGTGATCGTTGATGCCCCCCGCACGTCATCCCCGCGCGATTGCACAGCATCAACAAACGCCGACGCCATACCGCGGATGTCATACCCGGGGTGCGTGTAGAAATTCTGATCTTCGGCTGCGACAAACGCGTTTTTTACCAGATCTGGGATTTCTTCGATCGGGGTGAACAAACGGCGTTCGGTCGCGAATTCATCGATGATCGCACCTTCGCCGGAATACACACGGCTAATTTGCTTGGGCGTGTAGCGGGCGAGCGTATCTGTCGAGGGCAGATCGTGGCCATAGAAGCTGAAGATACCACCGATCCCCAACGCAACCATAACGAGCCCCAGCGTGACCATTGTGAAAAGGGCCCCGAAGAAAGACATGATGAATCGCAGCACTGCGCCAAACCCCTTGTATTTATGCGGCGCTTATACGGTGCGCCCTGCCCGAGGTCAAAACCGCAAACTCCTGCTTAGGCACGAAAACGCCGCTTTTTTCGATGTTTGAACAAACGTGATTGCCCTTGGGCGTTCTGTCGGTCAAATGCGATGCATGACCAAGCCCGAAGATATCATCGCAACCTACGACAGAGTCGGCCCAGCTTGGGCCCAAAAGCGCGACCGTCGACTGGTTGAACGCAAGTGGCTCGACCGGATGATTTCCGTTGCTCCGCACCTGAAAGGTACGCGCAGAGTGCTTGATTTGGGATGTGGCGCTGGCCGCCCCATTGCCGAATATCTGGTGGATCGCGGGATTGCAGTTACGGGTGTGGATGCTGCCGAAAGCATGGTAGCCCTGTTTGCGCGACTGCTGCCAATGGCGTCAGCGGTGCGGGCGGACATGCGCGATCTTGCATTGGATGAAACCTTTGACGCCATTCTGGCGTGGGATAGTTTCTTTCACCTGTCACCGGACGATCAGCGGGCCATGTTTCCGGTCTTTGCCAGCCATTCAGCGCCGAACGCGGCACTGATGTTCACCTCTGGCTCAGAGGAATCCATCGCCATTGGACAGGTCGAAGGGGAACCCGTGTACCACGCGTCCCTATCGCCCGAGGAATACCGCAACCTTTTGGAAGAGAACGGTTTTACCGTGATATCCTACATGCCAGAAGACCCTGATTGCGGCTATCACACCATCTGGCTTGCACGGTTTACCGGCGCCCCTACTGACGCCTGAGAGCATCCCGCGCAGCCGCATCGGCGGCCCAGCGTTGCAATCCCAGAATAATCCCTGCGGCAACCCTCGCGCGGCCTTCGGGTGCGCTCAGGGCTTCGCGATCTGCAGGATTTGAAAGAAAGCCCACTTCGATCAGAACCGACGGGAAATCCGCGGCATTCAGCACCGCAAGGAGCGCTTCGCGCTGCGGATTATTGTTCACCCGCGCCTGCGTATCCCTAAGTGCAGTTACCAGATGCGTCGCCAGTTCACGGCTTTCGGGGGCTGTGTCCTGACGGGCAAGGTCCATCAGGATCGTCGCCACGGTGTCATCCTGACCGGTCAGGTCAACGCCAGCCAGAAGATCACCCCGATCATGCCGTTCCGCCATCCGCTGCGATGACCCTTCTTGCGCGGCGTCGCTCAACGTATAAATCGATGCGCCCGAGGTTACTTCATCCCCGTCGAGCACATCTGCATGAAGCGAAATCAGGACATCTGCCCCAGCCTGTCGCGCAATTGTGATGCGTTCCTCAAGCGGAACGAACACATCACTTCGTCGTGTCAACACAGCACGCATTCCGCCGATCCGGTTGATGGTCTCTGCCACCTCCGCCGCGAGCTGTAGCATAAGGTCAGCTTCTTTGAGGGCGCCGCGTTCTGCCCCCGGATCGATCCCCCCGTGACCGGGATCAATCACAACGGTGAACGCGCCGTCATCCGCCGGAGAAATCACCGCCGTAGTCGGATCAATCGCTGCCAGCATATCCCAGCCGGGATCGGGTGGCGCACCGGATGCGCTGGTGTAGTCTTCGACGGACCCGCGTTTCATCCGCACCAGCAAATGCGCTGTTCCGGTTACTGTATCGACCGACATGCCCGCTTCTTCGATCAACATCGGTTCTGCGAGGTCAACGACCATGCGGGACCATCCCGGACGCAATACCCCGAACCGCAGATCAGACGCACGGGTCGCCTGCATCAACCGGTCTTTGTCCGCACCGCTCCAATCAATTTCGCGGAAATCCATGACGAGCCGCATCGGCTCTGTCAGTGTGAACACGCGATAAGGCACCGTCTGGGACAGGTAGAGGTCAACCTCCATCCCGCGCCGGATATCGCGCAGTTCAGAGTTCGTCACATCAAGCCGCGCAAGACCGGTAAAATCCTGCGCCGTTGCAATCCCTGCCCAAAGGCTCAGGATCAATGCGCCAAGCAAACGTATCATGACTGCCGCTCCGCCATATAGTGGGCGAGCCTGCGCAGACCTTCTTCCATGTCCGCAGTGGACCGCGCATAGGAAAACCGCAGCCAGTGTTTGCCTTCGACCGTATCGAAATCGAGCCCTGGCGTGACGGCAACACCCGCCTTTTCCAGAATATCCGCAGCGAAGGCCAAACTGTCGTCAGTGTAATCGGACACATCCGCGTAAACATAAAACGCCCCGTCCGGTGGCGCGATCTTGGTAAAGCCCGCTTTGGGCAGCCCCTCGATCATTAGTTCGCGGTTCTTGGCATAGACCGCAATATTCCCCTGCAAATCTTCTGTGCAGTCCATCGCATAAAGCGCGAGCCGCTGTGAGGCGCGCCGCGTTCTCCTGGTCGCGCTGGATCGGGATCATCGTCAAGGAGTTCATCCAGCTCAAGCGCGACCGCCTCACCTTCGGCATGATCATCGGCATCCCGGTGCTGCAGCTGATCC
>JBNKUW010000017.1:0-25457 GCA_050298835.1 Marivivens sp.
GTATGAAAGCCTGCTGGTCTTCAACTCCTTCGCGGACTGCTCGTCTGACCGACGACCGTATCGCGGCAGCTTGTCGGCCGTATATTCCGCGCAGGGTTTTTGCAGATACCAGAATGAAATCTGCGGCCCAAAGATAGCGTTTTGTTTCAAGCAACTCCTTCGCAGTATCACCAGCCAGTGTAATCTGGGAAACCGGTTGCGGGGCAATGCTATGACATGTGCCCTGTCCGAGTTCGATCAATCGATCACCTTGGGCACCGTCTCCGGGAGGTGTTCCAAAGCAGACAAATTTTCCGTTCTCAGCCCCGGATGTGCCGAGCCGTAGGGCTTCTTTTATTGTGTCCGTGTTGAACTGACACCGGTTCCCCAGAACGACCAAGAGCAAGGCGTCTGGACGTGTTCGGGAAATGACCTCGGCAGCGGCACAGACAGACGGTGCTGTGCCTCTGTCTTTGGGGGTGACAATCATTGTACCCATATCCGCGCCGATCTGGTCAGTTTGATCCTGGGCCAAATATCGCTCTTTGGAGCTCACAACCATGGTTGCGGGACCCAAGCCGTTGTCCGCTAAACTCTGGAGGCAAATTTGGAGTTGGCTGTGGGTATTGTTAATCCGTGCAAACCGCAGGGGCGAATTTGTACGAGACACTGGCCAGAAGGCGGATTGGTGGTCTCCGCACATGAGCACAGGATAAATAGCGTCGAGTGACATTCTGAGCGTTCAGGTCCCGTCTTGTATCTGTCCTGACGAGATTTAGCTTTTTTTGAAACTCAGTCGATCATGCAGAGGCATAGGTAAACGGAGCAACCGATTGCCGCGACCTATCAGCAGAATAGACGCATCCGATTCGGGTGAAGTAGGGCTAAATGGCCAAGTAATGAAAACCAGACCCTGGGACAACTTGCAGTTTTGTCGGGAAAACCGCCTGCAGCTACGCCTTGCGAGCAGGGGCAGGCCATTCAGACGGATATCACCCTATTCTTTTGCGCTCGCCAGCAGCCCGCTTGATTTCACTTATACGGCTCACGATCGCGTTATTTTAGTCAAGAATTTGACGCGCTGTGTGTTGAAGGATGATTGGAGGGGCAATATGACAAACCACTGGAGACCTACCGACACGAATATTTTCGATGCACAACCAACCAATGATGTGGTTTCGCAATATATTGCTGGCGAAACACCCATTATGCGGAACGTCAAAAATCATATTCATCTTGTAGGGAAATCTGACGCTCCGGTACTTATTCAGGGTGAAACAGGTACTGGTAAAGAACTGGCTGCACAGGCACTGCACGCTGTTTCGGGCCGCACAGGCGAACTTGTCGCTGTAAATTGTGCTGCTATCCCGCCGGATTTGCTGGAGAGCGAACTGTTTGGTCATGAAAAAGGTGCTTTCACCGGTGCGGATAGCCGCAAAATAGGGCGGTTCGAACAGGCCAACGGTGGCACACTGTTCCTGGATGAAATCGGAGATATGCCGCCGTCTCTCCAAGTGAAACTGTTGCGCGTTCTGGAAACACGCAAAGTACGCCGGCTCGGATCGATGCAGGAAATCGAAGTTGATTTCCGTCTGGTGACAGCAACCCACAGAGATCTGACTTCGGGTAACGAAGTCGAGTTTCGTGAAGACCTTTACTTCCGTGTTGCCGTTTTCCAGATCACCTTGCCCCCGCTCTCGTCGCGAACATCGGACATTCCGCTGATCCTGGAAAGAATGCTGGTGTCAGTACAGGAGCGTGATCCGAAAATCGCACTGCCGCATTTCGATCAGACGGCCATGCGCGTACTGAGCGCACATCCATGGCGTGGCAATGTTCGCGAACTGCGGAACACTTTGGTACGCGCGACGGTTCTGTTCCCGGGACAGATGATCACCGGAGATATGGTCCGTGATTATCTTCTGAACGGGGACCTGACAAATCTGATCGACGGCATTTCAGATGCCGAAGCGCAACCGCCCGAAGCCCAAGGGCTTCCGGATCCGGAGACGTATCGGACTCTGGCCGATCAAGACTTGGATATCGACATCCGTCGTTACCTTCGTGATATTGAGATTTCGTTGATCGAAGCAGCCCTTGACCAGAACAATGATTGCGTCAGTCGCGCGGCTCAAACGCTTCGCCTGCGTCGGACAACTTTGATTGAAAAGATGAAGAAATACGGACTTCAGCGCAACTGATCAGTTGCTGTTATTCCAGCTGTCCACCATCGCGGTTAGGTATTCACCGGTGCTTTTCAGCTCGGTGATTACCTGTTCCATCGCTGCGAATTTCCTCAGGTAGCGGGTTTCAAGCTCTGTCGCACGTTCGTCGATTGCTTTGAGCGTTTCGGTCTGTTCGGTGACAATACCTGTGAAATACTCATCACGCTTATCCAGCGTCCCGTTGGTCTGAAGCGCCTCATTCAGGGACGCTTGAAGCTTCGAAACCATGCTACGGCCAAAGGTAACATTGGCCGATACCGCATCGGTGCCAGAGGTCAAAACTGCCCCCGACATATTTCCTGTCGTCGCGACAAAGCTCATTTCACCGGTATCAAGAACTGATGCGAACAGGGGTGACCCATCCACCGTCGCGATGCCCGTGGCGGGATCGAAGTTGAAAGAATAGGTGCCAGCAACAGTCGAGTTGTTCGGCTTCCCGCTGATCGTTACAGCGCTGTTGTCAGAGCTGAAACTGTTCTGGAACAGCGCATCAAATGCACCCGGGTTTTTTACAAAGGCCCGTTCAAAAAGTGCGTCATTCAGATAGATACTGCCGTCCCGCGCTGTCGCAATACCCAGATCAGATAGATAGACTGGATCATCTCCGAAACCGGTGAGAGGTTCGTTGAGTATATCGGTGAGCTGGTTGCTCAGCCTCTTGACTGTACGATCACCATAAAGGTCTCCGGCCTCACTGTCTTCGGTCGCATACGCCGTCATGTCTTTTAGCTTGGTGAGTGTCGTGTTCACCTGATCGACAAAGGCGTTCAATACCTCCGAAGCCAAAGACGCATCCCGCGAAACATTGATCGAAGCCGCGTAGTCGGTTGTTCCGTTAAGAGTAAAGGTCAGGCCATCCACAACGTCGCCAATGACATTGGTGGATCGAAATACTGTTACGCCGTCGACAGTTAGCATCGCGTCAGCGGCGGCTTGCACCTGCGACGTTGCGTTGGTTGTCGTGTTGTCGAGCGTTGCGAGTGAACCCGTTGCACCAGCATCTGCGGTCAGGCGCAGTGCGTTTCCGGCACCTTCTTCACTGACAATTCCGAGCGTAAAAGTTCCGTCACCACGATCAAGAACCCGTGCAGTGACGCCATCAAGCGATGATAGAGCTTGCGCCAGTTCGTCCAGCGTCGCGCCTTCGCCGATTGTAATCGTGTTGGAAGTCGCATCAGGGTTCACAGCAAACGTCGTACTATCGGCCCATACGCCGACATCGACGGTTAAGTTGCCGGTGCCAATGACTTCGTCCGGTCCGGAAAAGCCTGTGAATTCCAAAACTTGTCGCTTTGCGACTTCGATAACGTCAACGTAGGAGGTGGTTTCCTGCACCGCGTTGCGATCAGTGACCTCTACGGAAACAGCGCTGTTGCTGCTTGTCGCTGCCAATACAGACGTACCGGACATATATCCGAGTGCGGTGTCGAATTCTTCGAACGCCGAACGCAGTTGAGCGTAGGCCGAAATAGATGTCTCAGCCTTGTTCTTTGTTGTTTCAGCAGCCTGTGCCTTAGGCGCGATGTCAGCGGACACCAGACTCGACGCGAGGTCTGTCAGGTTCAGGCCAGACCCGTTCTGATTCAGCGCACTGAGATAGTCGATCGCCATAATAGCCTCCGGGGTTCACCTGTAAGAACGGCATTCGCCGCCACGTGTTTACTATTCGTCAAAGTCGATGACGATTTCGATGCGGCGGTTTTGGGCGCGGCCGTCTTCGGTCGTGTTATCAGCTACCGGTTCGCTTTCACCTTTAGAGACCGCGCTCAACCGTTCCGGATCGACAAGTCCCGTGGAGCCGAGCTCACGCACCACCGCAGATGCGCGTCCAGCAGCGAGCCCCCAGTTGTCTGTATATTGACCGCCGGTCAGCGGTACATTGTCAGTGTGGCCGGTCACGGTGATCGTGCTGCTTCCACCAACGGATGCGAGCGCGAGACCTTCCATGATCGTACGAGCTTCGTCAGTAAGATCTGCGGATCCGGATTCAAATGCTCCGCCGGCTCCGACGGTGACGTAGACCTTGCCGTCACGACGTTCGAATTCAACGAGCCCCTGATCCACCTGATCTTCTAATGCGACCTGTAATTTGGCTTCGGCCACTTCTGCGCGTCGGTCGGCGGTTCCATCGGTCCCGCCGGATGGGCCATCTGCCTGACCACCAAGCGCATCGGCCAAATCGCCGATATGATCGGTTAATCCACTGATCTGAACATCGTCACCCGTTGCTCCGACTGAATCAATCGCCGTTGCGGCCTGTGCAAGCTGCTGTGCCATTTCTTCGATTGGTGTGTCTGACGTTCCTTCCGGGAACTGGATTGTAACCTGATCGCCTTCCATTTCGACGGAAAGCTGGCTGCCCTGTGCATCAAGAGACTCTTGAAGGTCCTGCATCAGTTGCTGTTGTTCGGGCGTTGGTTGTTCTGCATCCGAAACATCCGTCGGAGGAGACGTTTCAACGTCGTCCCGTTCAAGGTCGGTCGTCTGTTGGGTGAGTTCGTTCGTTACCGACGGCTCGGGAGAGGGGGAAAAATTCATGGATAGTGGGGTTGTCCCCTCGGGCTGTTCCATAACCGGAATCTGTCGCTGCACCCCGAAGGCATCATGCATTGAGCCAGCTACCATCTTAAACCGAGGTTGGTTGAATTCCGCAAAGGACAGGATAAGCACGAAGAACGCCATCAAGAGCGTCGCCATATCTGCAAAGGTCGCCATCCATGCCGGCGCACCCGCAGGTGGGCATTTCGGGCATTCCTGTTCGTCTTCTTCTTCGACGGGGGGCGGTGGGGGGACGACCTTTAGCTTTGCCATGATTTACGCCGCCATCAGCTTTTGCTGCTCTTTGGGGGGAAGGGCGGCAACCATTTGGTCTTGAATATTCCGGCCACTTTCACCTTTTGCGATCCCACGAAGGCCTTCGATGACGAGCTCTCGGTAGATGAGTTCCTGTTTGGTGTAGCGCTCAAGTTTGGTTTTGAGCGGGCCAAAAAGCACGTTCGCCAAGAAGGCCCCATATAGAGTCGTCAAAAGAGCCACAGCCATCGCCGGACCAATTGCCTTTGGGTCAGCCATGTTGCCGAGCATCAGAACGAGGCCGACCAGCGTACCGATCATGCCCATCGCCGGCCCGATATCGATCCATGCCTGAACAACGCCCTGACTGGACTCATGACGCGCCTTCATCGCAGCAATTTCTTTCTTGAGCTGTTTGACGAGCTTTTGTTCGTCGGCCCCATCAACAAGAAGCTGCATCCCTTTTTCGAAAAACTTGTCGGGGACCTCTTTTCCCTCAAGAGCCATCATCCCGTCCTTTCGGGCAAGGTTGGACATCTCGACCATGCTTTCGATCAGTTCATCGACTTTCTTCACTGGAGGCAGGAAAGCTTTGGCCATCGCGCCAAAGCTTCCAAGGAAGGCACCCATGGGGGCCGTATACATAACGGCAAAGAAGGTCCCGCCAAAAACGATAAGGATCGACGGAACGTCGATGAAAGGCGAAACGCCTCCGCCAGAGATCATGGCCCCGACGATCATACCGATCGCACCGATCAGACCTACAAGTGATGCGATATCCATTAGGCACTCCAGGATTGCTCAGGAGTCATAACGGCAAGGTCTATGCCAGTTTCAGTGCAGATACCCCTAAAGATGAAAAACCTTTTGATAAAAGGCGGTAGGAACAGGGGATAAATATATACGGTCACAGGAAAACCTGCTGCCGGTAAGATTTTTCATCTCGTTGCTAAACATTTTTCTGAAAGGTCGTTGAGGAATGCAAGCGCCACACGGCGCGTCCTTACCCACTGCCCAAATCTGGAGGCAACGACAATGACAACCATTAACACAAACATCGGCGCCATTAACGCCCAGTCGAACATGGCTCGCGTAAATGACGACTTCAACACTGCCATGACCCGCCTGTCGACAGGTTTGCGCGTCAACGCTGCAAAAGACGACGCTGCTGGTATGGCCATCGGTGAAAAAATGACCGCACAGGTCATGGGTCTTAACCAAGCGATCCGTAACGCTGCTGACGGTAAAAACCTCGTCGACACCACTGAAGGTGCACACGTCGAAGTTTCGAACATGCTGCAGCGTCTTCGCGAGCTTGCAGTTCAGTCCGCCAACGACACCAACACTGCTTCCGACCGTGGCTCGCTGATGGCAGAAGCCAAACAGCTCATCGCCGAAGTTGACCGTGTGGCTGAAACCACCACCTTCAACGGTATGAACATTCTGGACGGCACCTTTAAAGGTAAGCAGCTTCAGATCGGTGCTGACAGCGGTACCACCATGCAGATCGACGTCGACAGCGCGAAAGCAACCGACATCGGCGCACACGAACTGACCTCGGAAGCATCGACCTCGTCGTTCGACTCTGAAACGGTCACCATCTCCGGTCACCGTGGTTCGGAAAGCTTCACGACTGCAACCACCGACTCAGCAAAAGACATCGCTGCCCGTATCAACGGCATTTCGTCTTCGACAGGTGTGTCGGCTTCGGCTTCAACCACTGCAGTTCTTGAAGGTCCGAAAGCTGCCGGCGCTGCCGTAGCATCAACTGTTAGCTTCAAAGTCAACGGCGTTGCTACCAAGGCAGTTGCTGTTCCTGCAGCAGATCCGAGCGGCGGTCTTCGTCTGGAATCCCTGCGCGACTCCATCAACGACCTGACGTCGCAAACTGGTGTTACTGCGGAAATCAACGACAGCGGCAACATCGTCCTGTCCGACGTAGATGGTGATGACATCTCGATCACCGACTTCGCTTCTTCGACCGCTTCGTCGACGATGACGATCACTACGGGTGACGGCGCTGCAACCTTTGACCTTGATCCGACCACTGCTGGTACGACCGACACGGTTACGATGAAGGGGCAGGTCAATATGGCATCCACCAACACCTTCTCGGTCGCAACAGATGTCACTGACGATGGCGTAGCTGGTACGGAATCCTTCCTTGATACCGATGCCGCGCTGCACTTCGGTTCCTCACTGAACGCAGTTTCGGAAATCGACATCACGACCTCCGAAGGCGCTAACTCGGCTCTGAAAGTCATCGACGTGGCTCTGTCGAAAATTAACGATAGCCGGGCTGACCTCGGTGCTGTTTCCAACCGTCTTGACTCGGTCATCTCCAACCTGACCAACATCTCGACCTCGGTTCAGGCTGCTAAGTCGCAGGTTATGGACGCAGACTTCGCCCAGGAATCCACGAACCTGGCCCGCGGTCAGATCCTCAGCCAGGCTGCTACGGCGATGCTCGCACAAGCGAACTCTTCGAAGCAAGGCGTCCTCCAGCTGCTCCGCGGCTGACGGGAAACCGACACTATACGAACGTATCTCCGCCGTCTCAGATGGCGGAGATCATTTATTTTCAATAGCTTATTTTCCGTACGCCTTATTTCCGTCGCATGAATCCCGACGTTTTAGGCCTGTCAAATTGATTTTTTCCAGAATCATTCGGGACTCGTCAAAGTTGCTGACAAGGAGACCCGAACCATGCACCTTTCGACTTCACAAATTATTAGCCAGCGCCAGTCGCTTGTCGTTACAGCTCAGCTTCAGCAGGCCATTCATCTGCTTCAACTGGGTAATCAGGATTTGTTGTCCTTCATCGAAGAACAGGCTGCCGAAAACCCCTTTATCAAGATTAAGGTTCCCTCCCAACCTCGCCTCCATTCCGGTGTCGCCGGAGGAAGAGGCGAGGACTGGGATAGGATTGCTGCATTGGCTGAAGAGGGTCCGTCGCTCTACGCTCACGCAACTGCAGAGATTGACCGTCTAGGTTTGGACGCCACTGACCGGCAGGCAGCCGAAGCGTTCCTTGATGCACTCGAGCCGTCGGGTTGGCTCGGGCAGTCTCTCGATGTGATAGCGCTTTCTGCTGGTATCGAAGTCGACCACGCCGCAGCGCTACTCGACAAGCTGCACAAAATCGAACCTGCTGGTTTGTTTGCACGCAACCTCGCTGAATGCCTGCGGCTTCAGGCAGAGGATGCAGAAATCCTCACGCCGTTGTTTGCCGCTGTTCTGGATAATCTGAAACTTCTGGCAAATGCCGACCTGAAAGGTCTGGCGCGTGCTTGCGGAACAGATCTGGACACCCTTCGTCCGGTGCTCCGCCAGCTTCGTGGTCTGAACCCGAAACCGGGTGCGATTTTCGAAGGGACGGTTTCCGCACAGCGTCCGCCGGATCTTATCGTGACCGAAAGCGATGATGGATGGAATGTCGACCTGAATCGATCGACCCTTCCGACCGTACATGTCAGCGCCAATGACGCGACCCAAAAGCTTCGTGAGACCAAAGAAGGTAAAGCTTATACCGAGGATCGCGTTAACGTCGCCCGCTGGCTCCAGCGCGCGGTTGAGCATCGCAACATGACAACGCTCAAAGTCGGGGCCGAGGTTGTGAAACGTCAGTCAGCTTTCCTGTCAAAAGGTGCTGCGTACCTTCGCCCGATGATCCTGCGCGAGATTGCCGACGCAATCGGTGTACACGAAAGCACAGTGAGCCGTGTGACCACCGGCATGCTGATCCAGACCCCACAGGGTACGCTTCCGCTCAAGACCTTCTTTAACGCCGCTCTGGGCGCGAAAGGGGACGACGTGAATTCGGCCGCCGCTGTGCGTCATAAGATCAAACAGCTTATCTCGAACGAAAGCCCCGAAGATCCGCTGAGCGATGACAGCATTGTTAAGATGATGGCAGCCGATGGTGTAAAGCTCGCCCGTCGTACCGTCGCCAAATACCGCGAGATGTTGAGCATCCCGAGCTCGGTACAGCGCCGTCGTCAGGCTGTCGTTTCCGGCGCCGTCTGATCTTCACTTTCTAATTCAACTTCGACCTGCGATTGGGGCTTTCCATAAAGGAAATGCCCCTTCGGGTCGATTTTGCCATATGCAATGTGTGCACCGGATTCCGTACGTGCTGCGACAGTTGCATAGGGGACCAGCCCCATAGAAATCCGGTCAAGGCGGAACAGCAGCGGGCCAGTGGCGCGAACAATGACACCCGAAAAGACATAGACAAACGGTACAAGAACCCACCAGATTGCCGCGGCGACGGCAACAACAGCAACGATAGCCGCCGCATGTGCCCAAAGCCGGTTCTGCATCAGCCACAATGGCGGAAACACAAGCGCGGCGACACCAGGTTTGAGCGGATGAAGGTCATAGCGACCGTCTTCGCCTCTCAGGATTTCCCAGTTCCGAAGTGCTTCTGGATCTTGTCTGTCTCCGCTCCAGTTGGTCACCGCTGGGGCTGGTTCCCAGCGCCCAAGGTCCGAGTGTTCAGTAAGGACAGTAATGTCCAGCTCACCACGCTTGAAAGTCAGGGCGAGAGGACGGCCCCGAACTTCGCGAAAGCGATCGTTCAACTGGGTTTTGGTTCCGACAAACGGTTTCCCGTTAATCGCGGCGAGAACATCACCGGGACGAAGTCCCAGCGATACGCCGGTCGCTGTCAGGCGTCGGCCGGCGAGTTTGACCGTTTGCGAAGGTTCAGCGGCGCTAGGTGCGTCGTCGTCTTCGTCAATGTCAAAACCATCGATCATATACTTACGGGAAGCTAAACGGATTGGGTGCCGGTGCGGCTTGCGCCGTCGGACGGGATGCCGGACGCGGTGAGCTGGCCGGAGTGGTCGTGCGAGTCTGAGAAGTTGTCATCGTCTGCACAGCAGAAACTGTTCCGCGCAGTTCTTCAAGCAAAATGCTCACTTCGTTCGTAACATCAGGTGCGATGCCTCCGCTCGCAGAAACGCAAACTTCCGTCATCGACATCTCCAGATCGCCAATCGCACCAAGGATATCGCTGCGCAGGGTTTCCATATCGCTAATAACCGTACCGTTGAGAGTGTCGATGGAGCCCGCAATTTCATCACCCATACCGGTGGTGGTTTGGGGTTGGAAGCTGGACAGGTCCGTCGCGTAAGACGCCATTTCGGCAGAGAGCCGATCAGTCGCATTCGCGATCTCTGTCGAAATTTCTCTGACGACCGAACCTTGCTGGTTACCTGCCTGAACGACGACTTCTTCGAGGGCTGCTGTTTGCGTGAGGATTTCAGCAAGCAGTTGGGCCTGAAGTTCGGCGTTTTCTCGCAAATCTTTTACCGACCGGAAGTAAACCAGACCGGAAAGGGTCACGGCGATGAACGCACCCGCCATCGCGCCGATCGCAAGAGCCGACATCTTTTTGCTGAGACTTTGCGTTCCTCTAATGAACGCTGCGTTCTCGGCCTTCAGGCTTTCTATATCCGCTGCCGCATCATCTGCGAGCTGGGCAGCTTTTAGCGCGCTTCTTACGGCTTCTGCCAGCTCTTCAGTGCTGTCAGTTTCTTCGGATTTCGCGGCGCGCTTGCCTTTGCGAGTGGTCATGATGGTCTCCGGTTAGAGTCTGGTCTTGTAACGGCAAAAACCGTGCCACCCTTAGTCGCGGATTTTGTCGACAAGCTGCTGTAGCAGAAAACGGAACGCCGCCAGCCCGCATGCCAAAGACGAAGCCCAAAGCCCGATTAGACCTAGCCATCCGCCATCCCAGACCAGCGCCTCGGATGCGAGCCACAGGGACATTCCTGCGAAACACACGGTAGAGATCATCTCTCCGGTTGATTGACGATGCTTTGGTTTTGTCATTGTTCATCCTCTTCGAGCGGACGTCCGTGTTCGTTGAAACGAAGCTCATCCGGAAGCTCGACATCCGGAACCTCGCCACCGAAGCCACGATCTAGGTGATAAACATAGCCAAGGAGTGTCGCGACCGCAGTGAACAGCCGTTCATCGATCTCCATCCCGATCTGGGTCGTGAAGTAAAGCGCACGAGCGAGCACCGGAATACGAACATTTTGAATGCCTGCCGTTGCACCGATGCGGATGATTTCACGGGCGATGTGCCCTTTACCCGATGCGATTACCTTGGGTGCATGCATTTCTCCGGGAACATACTGGAGCGCGACAGCAAAGTGGGTTGGGTTGGTGACGATCGCAGTGGCCTTGGGCACATCTGCCAGGGCCGCACGTTCACGCGCACCACGACGGGACATTTCGATTTGTCTGGTCCGGATTTTGCCTTTGAGTTCGGGGTTCCCGTTGGACTCCTTGTTTTCGTCTTTGACCTCTTTGAGCGTCATCATCAGATTTTCGTGCATCGTATACATCTGCCAACCAAGATCGATCGCACCGATGATTGCCAGAACGACAGTCAGCCCTGCGAGGAGCAGTGTCATGTCTTTCAAGATGACGCCCAACGCGGATGCCGCATCCGCTGCCCAAAGATTGCCGATGTGAGGCAGCATTCCGTAAAGAATTCCGCCTGCAACCGAAGCAAGCAAACCCACTTTGAGAATGCTCTTCACAAGCTCAACAACGGACTGTTTGGAAAACATCCGCTTGAACCCCTTCATCGGATTGATCTTTTCCGGTTTAAACCCGAGAGCTTTAGGCGCAAACCGCACGCCTCCCATTGCTGACTGGAGCAACAACACAGTCAACCCGATCGGGATCGCCACGATAAGGCCCGCATAAAAGAAATGCCGCCACGCGTCGCCCAGCCTGACAAACAGCAGATTATCAAGGTCGGACCCTGCCGGAATATTAAGGTAATTGGCCCAAATCCCTCCGACAGAACCCAACATGCTCTGCATCATTCCAATGAGGAGTGTTCCCATCCCCAAGGTCGCAAACACGAACATTTCCTTGGAGGTGACTACCTTGCCTTCTTCCCGCGCTTTCTCTTTCTTTCGCTCGGTTGGCTCTTCTGTCTTTTCTTGACCGTCTTCATTCTCGGCCATGGGACGCGTCCTCCAGGGTTTGTTCGAGCAGGTTCAGCCCGTCCTGCACCAACATATCGAAAGCATCTCCGACGCTTGGGACGGTCAGGAACAGCAGTACGATGGTTGCTGTGATTGTGACGGGGAAACCGAACGAAAAGACGTTCAACTGTGGTGCCGAACGGGTGAATACCCCAACCATAAGGTTCAGCAGCAATAGGGTGGCGACAATGGGGAGCATGATTTTCGCGCCAAGGACAAACATCCGCGCACCCGCCGTAAGTCCGCCTACAATGAGCGCCGCAGGATTAGCCATGTGTCCGGGTGGAAGATAACTATAGCTGTCGAGGACAATTCTGAATGCCGTCAGATGTCCGTCCAAAGCGATAAAAACCATCAACAGGAACAGGTTGAAAATCTGGGCGACAACAGGAACCTGCGCTCCGGCAGACGGGTCCATTTGCGCTGCAAAACCCAGACCGGCCGTATTGGCGATCCGGTCACCGGCGATAGCGGCAGCGCTGAAAAAAATCGTCAGCGTAAGTCCTGCCATCAGGCCAATGACAAGTTCATTCGCCACGAGGTTCACGCTAGAAAGTTGGGAAAGCTCTTCTACGGAAGGGACAGGTACACGACCGATGAGGGGCAGTGTAATGACCATTGTCGCGACAATACGTATGGGCAGCGGGACAAACCGCCCGCCAAACCCAGGTCCGGCCAAAAGGAATGCACCAATCCGCAAGGACAGAAAGAAGAACTGAGAGATCCAGGAGATCACGAGGCTCAGGTCATATCCGGGGATGTCAGCGCCGCTCATGGGATCAGTTCATCGTCGCAATGGTTTCAAAGACATAGGCGAAGTAGTCGGTCATGTTCGACAGCATGAAGCCCGAGAACAGCGCCATGCTCAGCATGACGATCACCAATTTAGGCACGAACGACAGGGTTTGTTCGTTGATTGAGGTCGCCGCTTGCAACACACCGATCGTCAGACCGACGGCTAGCGCAACAGCCAGAATGGGCCCACCGGTCATCAGCATATTCCAGTAGGCAAGCCGTAGCTGTTCGATGTTTCCGTCAAAATCCATGTCAGCCTCCGAGTGAATAGGTTGCGGCCAGTGATCCGACCGTCATTGCCCAACCGTCCACCAGCACAAAGAGCAGGAGTTTAAACGGAAGAGAGACCAGAACAGGCGAAAGCATCATCATCCCGAGGCTCATCAGGATCGACGCGATCACGAGGTCGATGACAAGGAACGGCAAGAAGATCAGAAAGCCGATCTGGAACGCCGATTTGAGCTCAGAGGTCATGTAGGAGGGCAGGAGGATGGACCAAGGGACTTCGTTCGGGCCTTCAAACGGTCCCACTCCAGCCATGTCAGAGAACATCAGAAGATCATTCTGGCGCGTATTTTCTACAAGAAATCCGCGTAGAATATTTCCCCCGATTTCGACGGCCCGCTCTGGTGCCAACGCCCCGTCAAGATAGGGTGAGAGGGCAGAGTTGTAGATATCCGTCAGGATCGGGTTCATTATGTAGAACGTCAAAAACAAAGCTAACGCGATCAGAACCTGATTGGGCGGTGTCTGTTGTGTCCCAAGAGCCTGTCGAAGAATTGACAAAACAATGATGACGCGTGTGAAAGCCGTCATTCCCAACACAAGGGATGGCAGCACGGTCAGGGCCGTCATCAGGATGAGAATTTGATAGGACAGCGAATAGGTGGAGCCGTCTGCCCCCTCTGTCAGCGACAGTGCAGGTAGTCCCTGTGCTGCGACGGGACCTGCCAGAACCAGAAATGAAAGAACAAGAAAAAGGCGTTTCATTCCGCGTCCTCCACCGTGTTCAATTCTGTAATGGCAGGTGCTACCCCTTTGGATTTAAATACGAAAAATTCACGATTATCGATGCGAAGGATGATCGCGCGGTCAACAGGTGAAACAGCGGTCACCTCCTGAACACTGACGCGTTTACCTTGACGTAGTTTCGCGCCGAGCCCTGAACGGTTCATCCGGACAAAGGCCCAGAGTAGACCCAGTAGGCCCAGAAACAGGAATATGGTTAAAATCTGGTCGGGGCGTACGGTTTCCATCGGCAGTCCTCATGCGGTTCCTGCCGGTTTTCGTGCAAAAGGTGTGCCAGACGTCTCTATACGCCTCAAACGCTTTCGGCGCGTTTTTCAGGATCGATGATTTCTCCGACTCGAATGCCGAACCTTTCGCCAACGACGACAACTTCACCCTTGGCGATGGCCGTTCCGTTGACCAAAACATCCAGTGGGTCACCTGCCAATCGGTCCAGTTCGATAATGGACCCTTCGGACAGGCGCAGTAGGTCGCGGATGGTTAATTCCGTGCGGCCAACTTCGACGGTCAGTTTGACTTCGATGCTTTCCAGCAGACGCAGGCTTTCAGCCGTTTCTGTGGTCGCGGTGTCGGTGGGGGTGGTTACATCACTCATGGGTGCGACCTTTATGCAGTTTCGTGGGATCGAGTTTCTTGGTCAGATTCAGTGCCGATTTTCCGGTCAGCTCTCCGGCTTGTGCTTCGAACAAGGGAAGCCCTTCGACGCGCACTTCGACTCTGTCGTCGATTTGTGCCGGTACGATGTCCCCGTCTTTGAGCGCCTTGAGTTTGCCCAAAGACATCGCGGGCTCGGTTAGCTGTGCGGTCACGTTCAGCGGAATGGACAGGATCGCGCGGATCAACCTTTCCCGCCATGATTTGTCATCAGCCACATAGTCGGACTGCATCCGGCTACGCAGTTGGCTCGATATCGGCTTGAGCGTCTGCAGCGGATAGAGGATGTCGAAACTTGCCGGTTCCAGATCAGGAAGCTGCACCATGAAGGAGCAGTTCACGATCATCTCGTCCCCGTCGACAAATGCTGCAAATTGCAGGTTCTCTTCGCGGCTGACGAGGTTGAAATTCAGCGGCATCAGATCCCTCCAGGCAAGTCGAAGTGCCTGATTGAGGTTATCGCTGACAATTTCGATGACCCGTTGTTCGGTCGCCGTGAATTCGGATCGGGTTTGTTTTAACGAGCGGATCGCACCACCATAATAGGCGTCCGTTAGAAGCGAGATGAAAGTCGGCGGGATCACCATCAGCTGGTTCCCGCGAAGCTCCTCGATCCGACAGTTGGTCAGGGATAGGAACGGGTCCTGACTATCGCGATAGTCGTCGAAATTCCTGATTTCCGGCGGGAAAGATGAAATCCGCGGCTGAAAACGGAGCATCGGCATAAACACCGAACGGGCGATCCGGCAGAAGCGGTCGTTAATCATCCGAAGCGCGTGGAATTCACCCAAAAGCGAAAGGTCGTCGGAGCCAAACTGGTACGAGCGGTAGGAAACGCCATCATCGTTGTCGTCTTTGTCGAGGTCCATAAGACCGCCGACAAGGGCAGCAACTTCGTTGGATGAAAGTTTGGTTGGCGACTTCACCGCAGCACCCCTATTGCAGAACGAATGATGTGAAGAATACGTCTTCAACCCCGCCAAAGCCCTCAAGGGCTTCGAGGCGGTCGTTGACGATAACTTTGATCGCGTCGGCCAGGGCCTGACGCCCGTTGGCACCAGCAACGTCCTCTTCGGTGAAATCCCCCATAGCAGCGAGGATATCGGAGCGCAGCGCAACCTTGTGGGTGTCTACATTGGTCATAACCTCTGCACCGTACTGGGTCGACATGCCGACACCGATCTGGAGGTAGCTCCGCGATCCTTTCAGGTTCGTCGTGAGCGGTTCTTCCATCTGGTAGTAGGATGTTTCGAACAGGGCGGTTTCCGGAAGTTCACGCGGAATACGTTCAGGCAAGCCGTCACCTTCTGCGGTATCGCCGTCTTCGGCTCCGTCAGTCGGGACATCAGGGCCCAAAAGTGTAAGCGCATTTTGCGCAGGTGACATTGGATTGGCGAAATAGAACCAGCCTCCGGCAAAACCGGCGCCGACAAGAACGGCTGCAAGTATGAGCCGCACGAGGAGCTTGAGGATTTTGCCTACAAGACCGGGTTCTTTCGGGGCTTCTGCTGTTGCGTCAGACATGGGAATCCTCAGGCGATCAGGTTGACAAGGTTACTGGTGACTTTGACGGTTTCGGTCAGCGCGGACTCTTCAATATCCGTGCCCATGGCACCTCCGGTGTGGCCGCGTGACTGTCCCGATCCGTCCCGGCGATCACCGGTGCTGGCATCCTGACTGGTCAGAGTCAGGCCGTTCTTGGACAGCATTTCGCTCAGACGTGCTTCGTTCTGGTTAAAGAGCTTGGCGGCTTCGCTGGTTTCGGTGACGATTGTGACTTGGGCGGTTCCGTCCCGCACTTCCATCCGGATCCGAACGGAACCGAGCGTTTCCGGTGTCAAGAGAAGGTCAACTTCGCCTCCGGTTTCGTCGAAACTTGCTTCGATCTGGGCCGAGATGGTTTCTGTCCAGTTATCTGCGGTGGTGTCGATCGGCTCGGCTTCGGCTTTGATCGTTTGTCCCTCGATCGCTGGTTGTTCAGCTTGCACATCGACCGTGCCGTCCGGCTGAACAATGACCGGTGCGTTAACTGGCGATTGAGTGACCTCAACTGGGGCATCGACTGTCACATTGTGTGCGGTGTGTCCCGGAGAAGAGGTGTGACGGACCGCGTCCTTAAACTGGTCCGCAAATCGGGTTTTCCCGTCAGGACCAACGGCGTTTTGAATGCTATCTTCAGCCATTTCCTGAGGCGTCGCTACGTTGACCCCTTTCGGTTGAGACGTGCGCGGTTGAACGGCATGACCTATCGTTGCCGATTGTGGAGTGGCATTTTTACCTGATGCGAGAGGTCTGGCAGGAATGGTCGCCGGTTGGACGGCCGCAGCGATGGGCGCTGACTGCACCTTATTCTCAGCGACCTGCACCTCTTTTGGGGTCTGCGGATCGACCTTTTGTTCACTGATTTGGATTTCGGTATCCAGCTTTGTATCCGGGTCGACCCGCGAAATCGGTGTGGCGGACACCTCGGAAACGGCAAGGGTTGCTACAATGGCTTCTTCTGACGGATCGTCAGAAGTAATATCTGCCACCTGATCCGACGTCCCGGTAGTTTCAAGGCTGTCTTCCCCGACCTCGGTAGATGAGAGCGTATTCGTCTCAGGATCCAACGGAAGGCCTGTTGCGTCCGTCAAATCGGATGTGATGCCTTCTGATGCGGAAACCTTGGTGTCTTTATGCCCAATGAGTTGCTCAGGGGCAGTACCTGGCTCACCCTCGGTGGTTTGAGGGTCGAGTTCGCTATCGGTCTCACCACCCTCCGCAATCGCTAGGTTCAACGCGGAAAGAGCTGTCTCAGCTTTCGGCTGGTTCGCGGCCAAAGGCATTTGCTGGGCATCGATCAGGGTCAAAAGCTGCGCACCGTTATCAGGCGTCGCCTCTCCGGTTTCGCCATCGATGGGCATCGAAAGCTTCATCCCGCCGTCAGCGACCGCAGTCATGGCTGTCATTAGGTTGTCGAACAAAGCAACCTGTGACGCGCTTTTGTGCGCTTTACCCGACGTATGCGGCGTAAAGCTGTTCGAAGTCGGTTCAGAGAGTGTGATCGGGTCCATGACTGGCCTTTAGGCGAACAATTACAGGTGGGCTGTTGCAAAGCCCGTGCCAAATCTATTTGCGCGGGATCGGGCGGGAGGCTTCGGCGCGTGCTTCTGCTTCTTCCCGTTCTTCTCGACGGGCTTTGGTAGCTGCGGTCAAAAGGTATTGGGTTTTGTAGTCTTGCTGGGCAAATTCCGCGCGCGATTGGTCTAGCGCTTTGGCGAGCTGCTCTGTGCGTTCAGCTTGGGTCGCGGCTTCATTCGCGATCTTGGTATTTAGCGTTGAGGCATTCCGAAGTTGTGCTGCCAGCACTGGTCCTTTGACTTGACGATCCTCAAGAATTTCGCGCAATCGGGTTGTCATTTCGTCCGCATGAGAGTGGGCGTTGTGCAGCTCTCTAAGCTCTTTGACCTTTTCTGCTTTCTTCGCAGATTCAACTTTGGCCATCATCGAATACAGGTTGCTACGTTTGCGCATTTTGCTTTGGTCCTGTTGTCAGGTCGAGTGTGGCCTGAACGCTTTGTGGGAAAGGTGACGGTTCATGCGGGTCTTGCCGGATAAGATCCTGCAGTTGCGGCCAAAGACGTACGGCTTCGTCCAGATCGGCGTCTTGGCCGGGGGTATATCCGCCCATGAGCATCAAATCGCGGTTATCCATATAAAGCGATACGAGCTGACGGACGCGTGCACCGGCGATGCGGTGTTCGGGCGTTACGATGTCGTTCATCACGCGGCTGATCGATTGCGGAATATCGATCGCGGGGTACAGTCCCATCTGGGTCTGACGGCGAGACAGGACAATATGACCGTCGAGGATCGCGCGGGCGGTATCAACCACCGGATCATTTGTCGTATCGTCACCATCTGCAAGCACGGTGTAGATCGCAGTGATCGCACCCTGTCCGGGCTCACCCGGTCCGGTACGTTCGATTAATTTCGGGATCAGGGACACGACCGAAGGCGGATAACCCTTTGCGGTTGGTTGTTCGCCAAGGGCCAAGCCTATTTCACGCTGGGCGTGGGCCACACGGGTCAGGCTGTCCATAATCAACAGAACCTGTTTTCCTTGGTCACGAAAATATTCCGCTATCGACGTCGCACGCCGCGCAGCCCGCAAACGAAGGAGCGGTGACCGGTCAGCCGGAACCGCTACCATGCAGACCTTTTCGGCGGTGTCTTCGGACATCAAACTACGGGCAAATGTGCCGACCTCGCGGGCACGTTCCCCGATCAGACCAACGACCACGACATCCGCTTCGGTAAAGCGTGTCATCATTTCGATCAGGACAGATTTCCCGACGCCTGATCCGGCAACGATACCGACGCGCTGCCCCTGACCAACTGTCAGACATGAATTGATAATGCGGACCCCGACATCGAGAGGTTTTTCAACCCCCGTTCGGGAAAGCGGGTTCATGGTTTTCCCGGATAGGGGCCATTCGTCGGCGCAAAAAGGTAGCGGACGACCGTCAAGAGGTTCCCCTTCGGCGTCGATCACACGACCAAGAAGGGCGGGGCCAACTTGTGCGGTGCGCCCGCCGTTACGGAGCCTGACGCTCGCACCGGCGATGATAGCGGCCCCTGGACTGTCGAGGAAAATCATATTCCGGCCTTCGGAAAACCCGATCACTTCACCCGTGGCGAGTTCGCCGTTTTCCGCATCGACTTCACAGCGTGCGCCCGGCGTGGCGGGAAATCCCGATGTCTCAACAATCAAACCGTCATAACGCAATACGCGTCCCGTGATGTTCGCCGTAGCAAACTTTGGCTGAATGACGCGGTTGGAGATGTCAGCGACGAGAGGATTCATTGTCAATTCTCCGAAGCGGGCTTGAGCGAGGCACGACTGGCAGATCGTTTTGTGTCTTGCGCCGGAGCTATGACATCTTCGAGCCGTATCGCATCCGCCCGAACGATTACGTCACCCCGCCCCAGTGACAGATCTGCGGTAATCATGCCTTCGTCTATGGTTTCACTGCTTTCGATATGGGGGTGAATGGCAGCAAAATCGCCAGGGTTCAGTCTGACGCGGACCGTTCTAATTCCCTGGCTCACACGGTCAGCAAGCGTTTCGATCCGCTGCAGGAATGCCTGCGGTGTTTCGTCAATTTCAATACCGGCCCGTTCGCTCGCCAAACGGCGAATGGCTTCTTCCAAGGCTCCGACGATCATCGCACTGTCATCAGGTTGAACTTCGGACAAGCGAGCGACAACGCGTTCGAAGGCGGCTTTGGCCTCTTCCATTTCGGTCAGCTTGTCTTCGATTTCGTTCATCAGACGGGCGCGCTCTTCGGCGATTCCTTCAGCTTTGGCAGCCGCGCGTGCCGCAGCAAGGCGGTGTTCGACTTCTGCTTCGGAAATGCCATGGGGCAGGGCTTCGGTTACCGGATGAATGTCGGGTGTTTCTGCGTCATCAATGACGACCGCAGTTTCGGCAACGGTACGCTGTGCAAATGTTTCATCGCCGGTGGTTTCACGAAAATTCCGATGGACAAAGCCCTGCTCGGCACTGGTCCGGATAAGCTCCAGAATGTCGGCTGGTCGGATTGTGCGCTGTTCGGACTCTGACATGAATTACACCATCTGTTCGCCACCACGACCGGCCAGGACAATCGTCCCTTCGTCGGCCATCCGGCGGGCAATTGCGACGATCTGCTTTTGTGCCTCTTGAACCGCAGTAAGACGAACAGGTCCCATGACCTCCATTTCGTCGCGAATATTTGCAGCGGCACGGGTCGACATACAGGACAGCAGTTTCTCCTGAAGCTCTTCGTCTGCCCCTTTGAGAGCGAGAACCAGAAGCTCGGGTTCGATCGAACGCATAAGCGTCTGCATCGACCGGTCGTCGGATTTGATGAGGTTGTCGAAGACGAACATGTTGTCTTCGATCGACTGCATGAGGTCTTTGTCTTCGCGGCGCAGGCCCCCAAGAATCCGCTGTTCCATATCCGAACGCGTGAAGTTGAGGATACGGGCAGCCGCTTTTACGCCACCGATTTGGCTGGCGCGCATGGTAGAAGACTGTTTGAATTTCCGCTGCATGACCTGTTCTAGGTCTTTGAGGGGTTCCGGCTGCACAGTGTTTAGCGATGCAATACGATGGACCAGATCGCCCTGAAGTTCGGACGGCAACAGGGTCAGCACTTCGGCGGCAAGCCCGTAGTCGAGACAGGCAATTACCAAGGCCATAATCTGCGGATGTTCGTCGGCGATCAGTTCGGCGATTGCGCGGGCATCCATCCAGTCGAGGATTTCGATGGGCTTTTGTGTATCGGTCGGGTTGATCCGGCTGAGAACCGATTGCGCTTTGTCGTCGCCTAAGGCTTCGGTCATGATCGAGCGGACATAAGATGCTGCCCCGAGCCCGATCCCGCTTTCTTTTTTGAGCGCGACAAGGAAATCCTCAACGATTGTGTCGAGCATGTCGTTGTCGATATCACCGACCTGATACATAGCCGATCCAAGGTGCTGTACCTCTTTCGGAGCGAGGTTGCGCAGGATTTCCGTTGCAGCCTCTTCACCAAAGAGCATCATCAGAACCGCGGCTTTTTGCGTCTTGGTTACGGATTTCGATGCGAGTGCCATCTTAGCTCACCTGATCAATTTCATCGTCCATCATCCGGTGCAGGACCGAAGCGATACGGGCGGGGTCTTCGTTTGCGAGCTGACGGATGACGGCGAATTTTTCATCGCGGGACACGCCGTCGCCCAATGCGGCCTCGGTCATTTCCATTCGCTTGGTGTTCAGGCGCTTCTGAACGTCCGACAGGCTTTCACCTTCGCCGACTTCAATGGCAGAACTTTGCAGGGCTTGCGCATTTTCAAGTGCCGCACTGGCCGGAACGAGAATACGGTCGAGGATCGGGCGGACCACACCGAGGCCGACGACAGCCAGCGCGACCACAATCGCGACCTGACGCAGGATATCGGGTAGCCAAGTCAGATTCTGAACAGTCGGAGTAGAAGCGACGACCACTGGTTGGAACTGTTGGGCCAGTACGGTCACACTGTCACCACGCGTGGCATCAAATCCGATCGCGCTTTGTGCAAGTTGTTCAAGGCTCGCCAAATCCGGTCCGGTGGTGCCTTCTTCGCCTTCTGCAACTGGCGCTGCCTGCACGAGGATCGCGGCACTGATACGGGTGATCTGGGAACCGGGTGCTTGGGTTGCGGTAACGGTGCGGCTTACTTCGTAATTACGGACGGTCTGAGTAGAACGATTGCTCGGTCCGCTGTTGGTGGTCGTCGCGGCATCAGCCGCAGCGGCATCCAGAGCCTGCAACGCTGGTGTCGGCGGAGGTGTATTGGAAACCGCGCCGGGAATTCCACGTGCTGTCCCTTCGGAGCTTTCGCTCAGAGACTCTTGCTCCGAAAGGACCACGCTCCCCTGCGGGTCGAGCATCTCAGAGGTGGTTTCGGTGCGCGTGAAGTCCATATCGACGGTGACCTGAACGGAAAGGTTTTCGGGGCCGACGATTGGTGCGAGGATGGATTCAATCCGGTTGCGATAGAGGTTCTCGATCTGAACGCGATGCTCCAGTTCGCGGTCGGACATAATCAGCGTGCTGTCATCCGAGCCGCGCGATAAAAGGCGCCCCATCTGGTCGACGACGGTCACATCCTGACGCGCCATTCCAGGCACCGACGACGACACCAGATTGACGATTGCATCGACTTGACCGCGATCCAATGCACGTCCGGTCGCGAGTTGAAGAAATACCGAAGCGCGGGGCGGCTGTGTGTCACGCAGGAAAGCGGTACGTTCAGGCAGGGCAAGATGGACCCGAGCACCCTGAATGACTCCGATTTCGGTGATCGAACGGGCAAGGTCCATTTCCTGTGCCTGCCGCAAACGTGCGCTTTCAACAGAGCGGCTCGCTCCCATGGGCAGTTCGGAGATCATGTCTGCGCCGGCGGGGACGCTTTGCGGGAGACCTGCGGATGCAAGTGTCATCCGTGCTTTGTAATAGTCAGAAGACGCCACCATGACTTCACCAGTGGACGGGTCGAGGACCGCGTCGATACCGGTTGTGGTCAATGTCTCGACGACTTGGGCTTTGTCCGCTTCGGCCATTCCCGGGTACAGAGCAGTTCGTGCAGGTTCTGCAAGAAAGATCCACGCCAGAAAACCGACGCCCAGCATCGCAACAATTAGAATAGCTGGAAGGGCACGCTGTACCGCAGGTTGACGCACCATGAGCATGGCACTCGACAAAGCTCCGGTTGCTGTCGTTGCCAGAGAGCGGTTGCCGTCGGGAATATCTGTTGGGGCCATCGACATTGTTTTCTTGCCTTACTCTCGGACGGTCCTCAGACCGGCATGTTCATGATGTCGCGGTAGGCGGTTAGCGCCTTGTTCCGGACTTGTAGTGTGAGCTGCATCGACAAGGACGCGACCTGCTGATCGACCATTACCGATGCGACGTCTGTTTCTTGGCCCAGTTCGAACGCGGTCGCACTTTGGCGGGCCGTGCTCTGAGCGGCGTTCATGTCATCCAAAGCGCCCTTAACGCGCTCACCGAAATCGGGGCCACTGGCACCGGGTGCGGTTTGCGCCTCGGCCCGTGCGGCTTGCAGGGCAGCAAGGGGGGATTGGACAGAAGATATGCCAGAGATGCTCATGGCGGTTTACCTCAGACGGCTTCGGCGAATTGCGGCAGGACCAGATTTTCGCCAGCGTCGATAATCAGATCATTGGTGGTGATGCGGCCTTCCTCACAAAGAACCAGAGCCCGCTGGATCACGTTTTCCAGTTCACGGACATTTCCCGGCCACGTATGCGCCTGCAACGCAGTGATCGCGTCGGGGCTGATCATCGGCAGCGCCATATCTGCAGGGCAGTGACGGGCGGCCAGCACAGTGGCGAGTACAGGAACATCTTCGGACCGCAGGCTAAGCGCCTGTGTGGCGAGCGGGAACACATTTAGACGGTAGTAGAGGTCTTCGCGGAAGTTACCTTTGCGAACCTCGTCAGGCATGTTGCGGTTCGATGTGGCGATGACGCGGATATCGACCGGTACTTCTTTCTGCGATCCGATCGGAGTGACAGACCGTTCCTGAAGAACACGGAGCAGCTTTGATTGCAGACCCATCGGCATTTCGGACACTTCGTCCAGCAGCAGGGTACCGCCGTCAGCTGCGCGAATGATCCCTTTGTTGCCTACAGACGCGCCGGTAAAGGCGCCTTTTTCGTGGCCGAACAGAATTGCCTCCAGCATGTTTTCCGGAATGGCGGCGCAGTTAATAGCAACAAACGGCTGGTCAGCGCGACGGGAAGACGCATGGATCTGGCGGGCCAGAACCTCTTTCCCCGAGCCGGTTGGACCGTTGATAAAGACTGTTACGTCTGTACGGGCAACGCGACGGGACAGGTCAATCAACTGTGCGGTTGCCGGAGTGGCGGCTGCCATTGCGCCGACCGTTTCGCCAATGGCATTTGCCAGAGTAAGCAGCGGGGCGTTTTGCAGCATCGTCGCGTCGGACGCGGGCAGGGCAATGCGGATCAGGCGTCCGCCCATTTCGTGGGTCTCTGTATAGAAACCGGCACCCTCGGAAATCACGACAACAATCTTCGCGCCGTTTTTGCGAACCGTATCAATCAATCCGCGGGTGCCGCCCATCGCTGCTTCTTTACTTTGCGAAGCGACGATCACATCCGCTTGGGCTCCGTCGATCGATCCGATGGTCACATCGACCCGCCGGCGCGAAAGAAGTTCGTTAAGGGCGTCGGCTACTGACAGGTCTTGGTCGATGATATGGATCTGCGACATCGCGTTTCTCCTTGCTCGGTGTTCCCAATCTGAAAAGCAGGAGCCGTGCCAACTCGGAAAAAAATGCGAAAAAAAATGAATGACGCCCTAAAATGACGGAATCCTGTGCCGATAAGATAGAGTTGAAGCGCACCTCGTCGGGAAACCGTCAGTTTGGCGATGGTAAACCAGACAGCGTGATCTTTTCTGACACTCCTTTCGACTATTTGCGACTTGCATTCGGGTAAATTTGTATCCGAAGGGAGGTTTTTCCCCTTAATAACAAGGGTTTTCTTCCACTACATACTTTAGGGTATATCACATTTCGGCACGCGGGACCGTTCCATCCAACGAGACATTCGAAGGACCAGGGACCCCATGCTTTCCAAAACCTATCATCTGAAGTTCCCGAACCTCGATGCGGCGCAGGTCGCCGCACCATTTGTGATCGAGGCACTGGGTAATGCCATTCCAAGTTGTAACTTGAGTGGATTGAACGTGGTCATCTCAAAAGAGGGCGATGTTGCGATCAACGTCTTCTTCCAGGTGGTCAGCGATTTAAAGGCGTTTGAGAAGAAGCACGGCGGCTTCTTGGACTCTATGAAAAAGACATTCCTGTTCAAATCCACCGGATTTGACGGAGTGTGCATCTACAACTTTGAACGGGGTGACGATGATGCGGCGTAAACACCTGTCCGGTTGGCCCGATGTTTGCATTGACATCATCAACTGGCGTGGAACGCCCAGCATTTAACCCTTTGTTATTGGCAAGTTGTAACCAAGGAAACGACGGATGAGCGCACAAGCAGAGACGACGAATGATACCGGTCTTGTCCGGGTGTCGTCCCACAAAATCAGCCGCTTGATGGACCTCGTGGGGGAACTCTCTCTGAGTGTTTCCGAAACAGTTCATTCGCCTGATCTTCAGGGGCTGGATCTCAGCTCTTTTGATGCAGCCGTCCACCGGCTTACGATGATCGTGCGTGAAGTTCAGGATGTCGCAACCGAGCTTCGACTTGTCCCCATGGAAGATGTGTTCAAACGCCTGCGCCGAATGGTGCGGGAACTGGAACGTCAAACCGGGAAGAAAATTGATCTGGTAATCGAAGGTGCAGATACACCTGTCGACAAAGCGGTTGCCGACAAGCTTTATGATCCCCTTCTCCACGTTCTGAGGAATTCGG
>JBNKUW010000018.1:0-25029 GCA_050298835.1 Marivivens sp.
TCTTGAAGGCGTGCGTTCAGTTCCTCTCGGTTCGTATCAGCGGGGATCAAGCCGATAAGGTAGATACCGCTGTCGTTCCGCAAGATTTCGACGGAAAAGTCCGGGGCTTCGATATCCAGTTGGTCCGCCACGCTCATATTGCTGATCACGCGGCTTGCATCGACGACGCCACCAGCGACATTCACGGCTCTTAGTCGGGCAACTTCGTCTGGTGCTTCACCTTCGATTACAACCTGAAGCCCGTCCGCAAGGACGCTGGTCCAAGTCATATCGGCATCAATCAGCGCCTCCTGAACCTGCATAACGGTTTTTTTCTCAAGAGAACTGACTGCGGCGCTCGCTGCGAATGTCGCAACCACCGCCGCTAATCCAAAAGTTCCGGCGCGGATGAGGAGCGATGATAGACGCATGGAGAGCTGTCTCGTAGTTAAAACTTTGTTTGTTCCTATGCGTATATGCGATGAGGTTCAATCAAAGCAAAAGCGAACCGGCGAAAAACAGCACAGGGATCAAGCCCGCGTCTCTGTTGGAGCGAAACAGCTTTAGCAATATCGCGTTATTGTCGGGATCAAAGCGGCTCAGTTGCCACATCAAATGCCATCCCATGGCCCAAATACCACCCGCGGCGAGTGTCAGTTGTAGAAGTCCGGTGTCCAGAGTTGCCAAGATCGCGGCGGAGCCGAGCAATAAAACGGTTCCGACAAGAAAACCACGAAGCCAAAGGACGGATTTGTCTCCGAAAAGGCGGGCGGTGGATTTCACACCGATTAACGCATCATCTTCGGTGTCCTGATGGGCGTAAATTGTATCGTAGAACAAGGTCCAGACCATGCCGCCCAAATACAAAAGCACCGGCGGCCAACCAAGAGAACCCTCATGTGCAGCCCAACCAAGGAGCGCGCCCCAGTTAAATGCAATGCCAAGAAAGACCTGAGGCCACCAAGTAAACCGTTTGGCAAAGGGATAGATTGCGACGGGTAGGAGCGAGGCTACCCCCAAAAGGATCGCGAAATTGTTAAAGGTCAGAAGGATCGCAAAAGAAATCAGGGACTGAACAACCATCCATGCGGCTGCCTGTTTTGTGCTCACCTGACCAGAGGGAATGGGACGGGAGCGGGTTCGGGCAACTTTTGCATCGATGTCTCGATCTGTGATGTCGTTCCACGTACATCCGGCACCGCGCATCAGAAACGCGCCTATCGCGCAGCCGATCCCGATCCACAGGTCGAACCAGCCAACATTCCCGTTGTGCAGCGCGGACAGGGCCAGCGACCACCAACAGGGCAGAAGCAATAACCACGTTCCGATCGGACGGTCGGCCCGAGATAGTCGAAGGTACGGACGGCTCCACGCTGGAGCGAGCGTATCCACCCAGTTGCCTTTCACAGCATCAGAGACGGTCCCCTCTGGCGTTTGGTTCGTAGCACTCATATTGTCCGCCCCATGGCATCAAAAGTTCGTCTTTATGTAGAGCAACCCCTCGGGGAAGGGCAAACGGTCTCTCTTACAAAAGAGCAGGCCCATTATTTGTTCGGCGTTATGCGATTGTCCGAGGGGACGATCGTGTCGTTGTTTAATGGCAAAGACGGCGAATGGGATGCCGAAATTGCGCAAGCAGGTAAAAAAGCAGGTTCTTTGACCTGTGTCGTGCAAACCCGCCCGCTGCAAATGCCGCCAGACCTCTGGCTCTATTTCGCGCCGATCAAGAAAGATCGAACCGATTTCATTGTCGAAAAAGCTTCGGAGCTTGGTGCGGCCCGGATCATTCCTGTGCAAACGGACTTTACCAATTCCGGACGCGTGAACCGCGATCGGCTACAGGCACATGCTCTTGAGGCTGCCGAACAATGCGGTGGAACCTATGTGCCAGAAGTGGCCGAGATGGTGAAACTCGGGCAAGTTTTGGATTATTGGGACAATGGCCGGCAACTGATGTTCTGTGACGAGGCGTTGGTCGGTGCGGGTGAAGTTCTGAAAGAGGTTTCCGCAGGCCCGTGGGCTATTCTTATTGGGCCAGAGGGCGGCTTTTCCGATGCAGAACGGGCTCGGTTGCGATCAATGCCATACGCGCATTCTGTAAGCCTCGGACCCCGTATTCTTCGCGCTGATACTGCTGCAGTCGCTGCTTTGACCATTTGGCAGCAACATTTGGGCGATTGGTGATGGAACGCGCTGTCGAATCTGATTTGCCAGAAATGATTGCGTTTCTGGGGCAGCAACCGCACCGCGCTATGTTTCCGTTGTCCAATCTGCTGAACTTTGGGCTGGATGGCGAAGGGATATATGGCACCTCCTGTTGGTTGAGACGTTCAAACGGACAAATCACTGACGTTATGTCGATCACCAATTCGGGCGTGGTTTTACCGTTTTGCCCGACGGGACCAATGTTAGAGCCTTTAAGAGGTCGAGAGGTTGGCATGGTCATCGGTCCAGCAGAACAGTGCCGACCACTCATCAAGGCAGCGGGCCTGAATTGGCCAACTCGCGTCGATCATGATGAGCCTCATTTTCTCCTCGACTTGAAAGAGCTTCGGAGGAAAGAAGGACGAGGTCAAATTATCCCACTCTCCAAGGCACCCAAAGACATCCTACTAGGCTGGATGGCTGGGTATGAGGTTGAGGCACTGGGTCTTGATCCGGCAAGCGCAGGTCCTGAGGCGGCGGTGTCCTACGAAAGGTATATTGCCGCTGGAGACTGCGTTGTTTTGATGGACGGGGATCGTCCGCTTGCGATGGCCAACTTGAATGCCCGTCTACCTGAAATCGTCCAAGTAGGAGGTGTTTACACTCCATCTGACCAAAGGGGGCAGGGTCATGCGCAGCGCGTTGTCTCATTGCTGCTAGAGCAGGCCAGAAATGAAGGAGCGCGAAAGGCAACGCTTTTTGCGGCAAGTGAAATCGCGGCCCGCGCGTATATTTCGATCGGATTTGAACGCATAGGTGACTGGACAATCTGTATGTTCAAAGAGCGCCATCATGTTTAACGCTATTCGGCCCGAAGTTGTCGCTGCGCTCCGTCGCTATGCACAAACCCTTGTCGGGGTAGGTGTCGCCCTGTTCGGTTTGTGGATCGTGTCAGTCACATTCGGTTTCGTGATTTGGTTCGGTTACGCGGTGATCGCTATTGGCATTGCCCTGATCGTCGAAGGGCTACGCCGCGCACGTTTCGCAGCGAGCGCGACGGGGGATGGCCCGGGAATAGTAGAAATCGACGAACGCAGAATCTCTTGGATGTCAGCCCATTTTGGGGGCGCTGTCGAAATGGATTTGTTGCAAACCGTTGAAATTCTCGTGTCCGAGGGCGGCAAACCGATGTGGATATTTACCCAATCTGACGGACAGCGACTTGCTGTTCCTGCGGCGGCTCAGGGGGCAGAGGGGATCATCGATGCCTTGTCAGCGTTGCATGGATTGGATTTTTCAGCAGCTCTCAAGGTACTGTCCAGTGATAGTCAGCAACGAGTTGTGCTCTGGCGCGCACCTCATACGCAGAACATTTCCACTGTCGACGATCCCTTGACTTGACGGTCCAACGGGTCCACCTGTTTTTTTCTTAATAGACGTCAAAAGACCGAGGCCAGACATGTCCATTCCTCAATCCGGCGGAGGCCCGATCGAACACCGCGACCAGCTTGCTGAGTATTTGGAATCCGGCTGCAAGCCGAGTTCGGATTGGCGGATCGGTACCGAGCACGAAAAATTCGGATACTGTCGCGAAACGCTCAAGCCGATTCCCTACGATGGAAAACACTCGGTCAAAGCGATGCTCGAAGGGTTGCGGGATCGCTTCGGTTGGAAGCCAGTCCTCGAAGGTGAACACCTGATCGGGCTCGAGTTGAATGGTGCAAATATCAGTCTTGAGCCGGGTGGGCAGTTGGAGTTGTCTGGAGCGCCGCTCGACAATATCCATCAGACCTGTGACGAGGTGAACGAACACTTGCGCGAAGTGCGGAGTATCGCTGATGAAATCGGTATCGATTTCATCGGGTTGGGTGCCGCACCGATCTGGTCCCACGAAGAAATGCCGGTAATGCCCAAAGGGCGCTACAAGCTGATGACCGATTACATGGACAAGGTCGGCACCAGCGGTAAACAGATGATGTACCGGACCTGCACTGTTCAGGTGAACCTCGATTTCGCATCCGAAGCCGATATGGTTGAAAAGTTCCGTGTAGGTTTGGCGCTACAGCCGGTCGCAACCGCACTTTTCGCTAACTCTCCGTTCTTTGAAGGAAAGCCGAACGGGCACAAATCCTGGCGGAGCCAGATCTGGCGGCACCTTGATGATAGCCGTACGGGTATGCTGCCTTTCGTATTCGAAGACGGAATGGGTTTCGAACGTTATGTGGATTACACGCTCGATGTGCCGATGTACTTCGTCTACCGCGACGGAAAATACATCAACGCACTGGGTCAGTCGTTCCGCGATTTCATGAATGGCAAACTCCCTGCTTTGCCGGGTGAAACGCCGACTTTGTCTGATTGGGCAGACCACCTGACCACCGTCTTCCCTGAAGCTCGGATTAAAAAGTACATGGAAATGCGTGGCGCAGATGGTGGCCCGTGGCGCCGTCTTTGCGCATTGCCGGCACTTTGGGTCGGCCTGATGTACGATCAAAGCGCACTGGATGCGGCTTGGGACCTTGCTAAAGGGTGGGATGCAGAAACGCGCGAAGGGCTTCGTGTGGCCGCATCGGTTGATGGCCTCGCCGCTGAATTCAACGGGATCAAGATGCACGATCTTGCTGCCGAAGTGGTTTCGATCGCGGAGTCCGGGCTCAAAGCCCGTGCCCGTCCGGGTGCCGGTGGCCTTGTCCCTGATGAGACGCACTTCCTCAATGCGTTGAAAGACAGCATTGAATCCGGAAAAGCTCCGGCAGATGAATTGCTGGAGCTTTACAACGGTGAATGGAACGGTGACCTGACGCGGGTTTACGACGAATTCAGTTACTAGGGTGTAGGGCTACGGCCCTATCCTTTTTGACCGATTTTGCTTTCCTCACCGGACCGCAACCGTTTGATGTTCTCCCAGTGGCGCCAGTAAATCAGGATCGCCAACAGAACGAAGAGAATGAACAGCTGGTGGTAGCCGGTTGCAAAGGCGTAAACCGGCGACATTCCCGCAGCGAGCAAGGCTGACAGGGACGAGTAGCGACTGACCACTGCAACAATCAGCCACGTCAGGCAAACGAGCAGGCCGACAGGCCATGCGATGGCAAGGGCAATGCCGATAAAAGTAGCTACCCCCTTACCGCCTTTGAAGCCGAGCCAGACCGGAAAACAGTGTCCGAAAAAGGCAAACAAGGCTGCCGCCTG
The DNA here is from genome assembly GCA_050298835.1 of Marivivens sp. Classification (GTDB taxonomy): domain Bacteria; phylum Pseudomonadota; class Alphaproteobacteria; order Rhodobacterales; family Rhodobacteraceae; genus Marivivens. Next base: position 5,317 of record JBNKUW010000018.1, read on the forward strand.
AGCCGCACCTTCTCCTCCTAGACAACGGGCAAGAAGGACCGCTGCCGCACCTTTGCCGCCATCGAATAGCAATGTCAGGGCTGCGGCCTTTTTGTTTCCCGTACGTAAAACGTTGGTTGCACCGATATTGCCCGAGCCGATCTGGCGCAAATCGCCCAGATTCATGACCCGAGCGAGAAGGATGCCAAAGGGGATTGATCCCAACAGGTAACCAATAGCGGCCCAAAGGATCAGTATGGTGGCGGATGTTTCGAAAACTGCCATGTCTGGTTACTCCTGTCCGACGCGGCGGCCGTTGACCCATGTTCCGGCAACAACACCTTGCAGGCGTGCTCCGTCAAACGGTGTGTTTTTCGACTTTGAAAGAAGTTTCGACCGGTCGAGAACAAAGGGTGCATCAGGGTCAAAGAGAATCAAGTCAGCAGGTGCACCGTCCAGCAATCGACCGCAGTCGAGCCCAAGCCTACGGGCAGGATTGAGCGACAGGGCACGGAACAGTTTCGGCATGCTGATCTGTCCCGAGTGGTAGAGTCGCAGCGCGGCGGGCAACAGTGTTTCCAGTGCGACGGCACCGCTTGCGGCCTGCTCGTAGGGAAGGCGTTTGGACTCTTCATCCTGCGGTGTATGCATCGAACAAATAATATCGATCAGTCCAGAATCGATCGCTTCGATTACCGCGTTCCGATCATCTTCGCTCCGCAATGGGGGTTTGAGTTTGAAGAACGTCCGATAGTCGGCCACGTCAAATTCATTCAGGGTCAGATGGTGGATACCCACACCGGCAGAGATATCGAGCCCGTTACGCTTTGCCCGATCAAGCGCGGGAAGCGCGCGTGCGGTGGTGATCTGGTCAGCGTGATATTTCGCGCCGGTCATCTCAAGGAAAGAGATGTCCCGATCAAGAGCCATCCGTTCCGCCATCGGGCTTACGCCCGGCAAACCGCGAAGCGATGCGAATTTGCCGGATGTCACAGCGGCGCCATTCGACAGACCCGGTTCCTGAACGTGGCCAATGACCAGCGCACCAAGGCTACGGGCGTAAGTCAGGGCGCGGCTATACACCTTGGTGTCAGTTACAACGTTGTCGCCGTCCGAAAACGCGATCGCGCCGCCATCAAGGAGAAACCCGATTTCGGTCATTTCCCGACCTTCGCGTCCTTTGGTCAGGGCAGCCATGTGTCGGACGTTGACGATGGAATCTTCAAACGCGCGACGTGCGACGAATTCTAAAATTTCGGGAGTGTCGATCACCGGTGTTGTGTCGGGGCGTGTGACAATGGTTGTCACACCACCCGCTGCTGCCGCTTTGCCTGCTGTTCTGTAGGATTCCTTGTGGCGTTCGCCTGGTTCGCCGACTTTCACCCCGATATCTACAATTCCAGGTGCAAGGCACAAACCGCCGCAGTCGATTACTTCGGACGCAGACTGGGTCTCAGCCGCCTTTATGGCGTCAGTACCTGTCAATACAGCAGAGATCTTTCCGTCTTTTACTGCGATTGCTCCGAGAGCATCGGACAATGCGACTGGATCGATAACACGTGCATTGTGAAAGAGAATATCGTTCATGGCTTTCCCCGTCCGTGCACCCACTGCCTAAAATGGGTGTAGTTCAGGGGTATAAGCCATCAGGGGCAGGGCGCAAGCATCTCTGCCCGATCAAACCGATCTTGCCGCTGCTTCGATTGCGGCTTTGGTCTGAAACGGGTTCGGTTGATAGCGGATCAGGTGTTTGTCGCCGGTGATCGTCACCAATTGGACGATACTTCCGATCGTGTTCACGGTTTTTAAGTTGGACAGTGGGATCGTTTTATTTTGCGGTCCCAAAATTCGCTGATTGGTCAGCACCCAGACAGCCTTGCGTTCATCCGGCCCTAGGTAGAACGCCCGCACAAGGATCGCGGCCAAGGCACCGACGGCACCGGTCCACCAAAATTCGTTCCCGATAATGGCAAGTGCTGCCATACCGATTGCCATCAAAGCCGCAGCAACCGTGGCCTGCGAACGCCAGAATGTTGCGTCATCCGTCGGAATGCGCTCCAGTTCTCGTTCGCCGTCTTCCAAGGTGACTGTGGGAACAAAAGCCTGGTTCATCCCCAACAGGGCATTATGTTCGTGGTGTTTGCGTTCGGACATCTATCAACCTGCAATGACGATCATTAGGACAACCAGAATAGCCATCACAACAAGAGCAGCCATTGCGACCATGCCGCCCATGCGTGCGTCCGATTTGGATTTCTTGCTCATCTGGTCTACCTCTATTCGAGTGCTAGCCCGAAATGATCTGGTGCGATTTGTTCTTGGTCAAACAGACACGGACTCTTCCGATAACCTGCGAGCACGTAAATTACGAGCGAGCAAGTCCATTGCCGCCATGCGCACTGCAACGCCCATTTCTACCTGCGTCTGGATGACCGAACGGTTAATATCGTCGGCAATTGTCCCGTCGATTTCAACACCGCGGTTCATCGGGCCGGGGTGCATGACGATGGCATCGTCCTTTGCATAGGACAGTTTCTCAGCGTCCAGGCCGTAGCGGTGGTAGTATTCACGCTCAGACGGGATAAAACCGCCGTCCATCCGTTCCTTTTGCAGGCGGAGCATCATCACGACGTCCACGTCTTTCAGCCCTTCGCGCATGTCATCAAAGACTTCGACACCGAATTCGGAAACGCCAGAGGGCATCAGTGTTGGTGGGGCAATAAGACGGACGCGGTTTTCCATCTTTCCAAGCAGAATGATATTTGAACGGGCAACGCGGCTGTGGGCAATATCGCCGCAAATGGCGATAGATAGACGATGAAGTCGTCCTTTTGCGCGACGGATCGTCAGCGCATCCAGCAACGCTTGCGTCGGGTGTTCGTGACGACCGTCCCCTGCGTTCAGCACTGCGCAGTTTACCTTCTGAGCGAGCAGGTTCACCGCGCCGGACGCGCCATGACGCACAACCAGCAAATCCGGACGCATAGCATTCAACGTTAGCGCAGTATCAATCAGCGTTTCCCCCTTCTTAACTGAAGAGGTCGCCATCGACATGTTCATCACATCTGCGCCGAGCCGTTTGCCAGCAAGCTCAAAGCTCGACTGTGTGCGGGTCGAGTTTTCGAAGAACATGTTAATCTGGGTGAGGCCTGCCAGCACTTCTTTGTGCTGAATGCCTTTGCGGCCTTCTTCGGCGTAGTGATCCGCAAGGTCGAGAAGGGTCGTAATCTCTGTCGGATGGAGATGTTCGATCCCCAGAAGGTGGGCTGCGTTGAAACTCATGTCATGCTCCGGCTCTGGCTGGATTGCTTATAGGAAAGGGTTGGCAGAGCGGCAAGGTGCGTCCATGTCGATTGCCTCTGCACAATCTTGCGACAAGGCACTACTGTACCCGTCATGGATTCTGCTGTGGACTATTGGACGGCGCGCGCTCTGTTGGAGTGGCAGGTTGAAATGGGGGTGGACGAGGCGATACTCGACACGCCGATCAATCGCTATGAAATCGAAGAAAAAGCGCCTGTAGCCAAAGTGGCGGCCCCAATTTCTCCGGTTAAATCGAACGAGCCTCCGGCGATTCCGGTGAAGGCCAAAATCGATCCCGTCGCCGAGGCTGAGAAAGCCGCACGCGCGGCTGAGTCTCTTGAAACACTCGCTGCCTCGATGCGCGGTTTCGAACATTGCGATCTGAAAAAGGGCGCACGCTCTTTCGTCTTTTTCGATGGCAACCCGCGGGCGCGTGTCATGATTATCGGTGAGGCTCCGGGACGGGAAGAAGACAAGCAGGGCAAACCCTTTGTCGGGAAAGCTGGTCAGCTTCTTGATCGGATGTTCGCGGCGATTGGTCTGTCACGGCACAGCCCGGGCGCGGAAGACGCGCTCTATATTTCTAATGTGTTGCCTTGGCGGCCACCCGGAAACCGGACACCCGAAAAGAACGAAATCGCCATGATGCTCCCGTTTTTGAAACGTCATGTGGAACTGGCCGATCCTGATTTCGTTGTTCTGATGGGGAACACCCCCTGTCAGGCGGTATTGGGTCAAGGCGGGATCACACGAATTCGTGGCAGTTGGACCGAAGCATTGGGCAAACCCGTGATGCCGATGCTTCACCCTGCTTATTTACTGCGCCAACCGGCAGCCAAGCGCGAAAGCTGGGCTGACCTCCTGTCACTAAGAACGAGGCTGAAGTCCAAATGAGCCGTATCGACGAAACCCGTGAGTTCATTCCTGTCAGAATTGCCGTCCTTACGGTGAGCGATACCCGCACATTGGCCGAAGACAAATCAGGTGACACTCTGGTCAAGCGGATAACCGAAGCAGGACACATCCTTGCGGACCGGAAAATCATCAGGGATGAGCGGGCGGACATTGCTACGCTGTTGCGGTCGTGGTCGGTGAATCCCGATATTGACGTTATCATCTCCACCGGCGGAACCGGCCTGACCGGTCGTGATGTCACGGTCGAAGCGCATCGCGATGTTTACGAAAAAGAGATCGACGCCTTCTCCACTTTGTTCACCATCGTTTCTATTGAAAAGATTGGCACAAGCGCGGTCCAAAGCCGCGCGACTGCGGGTGTCGCGAACGGCACCTATCTGTTTGCCCTCCCGGGGAGCACTGGTGCGTGTAAGGATGCTTGGGACGAAATTCTGGTTAAGCAGCTCGACTATCGTCACATGCCTTGCAATTTCGTCGAAATTTTCCCGCGTTTGGACGAACATAAACGGCGCAAATAAATTGTCGTGAGAGTGGGATCAGCCAGTACAGCCGCGAATATCCACCGCACGTTGTGTGCCCAGAACGGTCATTCGAATGAGTGATCGATCTAGCGCGTAGGCTGCGACCATCGGAACAACATCCACCGTGGCAAAAAGAGAACCTGCCTCGCGGTGAGATACAGACTCTGACACCCAAGCGTCTGGCGCTTCGATGACCACAACTTCATTTTCACCTGCGGTCGGCATGTCTATCTGTGCCGTCAGGCGGAGACCGTACCGAATAGGTTCGACGGAGCAGGTGACTTTGCCGACCTGAGCCCGCTCTGCCGGCATGGGCTGATCGATGAGCGCGCTGGTGATCACCGCGTTCGGCCCGCCTGACCGATCGACCAGAGTGTCGAATGACAATTGGACCGGCATGCAAATGTCCTGACAGACACCCATGTCAACTGTGCCCTTGATCCGCATCGGACCGTCTGAGGCCGCGCCCAGCTCAACGGGAAGAACAATGCTTCCATGATAGCCGATGGTTTGCATTCCGTTTGAAATGATGACTTCGGGCGTGGGCCAATGAAACGACGCAGTCGCGATGTTTTCGGCACCTTGCCAGTTAAACTCAGGCGGGATGCCTGCATCACCTGGTGCGCGCCAATAGGTTTTCCACCCGTCCGCCAGAGAAATGCGCAAACCGGCCATATAGGTGCCGTCAGGCATCGACCAACCGGGGACGACCTCAATACGCGCAACATCAGCGGGCACTTCGGCTATGGCAGTGGTCGCCAACAAACTGGCGGTGAGAAGGGCGGCAAGTTTTTCCATCGGTCTGAAAATACCCATTCAGCGAGGAATAGGAAGTCACGTTCCGGCGAGTGTATTGTTGCAAAAGGCTTGAACACTGCCCCGAGGAAGCACATCATTGTTCATATGGAATTTTCTTCACCCGATCTGGCCGGTAAGCTTCTCATTGCGATGCCAGGCATGACTGATCCGCGCTTTGAACACGCGGTCATCTATATGTGCGCACATTCCGATGACGGTGCGATGGGTTTGATTGTGAACAAACCTGCGCCCGAAGTGCGTTTTGGCGATTTGCTGGAGCAGCTTGAAATCCCGAGTGGCGACAGCGTGCGTGACATCCGCGTGTATATCGGTGGCCCTGTCGAACACGGGCGCGGCTTCGTGCTCCATAGTGCCGAGTACAAATCCGAAAACGGAACGCTTGAGGTAGATGAAAGCACTTCGATGACCGCAACGACAGATGTGCTACGGGATCTGGCACAAGGTGACGGGCCACGTGCGTCGCTATTGGCGCTGGGCTACTCCGGTTGGGGGCCAGGGCAGCTAGAGGACGAAATTGCCCGAAACGGCTGGCTGACCTGTGACGCCCGCGAAGACATCGTTTTCGGGCGCGCGAACGAACACAAATGGTCCGCCGCCCTCAAACATCTTGGTGTCGATCCGATTACGCTTTCACCCTCTGCAGGGCACGCGTGATTAGTCTGCGATAAGTTTCGCGATCAATTCCTTTGCCGCGTCGCTTCCCCAGTTTTCGTCACCGGTCAAACGTGCAATTTCGTTGCCGTCGCGGTCGATCAATACGCTAACCGGAAGCCCCATAACCATCATCGATCGCGAAAGCTGCATTCTGGCGTCGCTGTAACGCGGCAGATTGTCGACATCGATTTCTTCGAAGAATCTATCAATTGCAGGTTGGGGGTTGCGGCCGGTTGCAATGGTGACAACTTCGAAATCGTCCCCGCCCATTGCGTCTTGCAAGGCTGCCAGAGCTGGCATTTCCATTCGGCAGGGGACACACCAAGTCGCCCAGAAATTCACAAGGATGACCTTGCCACGAAAGTCGGTCAGGGATTTCTGATCCCCTTCAGGCGTCGAAAACGGCGCATCACTGGCAGGCATTGCTTCTTGATGCCACACCAATTTTGGAAGATAGGGCGTTTCATAACCGGATTCGGCGACGGCTGTATTTGCAACAAGGGCAAGGGCCGTATAAAGCAACGCAGACTTCAGTTTCCGCATGGGACCTCCGATATGACCAAAACTTCGAACGCGATGTGGGGTGGACGTTTTTCCGCCGGACCGGACGCAATCATGGAGGCGATCAACGCCTCGATCGACTATGACAAACGTCTGGCCCAGCAGGACATCGAGGGTTCCCGCGCGCACGCCGCGATGCTTGCTGCAACCGGCATCATTACCGATAAAGATGCTGAGGCCATTCGTGAAGGCCTCCTCACCGTATTGTCAGAAATCGAAGGCGGAAAGTTTCAGTTTTCCAAGGCTCTTGAGGATATCCACATGAATGTGGAGTCCCGACTGAAAGAAATCATCGGTGAACCCGCTGGCCGTTTGCACACTGCGCGGAGCCGCAACGACCAAGTCGCGGTCGACTTCCGCATGTGGGTGCGTGAACAATGTGACGTTGTTCAAGAAGCTCTCAAGCCTTTGATGAAAGCTCTGGTCGTACAGGCCGAAGCCGGGGCCGATTGGGTCATGCCGGGTTTTACCCACCTCCAAACCGCTCAGCCGGTGACTTGGGGTCATCACATGCTCGCATATGTAGAGATGCTGTCGCGCGACATGTCCCGTTTCGCAGATGCGCGCAAAAGGATGAACGTCAGCCCGCTGGGTGGTGCAGCACTTGCCGGTACAGGTTTCCCGATTGATCGCCACATGACTGCCCAAGCGCTGGGCTTTGACGGACCGTCGAACAACAGCCTCGATTCCACGTCGGATCGCGATTTCGCGCTCGAATTCCTTGCTGCGGCGTCAATCTGCGCCATGCACCTTAGTCGCTTTGCCGAAGAGCTGGTGATCTGGTCGTCTGCTCAGTTCCGTTTTGTCGCAATGTCCGATCAATGGTCGACCGGTTCATCGATTATGCCGCAAAAGAAAAACCCCGATGCAGCCGAACTGATCCGGGCCAAAATCGGCCGGATATTCGGTGCAAACGTTGCACTGTTGACCGTGATGAAGGGGCTCCCGCTGACCTATTCCAAGGACATGCAGGAAGACAAAGAGCAGGTCTTTGACGCCGCCGACAACCTCATGCTCGCGATTGCGGCGATGACCGGTATGGTCGAAACGATGACCCCGCAGCGTGACAATCTACGCGCGGCTGCGGCCAACGGTTTCTCGACCGCGACCGACCTTGCTGACTGGCTGGTGCGTGAATTGAACCTGCCGTTCCGCGATGCACACCACGTTACCGGTGCATTGGTCGCCAAGGCTGAAGCCAAAGGTTGCGATTTGCCCGATCTTTCACTGGACGAAATGAAAGAGGTGCATCAGGATATCAACCAAGGGGTGTTCGATGTGTTGACGGTAGAAGCATCGGTGATGTCACGTCAGAGCCACGGTGGCACCTCGCCCATTCGTGTGCGCGAACAGATCGCCCGCTGGAAAGAGGTCTTGGAGTGAGAAAGCTCGCAGCCATTCTTGGATTGATTGCCTTGGCCGGATGCGGCGCAGCGGGGGCACCCTTGCGCCCCGTTGCCAATCTCGGGCTGTCTTTCGGTTCGGGAGGTGTCTCGACCTCTTGTTCTGTCGGTGGCACAAACGGAACCGTTTCGGTGAATGTAGCCTGCTGATGACCTTTTTGCGGTTTGTCTATCTGGCTTTGGCGATCTGGGGCACGATCCATCCCATGCGCTATTTCGCGCAGTATATGGACGAAACCGGCGTTGGCCTTAGCGGTGTTATTGAGGCTTGGTTTGTGTCCGCCTCGACCACCGGATTGGCGACCGATCTGTTCATTGCTGCCACAGCCCTCACCGTCTGGGTTCTGGCAGAAACATTGGTGCGCAAAAACTGTTGGGCACTGTTGGCAATTCCCGCGACCTGTTTTGTCGGGTTGAGCTGTGGACTGCCCCTCTATCTTTTCCTTCGATCAGCACCCGTCCGATAACCACAAACAAAGGGTTGGGGAATCGGGTGGATTTGATATGACGCGCTTCAGGCCCAACTCCGGAGACCGCAATGGACCACTTTCTTTATCGTGATGGCGTGCTCCACGCCGAGGATGTTTCCCTGACCGATATCGCGGCAGAGGTGGGAACACCGTTCTACGTCTATTCGGCTGCGACACTGCTCCGACACTATCAAGTGTTTGATGAATCGCTTGCGGGCATGGATCACCTTGTCTGTTTCGCGATGAAGTCGTTGTCCAATGTGGCGATCCTCAAAATGCTGGGTGAGGCTGGCGCAGGTATCGACGTGGTGTCCATAGGTGAATACCTTCGGGCCAAAGCAGCCGGTGTATCCGGTGAAAAAATCGTCTTCTCCGGCGTTGCAAAGACACGCGATGAAATGCGGATCGCTCTTGAAGGTGGCATCCGGCAGTTCAATGTCGAGTCTGAACCCGAGATGGAAGTCCTGTCCGAAGTTGCCCTGTCTTTGAGCACAGTGGCCCCGATCACAGTTCGGGTGAATCCCGACGTGGATGCGAAAACCCATGCGAAAATCGCGACGGGCAAGAAAGAGAACAAATTCGGTATCCCGATTAGCCGTGCCCGCGAGGTTTATGCCCGCGCTGCGGAACTGAAAGGGATCAAGATCGTCGGAATTGACGTGCACATCGGCAGCCAACTTACCGATTTGGAGCCCTTCCGGCTTGCCTACCGCAAAGTGGCGGAATTGACCGAAGCGCTCCGTGCGGATGGTCACACGATCACGCGTCTTGATCTGGGTGGCGGTCTTGGCATTCCGTATACACGGTCAAACGAAGCACCGCCGTTGCCGATGGAGCTTGGTCAAGTGATCCGCGAAGAAGTTGGTCATCTTGGGTGCGAGGTTGAAATCGAACCCGGTCGTCTGATTGCTGGTAACGCAGGTCTTTTGGTGTCCGAAGTGATCTATGTGAAAGAGGGCGAAGACCGGAAGTTCCTTATCCTTGATGCGGCAATGAATGATCTGGTTCGCCCGTCTATGTACGATGCACATCACGATATCGAACCGGTTATTGAGGCTGACGCAGGTGTCGATCAAGAACCTTTCGACATCGTAGGGGGTATTTGCGAAACCGGTGACACCTTTGCGAAAGGCCGCAATCTACCACCGCTCAAGTCTGGTGATCTGATCGCTTTCCGGTCGGCGGGGGCGTATGGAGCCGTAATGGCGAGCGAGTACAATTCGCGCCCGCTGGTGCCCGAAGTGCTTGTCCAAGGTGATAAATTTGCGGTTATCCGCCGACGTCCTACCTATGAAGAGATGATCGACCGCGATATCGTTCCAGAGTGGCTCTGACCGCGATAGGGTTGGAGTAATGAGGCAAAACGGAGAAAGCCGCTGACCCAGCCCCCTGAGACACTTCCGCATCTGAAGATGCCAATCCGCCTCACGCTTCTAGGAATGTGGGCTGAACGGATTGTCCGGTGTTATTGGCCGGTCTGGACGGTTGTCTTTTTCCTGATCGCGCCCATACCTCTTGGTGTATTGCAGGATTTGCCCGTGAATGGCGTTCTGGCTGGAGCGGGCGTTGGATTGGTTCTGGCGCTGATTTTCCTGTTTCGGGGCTGGCGCCGGTTTGTTGCACCGAGCAAGGCAGAAGCTGTGGCAAGAGTTGATGCGCAGCTTTCTGGCAATCCGATCTCAGCCCTAAGTGATACGCAAACCATTGGGGCAGGCGATGCCTCTTCCGAGGCGGTCTGGTCCGTGCATATCGCGCGAATGCAAGCCAAAACCAGAGAGGCAAAACCTGTCGTCCCCGACCTGCGGATATCGCAAGCCGATCCTTTCGGGTTGCGATATGCCGCTTTGCTATTCCTGTTGGTGGGCATTTTGTTCGGCTCGGGAAACCGTGGTCCACTTGTGTTAGAAGCCGCTCCTGTCACAAATAGTGCGGGTATCGTTGCTGGGCCAAGCTGGGAAGGTTGGATTGAACCGCCGCGATATACCGGTTTGCCGACGCTCTACCTCGCTGATCTGACGTCGGACCGGATTCAGATTCCTGACGGTTCGCGGATTACTGTTCGTTTCTATGGAGACGCAGGCGCGCTGTCCCTGTCAGAAACCGTTTCAGGACAGGCAGCGAACAACAATACAACGGATATGCAGCAGCAATTCACCGTAGAACAGACGGGTGAACTGGTGATCCACGGCAAAGAAGATCGCACTTGGGAGATCGTTCTTCTTCAAGACAGTGGCCCGAGTGTTGAACTCACCGGTGCGGTCATGGCCGACGGGGTGGGTGAGATGACACAGCCGTTCCGTGCAATTGACGACTATGGAGTTGCGGGCGGAACCGCGACGTTCACCCTCGATCTTTCTCGTGTCGAACGGTCTCATGGATTGCAGATCGATCCTGATCCGATCGCTCCGATCGTCGTTGATCTGCCTGTTCCGATCACAGGGGATCGGAGCGATTTTGACGAAGCGCTTGTCGAAGATTTCAGCGAATACCTTCTTGCGAACATGCCGGTTCAGGTGGTGTTTGAGGTAACAGACGCAAATGGCCAAACAGGACAGACTCCGGTCTCTGAAATGGTTCTGCCTGGTCGAAGGTTCTTTCAACCGGTTGCAAAGGCAGTGGTTGAACTGCGGCGCGACCTGATGTGGTCGAAACAGAACGCCGCTCGGGTGGCACGTTTGCTTCGGGCGGTGTCCTACCAGCCTGAGGGCTTGTTTTCTAATCCGGCACATGCCGCGATTTTCCGCGACGTAATCGAAAGCCTTGAGGCGAAGTACGAAGACGGCGATTTGACTGATGCGGAACAGCAAGCCGTTGTTAAGACCCTCTGGGATCTGGCGCTAGAGCTTGAGGATGGATCACTTGCTGATGCGCGTGCGCGGCTTCAACGGGCACAGGATCAATTGGCCGAAGCCATGCGGAACGGCGCAAGCCCGGAAGAAATCCAGCGACTTATGGATGATCTTCGGGACGCAACCGACGACTATATGCAAATGCTTGCCGATCAAATGGACCAGTCCAACGACGGTACCGACCAGCCGGATTCACAGGCGGAAAGTTTTGAGTTCACACAGGACGAACTCAACGCGCTAATGGATCGCATTCAGGAGCTCATGGAAGAAGGCCGCATGGCCGAGGCCGCTGAGTTGATGGAGCAGCTCAATCAGCTCATGGAAAACATGCAGATGACACAAGGCGGAGGGCAGGGTGGCCCGCAGACGCCAGGGCAGCAATCTATGGAGGATCTGGGCAATACGCTGCGAGATCAACAGCAACTCTCGGACGACGCATTTCGGGATCTTCAAGACCAGTTCAACAGCGATCAGGGGCAAGGGCAGGAATCTGACGGAGAAGGTGATGGCCAGAGCCTTTCTGAGCGGCAGCAAGCGCTGCGCGATCTTCTGGAAGAACAGCGCGGCAATCTACCAAGCCTGTCAGGTGAAGCAGCAGAAGCCGCGCGCCGTGCACTGGAACGTGCAGAGGGGGCGATGGACCGTGCCGAAGAAGCGCTGCGTAACGGTGATCTAGCTGAAGCTATTGATCGTCAGGCAGATGCGATGGATGCACTGCGCGAAGGTCTGAGGGAACTTGGTCAAGCAATCACTCAAGCCGAGCGAGACCAGAATGGTCAGGACGGACAGACGGATACCCAAGCAGGTCAGGCTCTTCCGCGTCAAAGCGACCCGCTGGGACGCCAGCTTGGCACTTCGGGTCAATCCGACACAGATCAGAACCTGTTGCAGGACGAAGAGGTTTACCGCCGCGCAGATGATCTCATGGACGAAATCCGCCGCCGATCAGCCGAATTGGACCGACCGGAGGAAGAGCTTGATTACCTGCGCAGGCTATTGAACCGCTTCTGACTACTGCGCGTCCTCAGAGGGTACGATGAAATCACGCACCCAGCTGTCGAACGCAACGCGTTTTGCGTCTACCCAAGCACTGTATTGCTCCATGCTTGGTGAGAGCTGCGGGACCATTGTTCCGATCTGTTCCGAGAAGATATAAACGCCAGCCGCGATGCATGTTCCCAGAACGACGCCGAGGAATCCTGTACGGAACCCGCTACGTTGTTTGGCGACGACTGCCTCGGTCGGTCCTGCATCGTCGAAATCACCATTGCGGTCAGAGGTCGACCGAAGGGTCGAGTTGATTTCCTCGATATCGGGTAGGCGGTCACTTCGTGCGCTGCTTTCGTTAACCTCGGGTTCCCCTTTGAGCAGGGACATGCGACGGCGGGCTTCTTCGGCCCTGCGCGCTTCGGGATCGGACGGTTCTTCAAGCCCAAGGTCCGGCTGGCTTTCCATCGGATCCTGATCGTCGTGACGCCGACGCTCTTCGGCTCTGTCTGCTTCTTCCTGAAGGATTGACGCGATTTCCGGATCTATGGTCCGTCGAGGGCGACGCGGTGCCGAAATCGGTGGCGGAGCGAGTTCCTGCTCTTCGTCATCGGGATCATCGAAAGAATAGAGAAGCTCTTCGTCAGTCTCGTCTTCCTGCGCGACTATGGGCGCTTCGGTTTCTTCAACGGATGCGATCGGGGTTTCCGCTTCGCCGTCTTCTATGACGTCGGGCTCGGCTACAGGTTCTTCAATCGGTGGCGGCGCGGGTTCGCTTTCCGCTTCAGGGCCTTCGAACCACGTATGGCCACAGTTAGAACATTGGACATCCCGACCTGTCTCGGGAATGACATCGTCTGGCACTTCGTATTGTGCATCACAATTCGGGCAGATCAGCCGCATTCGAATTTCTCCACTGTCCCGTCCCAACGGACAGTATCTTATTGTCGCTGTATTTGTAACAATCTGTCAGAACTAGGAAAAGCGAAAGCACGCCAACACAAAAGTCGCATGATTGAAATCCGACTGTGTTTTAGGCAGAACACAGCGACGCGGGGTAGAAAAGGATTTTTTCGTGATTGAGTTGGATCGGGTAGCCTATTCATATGGCGGAGGGGAGCTGTTTTCCGATGTTTCCCTGACCCTTGCCCCGGGGTCGTTTCAATTTTTAACTGGACCGTCTGGTGCAGGAAAAACCACGTTGCTCAAATTGTGCTATGGCGAATTGATTGCCACTTCGGGCTATGTGCGGCTTTTCGGGCAAAGCGCGCGGGAAATGGAACGTGATGACGTTGCCACCGCGCGTCGCAAGATCGGAGTGGTGCATCAGGATTGCCAGTTTCTGGACCATCTGTCTGTCGCCGAAAATATCGCGCTTCCTTTGACCGTAGCTGGCAGGGCACAAGAGGCAGGTGACTACCTTGAGGATTTGCTTCGCTGGGTCGGATTGACCCATCAGGCGTCCCAGCGCCCACCAGAGCTTTCCGGCGGTGAACGCCAAAGGGCCGCATTAGCACGGGCGGTTATTGTGTCTCCGGACGTAATTATCGCAGATGAGCCGACCGGGAACATCGATTGGGAAATGTCCCAGCGGTTGCTCCAGCTTTTGGTGGAGCTCAATAAAATGGGCAAAGCGGTCCTGATTGCGACCCATGATATGAATCTAATCCGCGCTTCCAAAGCGCAGGTTCAAGCGCGGCTCCTTCGATTGACCAATCGTCGGTTGCAGGTGGCAGGAGTGGACCTATGAGCGGGAACCTTAGGCGATATGTTTCGATCCTCGCAGGTGATCCCTTAGCTGACCGGACGGTTCCTCCGACAGGTTTTACTGCGCGTTTGACCCTTTTTACGTCAGCGGCGATGGCGTTCCTTGCGGTTTTTGCGCTGGCGCTGTCTTTGGCGACCGGACGTTTGGCCGACCGATGGTCGGCAGAATTGGCGCGGACGTCTACGCTGCGGATATCTGCACCCGCAGATCAATTGTCTGCGCAGGAAGCTGCCGCCATCAGAGTGCTTGAAACGACACCCGGCGTTGCGTCTGCGCGACCGATGACGGCTGAAGAACAGCAAAGCCTTTTGGAGCCATGGTTCGGACCTGACCTGCCTATCGATGCTCTCCCAATTCCGCGGTTGATTGAGATTGTTGAAGAAGGAGACGGCTACGATCCGGTGGGGCTGCGTGCGCGTCTTCAAGCCGAGGTTCCTGGCGGTATTCTTGATGATCACACGCGATGGCGTGAGCCGCTCGTTGCGGCTGCTGGGCGATTGAGGTTGCTGGGCTATGTATCGATTGCACTGATCGCGGCGGCGACCGCGTCTATGATTACCCTCGCCGCCCAAGCGGCATTGGCTGCGAACGCGCAAGTCATTCGCGTGATGCGACTGGTTGGCGCCAGGGATCTGTATATCGCGGGTGCTTTCGTTCGCCGATTTACGATCCGCGCATTTAGCGGCGCTGCTGGTGGTATGATCGCTGGAATGCTTGCTGTTTTGTTCCTTCCAAAAACAGAGGTGGCAGGTGGATTCCTGACCGGCCTCGGTTTTCAGGGGGGCGGTTGGTTTGTTCCCTTTATTATTCCACCGCTTGCTGCCATCGTTGCCTTTTTTGCTACCCGCGCTGCGGCGCTTCGAACCTTGAGGACGCAATCATGAAGAATGCCATTCAGTGGATCCTCTCGGTGATATTTCTGGTTATAGCCTACGGGCTGATGGCCGTTTATGCGTTGGTCTTTGCGCCTTGGGCGCTTGTTCATCGGAACGGGGCATTCGCGGCGGCGCACGCTTGGTGTAAAACTGTTCGGTTTCTGGCGCGTTGGATCGTTGGTCTAAAGACTGAAATTCGTGGAACGCCGCCCTCCGATGAGGTTCTCGTCGTTGGTAAACACCAATCTTTCCTTGATATCATTCTGATTTATTCGGCCGTGCCACGCGGCAAATTCATTATGAAGAAGGAACTGCTGTGGACACCGATCGTCGGTCAATATGCAGTGGGTATGGGATGCGTTGCTGTAGATCGTGGAAAGCGCGGCTTAGCGATCAAAAAAATGGTGGCGGATGTTGCGTCCGGCCGGAAGGAGCCCGGCCAGCTTATCATCTTTCCGCAGGGCACACGTGTCCCACCAGGAGAGGCGCGGCCTTATAAAATCGGCTCGGGTGTTCTTTATAAAGAAATGGGCCAAGATTGCGTACCAGTTGCGTGCAACGTTGGGCTTTTCTGGCCGGGGCACGGGATCATGCGTCGTCGTGGTACAGCCGTCATCGAGTTCCTTCCAAGGATCGAACCGGGTAAACGGATCGGCGATTTCATGAAGGAACTGGAAGATGCTATCGAAACCCGTTCCAACGCTCTGATGGCCGAAGCGGGGTTCGAGGTGACGGAATGATCCGCCTTCAGCAAAATACGCTGCATCCCGCAGCGGCGTATGTTGATGAGTCCGTACTTACACCTGTTGATGATCTTTCGGATGCAGAAGTGCCAGATGGCTACGAACGCCTTAGGGTGACGCTCCCCGAAGGGTCTGCTCTACGACCGGAAGGTTGGGCAGAGGTCAAGAAAACCGCGCTCTTTCGGATAGAGCCGGAGCATTTCCCAAGGCTAAAAGTAAAGCCCGTTGAAGGAAGCGACTGGGAGACATGGTTCGAGGCCCACTGGGCGTATTACATGGACTGTTCTTCAGACAATCCGCCGGTACGTCCCGCCAATCTTCGTCGTGCATTCGGTGACGCTATCGAAGCCGGTTCTGCCGTGACAATCGGTTCCGGGTTTGCGTCCCTTAGGGGCATGCGAGCCGGTATCATCGAAGCTGGTTGGATAGGCGGGACAACCGATGAGGTCAAAACAGGCATCAAGTGGTGCCTGCACAAAGCTCATCAAATCGGCGCCAAGGCAGTCGAATTCGAAGCGGACGACATCGATCCGCCTTTATGGTCGGCTCTGCACGCGTTGTCAGACCCGACCGAAATATTTGTGACCTACGAGCTAACCTGAAATCAGGACGCGAGCCCTTGCGCGCCCATCGCAAGGAATTTCTTGCGACGATTATTCCGGATTTCTTCGCCGGACTGGCCAGACAGTTCGGTGAGCATGTCTTCGATTTCTTTCCCGACAGAGGCCATCGCCCCTTTGGGGTCACGATGTGCACCGCCAACGGGTTCCTTGATGATCCGGTCAGCTACGCCGAGTTCTTTGAGGTCTTGGGCCGTCAAACGCAAAGCTTCGGCAGCTTCGCGCATCTTGTTTGCATCTTTCCAAAGGATCGATGCACAGCCTTCGGGAGAAATCACCGAGTAGATCGAATGTTCGAGCATTGCTACGCGGTTAGCTGTTGCAAATGCCACAGCACCACCAGATCCGCCTTCGCCAATAATAACGGTGACGACAGGAACTTTGACTGCCAGACATTTTTCCGTCGAACGCGCGATGGCTTCGGACTGACCGCGCTCTTCGGCACCTTTGCCCGGATAAGCGCCGGTGGTGTCGATCAATGTAACAACCGGAACACCAAAGCGGTCCGCTAGATCCATCAGCCGGATCGCTTTGCGGTAGCCTTCAGGGCGCGCCATGCCAAAGTTGTGTTGAATGCGGCTCTTGGTGTCGTGGCCTTTTTCGTGGCCGATCACCATAACCGGTTTGCCATTCAATCGGGCCAGCCCACCCAGAACGGCGGCGTCCTCGGCAAAGTTACGATCACCGGACAGCGGTGTGTAATCGGTAAACAGCGCTTCGATATAGTCTTTGCAGTGGGGACGCTCAGGATGACGTGCGACCTGACACTTCCGCCATGCAGTCAGAGAGCCGTAAAGCTGGCCGAGCATATCTTCGGCCTTCTTGTCGAGCGCGCCTGCTTCTTTTTCTACATCCATTTCCGGATTGGATCGGGCAAGGGCACGCAGCTCTTCGGCCTTCCCCTCGATTTCGGCCAGTGGTTTCTCGAATTCGAGGTATATCGTCATGACTCGCCTCTTGTTTGGGCACCTGTTCGTTGGGGGATATAAGGCCGCATGGCGGGTGTTTGCAACTCGGCAGATGCCTCGGGGGGAGGTATTCTGAATTTCCAGCCCTAAAAATCGACCTTTCGGTTGCCTGTATTGAGGGGCTTTGGCAGGATCATTTTAGCGCATTCGAGGAGATTTCCGATGAAAACCAGTTTTTTAGCACTAGCACTTTTGATGTCCGCAGCAGTACCTGCGTCCGCTCAGTCCGTCGATTTCGGTGATGACGGCGGGATGTGGTCAAACGACGGTGAATGTGACGACCCGCGGTTCGAAGGTCCGGGCATGACTACAACGCCCCTCCTGGATGCGGATATCATGCATGACGCAACTGACTGCCGGACTGCCTTCGAAAGCGGACGGATTACTTTGTCTGGTGGTGCGAATGGCGCAGCGCTACCTTCTCCCGGTGGGAAAGGTGGCCAAGGCGGTGGCGCGATGCCGTCGATTAAGGTTGATGGGATCGACTTTGGCAATGACTCCGGCGAATGGGCGCTGGACGGTGAATGTGATGACCGCCGGTTCTTTGGGGCTGAAATGGCGACCAGCGTAAGCTGGACCTACGTCGGCGCTGATGCGACCGATTGTGCGGAAGCCTATCAAGCTGGTCAGGTAAAGCTTTGGGATTATGCCGAAGCACGAGCCGCGACCGTTTGTGCCGCGATTGATTTCGGTGACGACAACGGGGCCTATCCAAACGATATGGAGTGTGATGACCCCCGTTTCGAAGGCCCAGCAGCGGCTATGTCGTTGTCCTTGGATAATTCGGGGCATGACGCTAGCGACTGTGCTGTTCAATGCGTGTACGGAACCGTGTTCTTGCGCGATTACTAAGTCGAACGCAGATTTGGACCTGATCAGGCGGGGGAATACCCCGCCTTTTTCATGGCAGCCCGAAATGCACTGTCGGCAGGCGTCCGCACGTCAATTTCATGTGATAGGAGAGGCACGGCCACGTCCATCGACGCTTGTCCCAAAAGGTACACCGTGCGGGGCGGTGCCTTTGCGGCATGCGCTGTGACACCTGCAGCGATTTCTCTGGCATAGGCTTGCTGGTTCCCTGACGCGAACGCATCCCAGGCGTCAAGCAGCGGTAAAGGCGTGACTGTCAGCCCGACTTTCCGAGCAAGCGCTACGCTCGTTTCTGCTGTGCTTTCAAGACAATAGACCAAAACGACGGAATCGGCTCCGACGGCTTCTTCCATCATAGGACGGTCAATCCGGGTTATGCCTGCGCGTTCAGCAAGTGGACCCAATGTCGAACAACTGCATAGCGCGGGTCCCGAGTCTCGAAACGCATCAAGCACTTCACGCTCAAGTTCAGAGTCAATTCCGGATTTCGCGCGGTCAAGCCAATCTTCGCGCACGGTATGGAATATCGGCAATTTCAGGCTGTTCTGATTTCTGACATGCTCGAATCTCGCGACATGTACCGGTGAAGTGTGGAATAGTTGAATAGAGTTTTTCATGAATCAACTTGGGGCAGTTTGTTTTTGATGTCTTGGTGGAGTTAGATTTTATGTACGACATTATGATACGCGAATTCGGCCCAAGGCGCATGGCTGCGATTCAGCATATTGGAGACTATTGCGAAATTGGTCCTGCAATTGACGAAGTAAGTCAGCGGCTGGAGCGTTTGGGGCTGTCTGAGAAGGGGCCAATACTGGCTGCTCACTTAGACGATCCTGAACAGGTCCCGACAGAAAAGTTGCGGTCATTCGGTGGCTATACCGTGCCGGATGAATTCGAAATTCCCGCACCCATGATCGATTTCAAACTGGTCGGGGGGCGCTATGTCGTTCTGCAATTCGCAGGATCGCATGACCGGCTGGAGAATGCTTACCAATTCCTGCGAGAAGAATGGTTGCCCGAAAGCGGTGAGACCCGACGCGACGCGCCCAGCTACGAGCTTTACAGAACGGATCCTCGTTCAACGGAAGCTGAGGATCTGGTGACGCTCATCTGCGTCCCGTTGGAATAGGCCGGACCCGAAAGTCCGGCCGTTCCGAATTAGCTGCCTGCGATCAATTCGGACTGTTTCACAATCACTTCGGCTTGTTTGATCGAAGCGATGTCGACCAGGCGGCCTTTGTAAACGGTTGCCCCTTCACCATTGGC
The DNA here is from genome assembly GCA_050298835.1 of Marivivens sp. Classification (GTDB taxonomy): domain Bacteria; phylum Pseudomonadota; class Alphaproteobacteria; order Rhodobacterales; family Rhodobacteraceae; genus Marivivens. The sequence goes on from JBNKUW010000018.1 coordinate 24,888, forward strand.
TTTGGCTTGTTCCGACCATGGTTCCTGTCACAACCTCCCCAAGATTTCGCTAAGCATGCAGCCAATATCGCTCCCCACGTCAAGGTACAGGTGTTGCAACCGGGCCAATCACTTGACCTGCCTTTTAGCCGGGCAACCGATG